>JAVYAJ010000194.1:0-10607 GCA_032229885.1 Candidatus Anammoximicrobium sp. | reverse complement strand
TGCCCCAGGCTACGTTGATGTTGGCCTTCGGCCAACACGATTGCTGTCATCTCTGACTCCTGGGGCGTTGCCCCAGGCTACGTTGATGTTGGCCTTCGGCCAACACGCTTCCTGTCGTCTGCGCTGCGCAACAATCACCCAATGGCAAGGTCACCTAACGCGGTCTAGTGCCATTAACCCAAAAGTGCAGTATACAGACTAATGTACAAGATGTGCGCACGGTGCGCCCATGATACGGACTAAGACTCGGAGGCTGGCGTGCGGAAGGGAAATGCCGGACGCGAAGTCAAGTCAGATGATTCCGGCGCGGAACATTCGGGAGCCTTACCCCCCGTCGTGAGCTCAGACGCCGAACCATTCTGGGCGCAGATAGAACAGACCGTGCAGCGCGAGGGCGGCGTAACACGAGTCCAACAAATCGTCGGCGAGCACTCCCCAACCGCCTGGCAGACGCTCGAGCCGACGCGCCGGAGGCGGCTTGATCATGTCCAGGATCCGCGTGACGGGAAACGCCCAGAGAACGATCAGCGGGACGCCTACTTCGGCCGGACGGAACAACAGGACCGTCATCAGGAATCCGGCCACTTCGTCCGTGACGAATCTGGCCGAATCCTCCTCTTGAAAAAAGCGTTCCGCCCAAGGCGACAGCCAGTAGGTCGCCGCACACGCCAGGACCAGCAGGACCGCGATCCCGACGGTTTGCCACGGTTCGGCGACGAGCCACGAGGCCAGGGCGACATATCCGGCCACGCCCCACAGCGCGCCGCAACTGCCGGGCAAGATGGGACAGTAGCCGAAACCGGCGCACGTCGCGATCAGCCAGCGCCACCGCTCGGATGCGGACGGTCTCGGCCAGACAGGCGATCGGCGAGTGTTCATCGACGTAGCAATCAAAACGCAAGGCTCGAGTGCGCCACGTCCGCCGGGCGCCCGGACGCGGTCCTCTGGCGAGGCCGCCCGTGGCGGACCGTCGGGCGGGCAAGGACGCGGCGGATAAGCGGTCAGCCGCGCGGCGTAAGCTCAGTGGATGCGCGGCGCAGGCTCAGTGCACGCTCGGCGTCGCGTGGCGAGCCACGTCGTTCTGAGGAAGCGTTTCTTCCGTCAGACGAGCCAGATACTTCATCCGGCTATCCGGTCCGTTGAAGCCGATCACCGTCTCGTCGATGTCCATCTGCTGTTGCAGTACGCGTCCGGCATCGACGTCAAAGCGGATTTCACCCCGTTTTTGCCGCTGAACCAACTGGGATTGAACCGCCGGATCGTCGACCGGCGTGAGCACCTCGGTTCTGACCGTGATCGTGGCCACGCCCGTCCGCACTTTTTTCAGCTCGTAAACATGGCGGATCTTGATGCGTTTCACACGGCCGTCTTCCAAGCGAATCGGCAATTCGCCGTCTTGCGACCAGTTTTCGCCGACCTTGACGCCCTGCCGCGGCAGCGGAATCGTCAGCTCGCCGATTCCCGGGTTGAACTGCGGACGGGCGTTCTCGCGCCGCAGGATCTCGCCCGCCGGGCTGATGGTGATCGTTCCCAGGGGAACGCCGATGGTCTCGGCCACGTGCCGATACGCGTCCGGCGGTTCGTCGTTTCGGGAACTGTCGTAGCGGATTTCCTGGCGGCCGGTCAATTGCTGCCACATGTTGGCGTCCTCGACGGTGTACGTAAAGGACACATTGCCGCTCGCATCGACGCCGACGATCTTCCAGGCCTTGGTCGACACGCTGCGCGTCTGGGCGGTTTCGCTCACGCCGCGCAGCGACGTGTCGACCGTGGTCAGGTGCGTCACCCGGCAGCGAAACACCTCGCCGGGCGAAAACCGGTAGCGCAGATCGTAGCGCTGCGAGGCATCGATGGGCGCAGCGTCGACGGGCGCAGCGTCCTTCTCCTTCGGCGCCTCGGCGGCGCGCGTTGCCGCGACGAGCATCACGAGCGCACCGACCGCCGCCAGCCAGCGGCGGACGGCCTTCGTCCGTCCGGCCCGCGCCGTGCGACGAGCCATCGCGGCCAGACGCGCCGTCAGGTGCTTTCGGCTCTGGTTCATCCGTGTCCCTCCGTGCCCAGTACATTGTCGCCCAGTACGTTGTTGCGAACGTCGCCGCCCCAACCCAGTTTTTCTCGCAACGTGCGATAATAGTTGTGTTCGGGGATCTCGAGCATTTTGAACGTCGGACCGGCCCGTTCGACGCGAACCCGGTCGCCGGCCGCCAAACGCCACAGGGGCACGCCGTCCAACACGGCCGTCGCGCTGGCGTGAGGCTGGCGAACAACCATCTCGTACACGCGATCCGCGGCGTCAACCACCGGCCGAATCGTCAACGTGTGCGGATTGATCGGCGAAATGACGACGGCTTGCAGATCCTTGCGCAGGATCGGCCCTCCCGCGGATAGATTGTGCGCGGTCGAGCCGACCGGCGTGCTGATGATCAGGCCGTCGCAACTATAAGTGGTTACCAGATCGGAGTCAACGTACAGTTCGATGGACAACATGGCGTAGGGCGGGCCGCCCAGAATCGCGGCTTCGTTCAGGCCCAACTGGCACACCAGCGGCTGGCCATCGCGGACCACCTCGCACCGCAGCATCAGATGGTCCAGGATCGTGCAGGCGCCCGCGCAGATCCGGGGAAGACACTCCTCAAACTCGCGCACAGAGACGCTCGCTAAAAATCCCAGTCTACCTAGATTTACGCCTAAAACGGGGATTTGCTTTTCTTTCAACTGTTTCGCCGCGCGTAAAATCGAGCCATCGCCGCCGAAGACGATTGCCAGATCGGCGTCGATCTCGGACAGGTCGTCCTGAAAGCAGAAGTCGGCCAGCAGAACATCCGCGTGCCGCTCGATCAGCGGCCGCAGTCGCTGGGCCTCGCTCAACACGCGGGGCCGCTCGCCGCTGCCCAACAGGACCGCGCGAGGGCGGGTTCGCCCAGCCAGAATCCACGGCGGCGGATTGACAACAGGTACGGTCGGCAAGGAGATCGCCTCTTAAGAGCAGTTTTCGGACACGCGACATAGCATATCCGTGCGGCCGGCGATTGCCAAGCAAGCGTGCGCGATGCCGTCGGCGTTCAGTCCCAGGTCGGCCAGCAATTCGTCGCGCCCCCCGTGCTCGATGAATCGGTCGGGCAGTCCCAGGCGGGCCAGCCGTCGGACGTCCCAACCGGCGTCGATCGCCGCTTCGAGGACGGCGCTGCCAAAGCCTCCGGCCAGACAGCCTTCTTCGATCGTGACGACAAAGCCGCCCTGTTCCAAAGCCCGCTCGATCACGTCCGTGTCCAACGGCTTGGCAAACCGGACGTTGACGACGCCGACATCCAATCCATGACGTTCCAATTGGCGAGCCGCGCGGCAGGCGTCCGCGACCAGCGAGCCGCAGCACAGCAGCACTCCGTCACGTCCCCAGCTCAGCACTTCGGCGCACCCCAACTCGATCGGCGTCCGCTCGCCGTCCAGGCACGGCGCGGCGGCCTTGGGATACCGAATCGAACACGGCGCGTCGTGATGCAAGGCGAACTCGAGCATGGCCTGCAAGTCGTAGGCGTCGCCGGGGGCCATGACGACGAGGTTCGGAAAGACGCGCAGGTAGGCCAGGTCGAACGCGCCATGATGCGTGGGGCCGTCCGGACCGACCACCCCGGATCGGTCCAACATGAACACAACGGGCAGGTTCTGCAGGGCGACCTCTTGAAAGATCTGATCATAGCTCCGCTGGAGGAACGTGCTATAGATGTCGACGATCGGCCGAACGCCCGCTTTGGCCAAACCGGCGGCGAACGCGACCGCGTGCGATTCGCAGATGCCCGTATCGAAGAAACGGTCGGGAAACGTGTCGCGAATCGGCTCGAGTTTGTTGCCCTGGCACATGGCGGCGGTCAAGACGGTGACCCGCAGGTTGCGCGTCATCTGGTGGTGAATCGCGTCGCGCGCCACCTCGGTAAAGGATCGCGCTTCGCGCGCGGACGCCTGTTCGGGCGCAGGCGCAGCGCCAGGCTCTGGTCCGGATCCCGGCATGGACCCGGATCCGGGAACGGTTGGCAACGCGGGCGGCGTATGAAAATACACCGGATCCTGCGCCGCCGGCTCGTATCCGTGGCCCTTTTCGGTCACGACATGCAGCAGGATCGGGCCGGCGAGCTGTTTGACCATCTTCAGGTATTTGCGCAGGACCGTCAGGTCGTGGCCATCGATCGGTCCCAGGTAGCAGAATCCCAAATCTTCGAACAACATGCCGCCGTGCAGCCCGGCTTTGACCGCCTCTTTCAATTGGGCCAGGAAGCGTTCCGTCGGATCGCCGAACAGGGGAACGCGATTCAGCACCTTCAGCACTTCGGTCTTCAACCCCGTGTAGAAGGGGTTGGTTCGTAGGCGGTCCAGGTATCCGGCCATCCCGCCGACCCGTGGGCAGATCGACATCTTGTTGTCGTTCAGGATCACGAGCAGGTCTTTTCCTAGCCCGCCCGCGTTGCTCATGGCCTCGAACACGACTCCCGAGGCGAACGCGCCGTCGCCGATGACCGCCACTGCGCGGCGCTTGCCGCGGCCCAACAGATCATCGCCCGTTTTCAATCCCAGCGCGGTCGACAGGCTACAGCCGGCGTGGCCGGTCATGAACAGATCGAACGGACTTTCGACCGGATTGGGATACCCCATCAGTCCGCCGCGCGTCCGAATCGTGGCAAACTGAGTGTATCGCCCCGTGACCAGTTTGTGCGGATAGATCTGATGCCCGGTGTCCCAGATCAGGCGGTCCTCGCGAAAATCGAAGACGCTGTGCAAAGCCAGGCACAGTTCGACGACGCCGAGATTCGACGAGAAGTGCGCCGAGCGTTGCGCCAGCAACGTGCACAGCATCTCGCGAATCTCGCTCGCCAGTTCCGTCAACTGCGCGGTGGACATGGCCTGGAGAGCCAGCGGCGTGTCGATTGTACCCAACCAGCGGTGCGTCACGGATCAATGGTTCCTTTCCAACACGTACTGGGCGAGCGATTGGAGGCAACCGGCCCGGTCGCCGAACGCGCGCAGTTCGGCCTGGGCCTCGTCGATCAAAGCCGCGGCGCGCTGCTGGCTGCGCGCTTCGCCCAACAGCGCTGGAAAGGTCAGTTTGGCCTGTTTCCGATCCTTGCCCACGCTCTTGCCCAACGAGCTCGCATTGCCTTGCTCGTCCAACAGGTCGTCGATGATCTGGAAAGCCAGACCAAGTTTTTGGCCAAAGGCGTCCAAGGCGTCCAGGCGCGAGCGTTCGGCGCGGGCGATCAGCCCGCCCAACTGCAGCGAGACGCGGAACAGCGCGCCCGTTTTGCGGCGGTGGATGTGTTCGAGACGGGCTAGATCGCCGGTGTTTCCGGCGCATTCGAGATCGGCGGCCTGCCCCCCCACCAGCGCACCGGGGCCGGCCGCCCGCGCCAAGGCTTGACAACAGCGGACGGCGACGTCGGCCGGCTGAACCTCGTCCGCCAGGATCTCGAACGCCTGCGCCAATAGGGCGTCGCCGGCCAGGATCGCTTGCGCCTCGCCAAACTGGACGTGACAGCACGGGCGGCCGCGCCGATATTGGTCGTTGTCCATCGCCGGCAGGTCGTCGTGGATCAGCGAGTACGTATGCACCATCTCGACGGCGCAGGCCGCGGGCAGCGCCGCCCGCGGCGGACATCCACAGGCCCCGGCGGCCAGCAACACCAGCAACGGGCGAAGCCGTTTGCCAGGCGCCAGCAGGCTGTGCCGGATCGCCTGGCGGAGCGTCGGCGGGCAGTCGTCGCCGTACTGGGAATAGCGATCCAGCGCAGCTTCGACCAGCGGACTGTTCCCGTGAACATAGTCGAGAAATAGTTGAGAACCGCAGGCTATCATACGTTGAGGATGCCGCCGCACGCGAGTCGCGCGCGACGCGCTAGAGCCGCCTTCGACGGGCAACTCGTGGAATCGATCATGCGGCCGTGGGGCCGCTACGAAAAGAGCCCACCCGAGGAATCCCTCTCCTGGTCCGCGGCGCGGTTGCGCGACGCCGGACGCGAGCGGCGTTGACTGCGCGCGGCCGCCTTTTCGTCCAACGTCATCTCGCCCTCGTCAAACGGCTCGGTTATCGCCCGCCCCTCGGCGTCGACTCCGGCCAGCAGTTCGATCTTCCGCTCGGCGATCTCCAGGGCTCGATAACACAGCTTGAGCTGTTTTACCCCCTCTTCGTAGCACTGCAGGGATTGGCTCAAGCCCAGTTTGCCGTCTTCCAACTGGCTGACCGAACGCTCGAGCTTCGCTAACGCGTCCTCGAACGGCGGCGATGGTTCATCCGCGACATCTGGCGGAAGCTGTTGTTTCGTCATGGACCGCGTTCTTTCGGTGTTGGCGCTCCGATCCGCATACGTGTAAACATAACCCCCGCGGCAGCGTGCGCAAAGGCGTAGCCCGGTGCGGCCGGGTTGTTTCCCGCCGGCTGGGGCGTGCGATGCAAGCCGTGACGCGGCCGAACTCAACGTGGTTTTCGCCGCGATTCACGCTCACGAGGCGGGATTCCGCGCTGCTTGAGCTTGCGGAACAACGTGCTGGGGTCGATCCCCAGTTCGTGCGCCGCGGCCTTACGGTTGCCGCCGCACCGTCGCAACGCGTCTTCGATGTGTAGTCTTTCCAGCTCGCGCAGCGTGAGCGCGGCGGCGCGGACGGGCTTCGAGCCTTCGGTCGGTTTCCCGTTCAACGGCGGCAGGTGTTCGATCTCGATCCGATCCGTGCGACAGAACGCAAAGGCGTGCTCGACGATGTTCTCCAGCTCGCGAATGTTCCCGGGAAAATCATAGGCCTGCAGCGTTCCCAGCACCTCGGCCGAGACGCCCGCGATCTGTCGGTTCAGACGTTGATTGAACTTCGTGATGAAATACTCGATCAGCAGCGGGAGGTCCTCGCGCCGTTCGGATAACGAAGGCAACTGAAAGCGGATGATGTTCAGCCGGTAGTAGAGATCCTGACGAAATGCGCCGGCGGCCACCAGCGCGCTCAGATTCTGATTCGTCGCCGCGATCACGCGAACGTCGACGCGGACGGATTCGACCGAACCCAGCGGCTCGAAAACCCGCTCTTGCAGTACGCGCAACAGCTTGACCTGCATCGCCGGCGAGATGTCGCCGATCTCGTCCAGGAAAATCGTGCCCGTATCGGCCAACGCGAAACGTCCGGGCTTGTCGCGGCGGGCGTCGGTGAACGCGCCGGTCTTGTACCCGAACAGCTCGGATTCCAAGAGCGAGTCCGGCAGCGCGGCGCAGTTGATCGCCACGAACGGTTTGCCACGCCGTGGCGACAGATCGTGGATCGCGCGCGCGACCAACTCCTTGCCGGTCCCGCTGGCGCCTTCGATCAAGACCGTGCTGACGCTATCGGCGCACCTGGGGATCATCTCGAGCAACTGCATCATCGGCGGGCTGCGGCCGATGATCGGGAGGCTGCCGCCGACGGGAACGCCGTCGGCTCGCGGCCCGGTCGCGGCCCGACGACGAGCCAGGACGGTCGCGCCGACCACGCATCCGTCCGCGTCGCGGATGGCCGCCGTCGATGCGCGGATCTCCAAACGGCGGCCACCGATGCCGCGCAGCCAACTTGCGCGACCCGTCAGGCCACGTCCGGTGCGCAGCGTCTGGGCCACCAGGCGTTCGCATCCACAGCCCTCGAACAGCTCGTCATACGCCCGCCCCAACACGTCCTCGCGGGCCCAACCCGTAAGCCGCTCGGCGGCCGGGTTCAGATAGATGATCTCCCCGCGCTCATCGACGGCCAGGACGCCATCCGAGAGCGAGTCCAAGATCATCGCGTGGGAGAGAGTGTCAGTCGCCAGATGCATTCGTTAAACCTTGCGCAACCCGCGCAGTACGCAGTCTAAACGGCAATGAAGCCCGCAACAAGCCGTACAGCACGTCATAACGCGCCCGCACCTCCGGTTCCGGCTCGGGCAGCCAGTGCGTGCCCATCGCCATATCGTTGAACAGCGAACCGAAGCCGACGGCCGTCACCAGACCGCGGCCATAACGCGTCTGGGCAGCCACCGGAGTCCCGTCGATCGTGGCGATCGGCTGGCCGCCGTCGATCCGACACGACGCCAAGAGCGGGGTGGACGGGATCTCCAACGCCGACGCCCAAACCAGCGCCCCCGCGTTCCGAGTGGCTTCGACCGGGCTCGATTCGAGCCCGAATGGCCACAGCACGCTGTTGGCCGTCGAGCCGGAGACGTCGGGAGAATCGAACACGAGCAACCGCCCGCCCTCGGCGACGTACCGCTCTAAACGCTCGACATACCAACGTGGAACCGACCGCGTCGGACAGATGATGACCAAGCCGTCGCCGTCAAAGGCGGCCCGACCTGTCGCCCGCGAGATGCGATTGCCGATGCGCGGGATCCACTGTTCCAACATGCCGTAGCCCAAACCTTGTTTGTCGTCGGCGAACGCGCCGGTGAACAACGGCGCCTCCGAGACGGTGCGCTCGACGACGACATGCGGCCAGGGATCTTTCAGCGGGGGAACCGGCAGCGCGCGGCGATGCGCGGCGATCACGACGACGGTCGTCGCGGCCCAACCGGCATACGCCGCGGCGAACGCCACCGTCCAGCCACTGGCGCGGCGGACGCCCACCCACGCGCCGGCGGCCAACAGCACGAGCGACACCGAACCCGCCAACCACGCGAACGCCAACCAGGCCGCCGTCCGGTCCCAGACGCTGCGATGGTTCAGCCAGTCCAACATCCCGCGCAACAGTTCGGCCTTGCCGGGCTGGAATACGCAGAAGTTGGAAAACAGCGTCGAATCGGCGAACCCCAGCACCCGCCCGCGGCCGTGGCTGGTCGCCCACGCCTGGCACCATGCGCCAAAGTGCATGTGCGGCCGATACTCGGCCTGGGGATGATAGTTCATCTCCTGGTAAGCTGGCGGCAGACTGTACAGGCCGACGTTGCGAATGAACATCCGGCCGCGACTCGCGCTAGGATCGATCGAGCACGAGACGGCAAAGTTCATCGGCGGCACGTGCTGGATGATCGGCGACGAGCCGAGCGGGACGCGATATCTCTGCTCGTACGGCGTGCCCACGCGAAACAGCAGGTCGTTGCGGAACGTAAAGCCGAAATGGCGAGCCACGTCGTTCAGGCTCGTGTTCATGTTGAACACGTTGGTGTGATCGCCGATCATCAGCAGACCGCCTCCGCGTTCGACGAAACGCACCACGGCCGCGACTTCCTCTTCGGAGTATCGCGACGTGGGCGTCTTGATCACCAGCACGTCACAGTCGGCCAGCGTTGGATCGTCGATCGCGTCCGTCTCCAACAGCCGCGACATCGTAAAGTATTGGCCGCAGTAATCGTACGCGGCCGCATAGTTGTACGAGCCGGCTTCGCCATAGACCTCCGTGCCGTACGGCGTCGTGGTCGGCTCCCACGTCGAGTGCCGCTCGACAACCTTGACGCGGCCCGCCAGCGGACGGCCCACCGGCTGCCAATACACCAGCGCCGTGCCCACGGCGACGCCCGCGGCGACCAACGCCGCGTCCCAGCCAAAGCCGACGGGCGGCCGCGGGCGAGGCGCGGCTCGCGGTGCGCGGCGACGAACGACGCGGCTCGCTGCGTAGGCCAAACCGCCCAACAGCAGCAGGTCCAGCCACGAATTGACGAACACGTCCGCGACGTTGACTTCGTTCGCGCCGTCGGCGCGCAACGCGCGGTGGATCCACAATCCGATCAACAGCGACGCGCGCAGCGGGGCCCACGCGATGACGACCGCCGCCAGGCCGACGATGTCTCGCAACCCCGCGCGGACTGGCAGCCGGACGCGCGCGGGCGCGCCGGGGCTCGAGCCGGACGTGAGCCAGAAATCCGAGACCAACGCCAGCAGCGCCACCCCCCCCGCGAGAAAGCAGACGCCGCCCGCGCCCAGCAGTAGATCCCACGTCGCTCCGACGCGTTCTACATGCTCTGGACCGCGGATCACGAGCCAACTGCCATCCACCGCGGTCTCGATCCCGCTGACACGCGTCACGACGGCCAGCGCGCGAGCCAGAATCGACGGCAGTTCGTGCGCGCGAGCCGTCCCCATCGTATAGGCTTCGAGCGCCAACGCCTGGCCACACAAAATCGCGGCCGACGCCAGGCCGCCCTGGGCAAGCCACGCCGGCCAGCGACGTGGTGCGCCCAATGCTCGCGCAGCCAAGCCTACGGCCAGCAGCGCGGGCGCGGCTTTGTAGGGCAACGCCGCCAGCCAGACCGCGGGCAGCATCAAAGCCGCGGCCAGCAGCGCGTGGCGTCGAGGCGGCACGGATACGGGAATGTCGCCCAACAATCCGACGCCCGCAACCAGCAACAAGCACCACACGGCCAGATTGGCCGGCTGGTAATAACCCAGTCCGAACAGCCACGAGCACGCCAACAGGGCAGTGGCAATCCAGGCTCGCGTCATGGCTATACCTCCCCGTCGCTGGTGCGACGGTTCTGCGTCTCGATGTTCATCTGGCCGCCGTCCATCTCGCAATCATCGCCGTCCAGGCCGCCGATCTTCGCGGCGTCGGTCACGTCGGCGGCAGCCGGCGAAAGATGGCTTTCGCGCGTCTCGCTCGGCGGCACATCGCTCGATGATGTCCCGCTCGATGATGTC
>JAVYAJ010000193.1:0-67953 GCA_032229885.1 Candidatus Anammoximicrobium sp. | reverse complement strand
GAGCTACTGTACGCAAAAGATCAAACCCTTCAGCAACTCGACGCTGTCGCCGCCTGAAAACATTGTCAACAAGTTCACAATGTTTGAGGTTCGTAGTACAGAGCGGAAATTCGGTCGCCACCCAGACTTGTCCGCATCAACGGCCTCAGGTTTTTCCGTCGTGCAGTGCGCGGCGAATACGGAGGACGTAAACGCCAATTTCCGTGCGGCAGGGACCGGCTGAAGCCCGCCTTACCGGGGGAACGAATCGAGCCGTATGACGTAGATCGTCAAGCTGTCGCCAGATCGCAGTTCGCGGGCCGCCGCGTCTGGCGTTATTCCTGGTCCATCGCCGAGATCGGCAATCCATGCCCGGGCTTGTTGGCGTAGATCAGCCAGTACGTGACCGGAATGACGAACAGCGTGAACAGGGTGGAGGCCAGCAGGCCGAAGATCAGTGACCAAGCCAATCCGGAGAAAATCGGGTCGATGATGATCGGAACCGCGCCCAGCATGGCCGTGACGGTTGTCAACAAGATCGGCCGCAGACGGACCACGCGGCTCTCCATGATCGCGTCGAACAGCGACCGTCCGCGAGCCAACGACAGGTGGATGAAGTCCACCAGAATGATCGAATCGCGGGTCACGATTCCCGACAGGCCGATCATCCCGACCATGCCCGTGGCGGTAAAGTAGATCGGGTCCAGATAGCCGCCGACTTGGTGCGCGTCGAGGGCGTTCAACAGCCAGAAGCCCGGCATTACGCCCAGAACGGTCAGCGGGATGGCCAGCATCACGACCACGGGAATCGCGAACGACCCGGTCTGGGCGACCAGCAAGACGTAGATCGCGACCAGCGCGGCGGCAAAGGCCAAGCCCAGATCACGAAAGACATCCAGTGTGATCTTCCACTCGCCCTCGCCGGCGAAGTCCACCCGAAAGCCGCCCGGCAGTCGCCAGCCGATCCCGCCGCCGTTGGACAGAAACGTTCGCTGATCGAGCGGTCGAGGCGCCACGTCGGCGACCCAGCCGTCGGCGATCGGATCCAAGCCTTCGCGACGATTCGAGTCCCCGCTGGCGCCGGCCGCCTGCCGATCCGCCACGACGTCCATTACCACGTCCGCCGGCGGGCGGCCGGCCGTTTCGGCAAACACGTATGCCACGCGCTGCAGGTTTTTGTGGTAGATCATCTGATCGACCCGGCCCGTCTCCCAGTGCCCCAGTTCGGCCAGCGAAACCAACTGGCCGCCCGCGCCTTTGACCTGCACGCGCGTCAGGTCGGCCGTGCTGGCGCGCAGCGGGACCGGCAGCCGCAGCTCGATGCGCAGCGGATTCCGTTCGGTGTCGCTGCGGATCGTCCCGACCGCCTCGCCCGGCAACAGCGTGCGCAGCGTCTGCGCGATCTGGTCGGTCGAGACTCCGTTCAGGGCGGCTTTTTCCTTGTCGGTGACAAACGTCTGCTTGAGTTGCGGCGCCTCGCGGGTATCGTCCACATCGACCACGCCCGGTTCACGGCCGAGTCGGGTTCGCACGATGTCGGCCGCAGCCAGATAGTCTTCATACTGATGATCCGGCTGGCCATAGATCTCGGCCACAACGCTGGCAATCACGGGCGGACCCGGCGGCGATTCGACAAGCTTCAGCCGAACTCGATGCCGATCGGCGATCGTCTGCAGATCGCTGCGCATCCGCAGGCCGATCGCGTGGCTCTGCAGCTTGCGGTTCTTTTTTCCCGCCAGATTGATCCGAATTTCCGCCACGTTGTCGCCCTGGCGCAGGTAATAGTGCCGCACCATTCCGTTGAAGTCCATCGGCGAGGCGGTTCCCGCATAGCTGGTAAAGTCCGTGACTTCGGGTACGCTGCACAGGTAGGTTTCAAAATCGCGAACGGCGGCGTCCGTGCGTTCGACCGTCGTGCCTTCGTCCAAATCGAGCACCAGCAGCAGTTCGTTCTTGTTGTCGAACGGCAGCATTTTCAACGGGACGCTGCGAACGGCCCCCAGCCCCATGGCAGCGATCGTCAGCAGGCCCATCGTCAGTAGGAATCCCCAGGCGACAACGCGCGAATGCAGCAGCGGCGCCATCAGCGGGTAGAAGAATCGGTACAGCGGTGAGTGTTTCAGCGATTCCAGGTACTCGGCGTCCTGTTCGTCGGGCACGGCATGGGCGGGCGCCGCGCCCGAGCCGTACGCGCGACGCAGCACGTGATAGGCCATCCAAGGCGTGATCGTCAGGGCCACCAGGATGGACATCAGCATGGTGACCGGCACGTTCAAGGCCATGGGCCCCATGTACGGCCCCATCATGCCCGTGATGAAGAACATCGGCAAAAAGCTGACAATCACCGCCAGCGTCGCCGCGACCATCGGCGGCCGAATCTCGGCGACCGCTTCGAGCACGATGCGCCGCGTCGCGTTTTTACGCAGCACGAAATGCCGCGTGATGTTCTCGACATCCACGATCGGGTCGTCGACCAACAAGCCCAACGACAGGATCAATGCGAACAGGGTGACGCGATTGATCGTATAGCCCAGCAGCAGGTTGACCGCCAAGGTCAACCCGAACACGACCGGAACGGCGGTTCCCACGATCAGCGCCTCGCGCCACCCCAAGCCAAAGGCCAGCAGGGTCACGACCAGCAGGATGGCGACGATCAAAGCTTCGACCAGTTCGTTCACTTTCTCGTCGGCCGTCAAGCCATAGTTGCGCGTCAGCACCAGGTCCATGTCGTCCGGGACCAAGGTCTCGTGCAACTGTTCCGCTTCGGCCAAAATGGCGTGGGCGACTCGGACGGCGTTCGAGCCTTTTTTCTTGGCGATCGCGATCGTGACCGCAGGCTGAGACACGGCGGACGCGGCGTCCGGCGGATCGTCGCCCGACGGCGTCCGCCGTGGTCCGATCAGCGAGCTGGGGAACCCGCCGATGTGCGTAAACCCGCGAGCCGGGCCCCAGCCATGGCGCACATAGGCGGCCGCTTCGTCGGGGCCGTCCTCGATGTCCGCCACGTCCTGCAGCCGCACCGGATGTTCGTCAAACACGCCGACGACCAGCGTCGCCAGTTGCCGCGCCGTGCTGAACGGCTCGCCGGCTTCGACCCGCACCACCTGGTCGCGGTTGCGGAAATCGCCCGCTGTCAACCGAACGTTGGCCGCCTGCAGGGCGCGCTGCAGTTCGAGCGGCGACACGTTGTGGGCCGCCATCCGATCGGGGTCCATCAACACCTGGACGACCCGCGGGCGGCCGCCGACGACATAGGCCCGCGAAACGTTCGGCACGCTGGCCAGTCGCAACGTGAGCTCGTCGGCCACGCGGCGCAGCGTCATGTCGTCCGAAGAAGCGCTGGTCAACGTCAACGTCACGATCGGAACATCGTCGATTTCGACCGGTTTGACGACCCAACCGGTGACGCCGGGCGGCACGACGTCGATGTTTTCGTCGAGCTTTTTGTACAGCTTGACCAAGCTTCGTTCGCGATCTTCGCCGACGTAGTAGCGGACCGTAATCACCGCCTGGTCGGCCTGCGTCATCGAGTAGACGTACTCGACGCCGTCGATCTGGTACAACATTCGCTCGAGCGGCGTCGTGACGAGCTGTTCGACCTCCTCCGCGTTGTGCCCCGGAAATTGCACGAACACATCGGCCATCGGCACGATGATCTGAGGGTCTTCCTCGCGCGGAGTCACCCCCAAGGCCCCCAGACCGACGACCGTCGCCAACAGGATCAGGATCAGCGACAGGTTCGAGTCCAGAAAGACCTTCACCAGTTGGTTCAAGAAATGATGTTCGTGATGCACGGGGGAGGCAGGATGCTCGGTCATGACACGCCTCCCGGCGCCGCGTTTGCAATGACCTGTTCGCCTTCGTGCAGTCCCGACAAGACCTCGACCTCGTCGTCCAGCACACGCCCTACGCGTATCGCCCGGCGTTCGACGTTGCTCCCCTGGACAACGTCGACCAACTCCAACTGGCCGATGTTTCGCACGGCTTGCCGCGGGATGACCAGAACATGTTCGTCAGCCAACGGGATCAGGATTCGCCCAAACATGCCGCTATAGATGCCGGGCGGACAGGGACCGGTGACTTTGACTTGGAAGGTCCGACTGGCGGTCTTGGCTTCCGGGACGATCTCGCTGATCGTCCCCGTGCACTGTTCGTTCAATCCCTGGATCATCACGCCGATGTCTTGATCCGTCTTTAACCGAGTCGCCAGCGATTCACGCACGCTGGCAATCAATTGCATCCGTGTGGGATCGAATAGGGTGACGACGATCTTTCCCGGCGTGACGGTGTCGCCTACGTCGACCTGTTTGTCGATCACGACGCCATCCATCGGCGCTCGGATGGTCGCCCACTCCAACATCGCCTGCACTTCCTTGACAAACTCGCGGCTGCGCTGGAGTTCGGCCTCGGCGGATTTCAAGGCGGCCACCGTTCGCTCGTACTCCTGCTGGCTGATGTTGCGATCCTTGGCCAGCGGCGCATAGCGTTTTTCCTCCGACGCCGCCTGGTCGCGAGCCGCTTCGGCGGCCCGTACCGCCGCCACCGCCTGTTCGAGCCGGGCCCGCAAATCGCTGTCGTCCAGCCGCACCAGCACCTCGCCGGCCTGGACGGCCTGTCCGGCTTTGAGGTTGACCTCCAGCACTCGCGCCAGCAGCTTGCTGCCGACGCTGGTCTCGTGCACTGCACGAATGCTGCCCACGGCGCTCTCCGTGACGGGCAGCGTGCGCAGCCGCGCGGCCACCACCTTCGTCCCGGGCGGGACGGTTCGCGCCGAGACAGGACTTGCCTGGTCGGGCACTTTCGGCTCGAATGCGCCCACCAGCCACAGCACCAGTCCAACGATCACACCGAGCGACACGAACGCCAGAATCGCGTGGCCCATCCGCCGCGCCCACCGCATGAAAACGTCGCGACGCAGGGTCATGATTCGCCTCCTTTACTGTTCCCAATGTTGCGGTATGCCCTGCTACTTCGCACGACTCGCGGTAGCGTCCTCGTAGGAGCCGGTTTTTTGGTTCGCCCGTGCCCGGCACGACCGGGCATTCCTCTCCGGTTTTTCCCAGCAGGCGGCGTAAACGCTGTCGATGCCGGACGCGCGCCTAGCCAGACCTGGCGGATCCCATTTCGAGCGCCGCCCCGCGCCAAGCCGTGCATCCCGCCCGCCGCCATGCCGACCGGCAGGGTGAACGGGCCGCAGATACACGGTGCGCAAGCGACAATGGCCGCACCAGCCCTCCCCAGGTTCGTGCGGCCATTTTGGTTTTTAACCACATCCGCCGCGCGAGGATCCGACGATCGGAACCCGCCGGGCGGTCGTTTCGCCAACAGCTCCGCGATTACTCGTCCTTGGCCGACGAACCGGCAAAGGGCGAGTCTGACGTGTGTTCGCTGTGATCCAATTGTTCCACGGCCGAACTCGGCCGACATGCGCCGCTCATTCACGTCGACACGCCAAATCGAGGCAGAATCCACATCTGCAACACAAACCAGGCCCCGATGAAGGCCAAAAGGAAAAAAATCTCCATATTCGATGACCCTTCGCCCGGCGGGCTACCAAGAATTCCCGAATCTTCGTGGGTTGAATTGTCGTTCGCCATCGCACACCAACATCGCGTTCACGTGTCATAACTGCGTCTGCGCTTCACGCGGGCACACGATGCCCAACGAGACTGACGCACAAGTGCCGCGAAAGGTTACTCGGAGCGTCCTTGATTATCCTACATCCGGCTCGAAATGGAACCACATGCGGCGAAACCTCGATCCACCTTTTCCGCGCGGCGGGGCTCGGCAGTCGTGCGGCGGACGGAAGGCGGGGCTCCGTGATCCCGGGTCACGTGGCTTGTCTTTATCCACATGCTTCGAGTTCGGATCTGAGTTGCAACGCAAGTTCAGCGTTCCGCGGCTGATGGGCCGAACGCATATCGGCTGGAACGCGCTGGCGTCCGACCCTGAGCTCTACTCTTCGATGAAGCGTAAAATCTGGGTAAAGACACGGCCACGTGGGCCGTGCGGCGAAGCTCGTGCTCGCGTGGCGGACGGACGGCGGGACTCGGCGATCCTGGGCCACGTGGTTCGCGCGGTGGCCCACGGTGAGCGAGGAGCGAGGCTCAGTAACCGAGCAACGGACGGACAAAACTGGACGCCACCACCGAGTCGCTTTCATCGACCCCGGCTTCGACATAGCCGAAGCGGTTGCGGAACACATCGTCGCCAAACGCTTCGCGCAGCGGGCTCGACAAAAACTCGACGTGGCCGTCCTCGAACAAGACGTTCTGTCCGCGGGCGAGATGGTTGCCGCTTTGGCGCCCCGGGAGATGCAAGCTCGGCGCATCCGCTACCAGGGCATAGCTGAATCGCCGCTGGTTTTGCGGCGTGAGGTATCTGCCGCCCACCATGCTGCCCAGCGTGTAGCCGTACGAACCGCCCAGAACTCGATGCAACTCGCGCAAGCGAACCCCACTGGCCATGTCCAGTTCGGCGGGGTGCGGAATCCGAAACTCAAAGCCTCGAGCGGCCAACGACGAGCCCGGACATACGAGGATTCGCGGATCGTCGAAGTACCCCCCCTCGTTCAGAATCAGGGCGTAAGCCCCCGCCACCGCCCAATTGCCGTCGATGGGAATTGCTGGAAACAGTCCCTGGTTGTGTTCGCTGTACTCGGCCAAGCCGACGCCGATGTTGCGGAGGTTCTCGCCGCACTTGGCGATCTGTGCGCGAAAACGGCTGCCGGCGATGGCCGGAAAGAACAACAACGCGGCGCACAGCAGAACACCCGCAATCGCCAAGGCGTCGGCGGGCGACCATTGGGCGACGGCGCCCGCGTACCGCTCGCCATTCTCGCGCCCGAGAACTCGCGGACGGCGTGGCTGCCGGGCCGGCGGCACGGCGCCCTCGCGTTGCGCCGCAAAGCGAGCCACCAGATCGCACGTCGATTCGGCGAGGCTCGCTGGCGGGGCATGGTCGTGATTCGTCGCGTCCAGCGGACGCAAGGACTGGCGCAAGTCTTCGAGTTCTTGCCGCAACAAAGGGTCCGCTTGCAGCGACTCGAACACCCGCTGACGCTCGGGTTCGTCCAGCGCATTCAGCAGATAACCCAGCAGATCTACAGGCATCGCTCAGTCCAACTCGGGATGATGACCGTTCCAAAACTCGGCCAGCCGGGTAATTGCCGTATGCAATCGGCTGCGAACCGTGCCCACGGGAATCGCCAACACTTCCGCAGCTTCGCGATATAGAAGACCTTGATAATACACCAAATGGACAACCGTCCGCAGCGGCTCGGACAATTGATCCAGAGCCGCGGCTAGCAGGCGATCTCGTTCGCCGTCAACCACCTGCCGTGCGGGGTCCGGTTCGTTGCTGACCGTTGTCTCCGACCAGCTTTTCCCGTCGTCTGTATCGCGCAGCCGGCTCGGGCGATCCAGGCTGAACAGCCGATGACGGCGACTGCCGCGTTGAGCGTCGATCGCTTGATTGGTGGCGATGGCGTACAACCACGGCCGCACGCGACGATTCGACTCGAACTGGCCGCACTTCAGGTGAACTTGGAGGAACACCGTCTGGAACGCGTCCTCGGCGGCCTCCGGGCTGCCGAGATAGCGGCGCAGATAATTGTACAGCTCGCGCTCGTACCGCCGCACCAACGCCGTAAACAAATCCCGGCGACCGGTCTCGCGATACTGAATCAACAGGTCCTCGTCGGACCAGTGTTCCAGCGAACTAGGCTCCGTCCATTCTGATTTCGCTGTGCTTAGCGTTGCTTTCATGTGTATCTACGGCGTCCGTCAAGAAGAGTTCAGAAAAACACGTTTGTCAGCTTGCCATGTTTGCCTTGATCGTAACACACACGCAACTGGCTAGCCAAGCGTTTCCTCCCACAGGCGCCACGAATTGCCCGCGGCGGATACTATCGAAGAACCAGCCAGCGAGCGTCGTGTCGCGCACAGCCAAGGCAGGCTGACGTCGGTCTGTCGATGGGATACATCCGGCCGCGCCGCGTACCCACATAGGTGAAAACGCGGCAGGATGCCGCGTCCACGATACGTCCAGCCAAGTGTGCCTGCCGTGTGCGGTTGATCTGACACCGGACTCAAAGCAGGATCGGACGAGCAAACCATGTCTGCGACTGTACGTCGCGGGGCGAGGAAACGTGCCATTGTCAATCGCCTGCGATATAATGAGGCAGTGCAGGCTGCCGGTCCGTCCGGCGGCCCGATCGTTTTGTCGGCCTTGGGACCAGTCGCAAGATTCGTGCCACGGGCAGCGCATTGCTGAAAAACGAGCCAGCGGCGCGCGTTAAATATACGTAAGCCACCTTCAGCAACGATGTTGCGATTTTTTAAAATCTGCTCTTGACGGAAGAGGTGCTAGCGAGGTTTCTTGAAGAAACTACAACCGAGATGAACCGAAACGTAACTTTTGGCGTAGTCCGACGCGACGGCAACCGGCCTGAGCACGTCGATCAACGTTGAACGCGAGAATGGCGGCGTGAAATGGCCGAGGGCTGCCGGACGGCGTCCGCTGGTCGCGGGGCGAAGCGTGACAGAGACGAAGACGACGTCCACAGTCGGGTGCGCGGACTGGATCGACCCGGCTCCTGACCCATCCACGGCGCCACCGCGAGCGAATCACAGCCAACAAGGTTGTCGCCGTCCGTTTGTCAGCGATACGGGGCCACTTTTTCGCGTGGGCGCAGGGGTTCCTGGCCCTGAAGCGGGCCGATGTTCGGCGCGGGGCAACGCCCCGTGTTGGCTGACGGACGGGGTTGAGAACCCCGAGCTGACGAAACCGATGGCGACTCCGTGCCCGTTAGCGGCATCTGTTGCCCCCGGTCAGGGTTTTCCGATGGTTGTCACCCGTCTCGACCAAGGCCTTGCCCTCGCCGGATTTCTCGCCGCCCCTTCGCTCGCCGACAAACCGACACAACCTAACGGATATACGTCGTACCTGTTCGTTGCGGACGGGCGGCAACACCAACAGGCGTTGTACACATAAGCGACCGAGCCAACTACGCTGTGGGCTGCCCGGAGAGGACAGCGCGGCGCGCCGGAGAAGCGTGCTGGGGAGGACAGAATGTCGGAAGTGAGTTGCTTCGTGAAGGACGGAGTCCTGGTCGTTTCGATCCTCGAGCCCGCGCTGATCAAGGATTGGGTACTCTATAGTATCCGACGACAAATCGAGGATTTGCTCGCCCAGCACAGCTCTAGCCGGCTGCTGTTGGATTTCCGGAACGTGACAATGGCCGGTTCTGCTACGTTGGGGATGCTGATCCGCCTGAAATCGAAAAACGCCACGACCTGTCGCATCGCGCTGTGCGCGCTTCAACCGGCGGTCCGCGAGCCGTTTCGCCTTACCCATCTGGATCGGGTCTTCGAGATCTACGACGACTTCGATGCCGGTGTTGCGGCCTTGCAAGTCCCGTGTGACGACGAATCAGTCGATCAGGTTTGACCATGCGTTTGGCGCCCCCGAGCCTGCTGATGGGGATGGCGTGTCCCTGAGGGCTGTCAGATCGCCGGATCGACCGGCGACGGCACGTCTAAAACCGATCCGAGCGCGGATCGCGAATCGACGTCGAGACGCAGCTCATCTTGATCGCGGCCCGACCCAGTACACCTCGAACGGCGCCGGTGAGGTTGCTTCCGGCGAGCCTGGCGGCGGGTAGACCCGGACCAGGTTCAGTGGACGCTGGCTGAGCCAACGATCCGAGACGATGTATTGGGCGCCGTACTGGTTCGCCAATTCGCGCAACCGCGGTTCGCCGTGCGCCGCCAAACCACCCGCCATCAAGCGGCGCGGGTATAGGTCGCGCAGCCGCTGCCACCAGGCGACTAATTCCCCGGCGTCCTGGGGTACGTCTTTCCAGCAGCAGACTTCGCTGCGTTGGGCGTACCACTTGAAAGTCTCTTGCATTCGCGGCGTGATGAAGCAGGCGTCGCGCGGCGTATGCACGGCGATCCAGCGGCAGGCCTCGCGCCACTGGTCGTACACCTGCCGTGTCTCCTGCGGGCGGTTCGGCCAGGACGGCAGGCTTTGAATATCGGCTAGGGGCCGCAAGTCTTGTCGCTGCTCGTAGTTGATCTGCCCTACGCCGGCGACCACGAGCAAACCGCCGAGGATGAAGGCTGCTTGACCGACGGCCGGTCGGCGCGCCTCGAGGTCGGTCATCCAACGGGCCAGTGCCAGCGCCGCGCCGGCCGGCAGCATCACGTCGGCCAAGCGATACCAATAGTATTTCAACAGCGGCGCCGCCAAATCCAGACGTTGCAACAAGGCCTGGTCGATCAGGATCCCCATGGCCGCGATCAACAGCGAGCCGGCGACGAATCCGCGCAAGGGTCGCTGGCCCAGCTCGCCGCGGCACGCACGACAAGGCGTGACGAAACACACCGTCAACCAGACGCCCAGCAACAGCGCATACCGAGCCATGAAGGCGTGCGGGAAACGGTGCACGACCAGATGGTGCGACAGGCGTCGGTAGACGTAGATCAGGTCTGCCTGGAGCGCCACGTCCGGGCTGACCCCGCGGTTCAGCAGCAAGGCGGGAATCAACCCGGGCAACGCCAAGATCAACGCCGCGGCTAGCCCAAACCGCATCTGGCTCAGCGGCGGCCTGAGCTTTCCGCAGCTCAGCCAGGCGCACCCGGCCGCCACCAGCGACCAGCCTCCGACCAGTGGATGAAACATCGTGGCCAGGCCGAGCAGGATCCAGGCCGCGTTCCACCGCTGGCGGACGAGCGCCCCCAAAGCAAAGAACACAAAGGCATACGAGATCCCCTTCGCCTCGACGCCGCCGACGACCCATTCGCCGGCCAGATGGAAACGGCCGTTGAACAGCAGCAGCCCCCCGGCCGTCCACAACGAGACGAACCGCCGCGGAACGATCGCCCAACTGAGCCGCTGCCAAGACCAGGCCAGCAGGCCCCAGGTTATCGCCCGTCCGATCCACGCCACCGCGGCCAACGGCGCCAGTCGCGTCAGCCAACCGAACGTCCAATAAAAAACCAGGTGGGCGTCGGCGGACGTCAGAAAGCGATCGCCCGCACACCAGTCGGGCTGCCAGTAGTGTTTCGCCTTGGCCAGATAGTGCGCCTCGTTGACGCTCGGCGGTGGCCAGCCGGCATAAAGAAAAAACACCAACAGGATCAGACCGGTCTCGGCGATCGTCGTCCAACGCGATTCGCGCTCAGAACTCGCGGCGACAACTTGGCTCACGCCTGCACCTCTCGGTTGTCGAGCCGTGTGACCAACGATTCGCAGACATTTTGGAGGCTAACCATTTGGGACTTGGACGAACACAAGTTACAATGACGGCAGGTGCGGACGGGGACGGCCGAATCCGATCCGGCCAGCCCGCACACGATGTAGCATATCCGCGATTCTTGAGTTGGAAATACTCCGATGGCCGTTTCCACACTGCGACGACTGGTTCGGGACCGGATGACTCACGAGGCCGAAGGATACCTCGAGTTGCTGTCGGCCTGTGCGCCGGATTGGGAACTCGAGTCGGCCGCGCGGGATCGCATCGCCACGCGCGCACTCGTCGCCTTGCGGCGCCTGGACGAGGCAGACCAACAGACGGCCTACGTGCGGTACCTGCAGGGGTTGGCCTATCGAGCGATGTGTCGCCATGACGAAGCGATTCCGTTGCTGCGCGACGCAGCCGACTTGAACCCGGACGACACGCATGCGCTGCTGGCCTTGGGCTGGTGCTACAAGCGAGTGGGCCGCTTGCGTTTGGCCATTCACACGCTGGAAGAAGCCCTCGCCCTTGAACCGGACGCGGCGATCATCCACTACAACCTGGCCTGCTACTGGAGCCTGGCCGGAAACGCGGAACTGGCGCTCGAGTACCTGGCGACCTCGATCCAAATCGAACCCCAGTACCGCGAGCTGGCCGCGTCCGAAGACGACTTCAACCCCATCCGGAGCCTGCGCGCGTTTCGCGAGCTGACGCAAGTCATCGTCTAATACGTAGGCCGATGGCACTTTTCGGGTTGTCGCACCCCTCAACGTATGGGACTCGCGCAGCTTGGCGAACGAGGCTCTGTTGACATTTAGCCTTGACGCCGCGCTAGGGCCATGCTCGCCTCAGGCTGCACGCCGCCGCGTCGATGTTCAAGAAGACGGCACTTGCCGCGGCAAACGAAGGGGGCGTGCATCAGCGCGCTCGTACGCGCGTGGCGTGCTGCCTCGCGTCGCGATTCGGCTCGCAGTCTCGCGCCTACTTTTGCCGCGTAGCGCCCCCGCCGTTCGCCCAGGGTTGGATTCACGAACCTACGCCAGCGCACCGCGAAACGCCTCACCGAGACCCTGGAGCCCGACGGTCCCGGGCGTCCATCACCCCACCTCCAACTCGTCTGCCGGCAGCCTTTTCGCTGCCAAGCCCAACATGATCAGGGACCAACCGTTGAGCAGCATGTCGATTCCAACGAATAACCCGATGATCCACAAGCCGGACAGCGGCCATTGACGCCAGATCGCGATTCCGAGGACCAGATTGACGATCCCGTGCAGCAACAGCCAACTCCAGTTGTGAAAACGGACGACGATCGCGATCACGATGCGAAACAGCCCGCCGAAGACCAGAAACATCGCGATCAACAGGGTCAACGCGAGCGCCGTAGCAGCCGGATTGCCCACGATCATCAAGCCGACCACAACGTAGAGGATGCCGGTCAGCAAATCGATGAAGAATCCGCCCCAGCCTTTGCATGAACAAGCGTGGACAGCCTCGAGTACGCCGCCCACGATCAGCAGCCAACCTACCAAAACCATCGTCGCCAGCGTCATGAATACCGCCGAGCCGATGGCGATCGTCCCGAAGATCACAAGGAGGATGCCCAAGGCGAAAAACCAACCCCAATGCTTGCGAAGCGCCTCCAAGCCGACTCGATGAAGACCAATGAAGCCGATTTGCGGTTCTGAGATCATACTGTTTGCCCCAATGCTTAAAACGTCGCCCAGTCCCAGTAAGTCCACGATTTGCGGCCGCGATCGATCTAGCGCAGAGACGTCGTGCAAATCCGCGACGCACGCACTCGGCGAGCGGATCACCGTCCTCGTTGCCCCGGCCTCGACCTTCGCCGGTAATTCACGCTCCAGACGGTTGACAGGTCCACGGCTTGAGTTCCCCGCCTGACTCGCCAGCTCGTACCGCGCCACTCGTCCTTCATTCTCGTACTCGCACTCGCCCCCATGCGCGTGCCCGTCCCCGCCCGCGCGCTCGTCCTCATGCGCGCCTTTGCCCAACCATGTTCTTGTACACTCGTTGTGCACTGGGTGGTTGTGCCCCCAGCCATCGTCGGGATTCCACGGCTCGCCTCTACGGTGTCGCCAGTTCGATCTCGTAGCCCTGCACGTCCAGTCGCGGCAGCGAGATTCGGAGCGTCGAACCGGTCGGCGTCCGCGGACGATCGTCGGTTAATGCGCGAACCGATTTCGCCACGGCCGGCAGCTCGAAGGCGACCTCGCCTTCGCCATCGCCATCGCTGGCCGCAGCTAGATACAGCTTGCCCTTCTCGACGCGAGTCAGCCAGTGCAGCCAGGCGGGCGTGTCTCCGACGATCTTTACCGGCGGGGGCGTCTCGACCGACAGCACGATCGGCGCCCACCGATCGATCTCGGCCGCCACACGCTTGAGTCCCTCCCACTGGACATCGAACGGCACGTCAGGATTTCGCCGCACGTCGAACCACGAGTAGAACACCAGGCCCGTCGCGCCGTTGCAGATGCACTGCCACGCCATGCTGCGGACCTCGTCGTAAGTGGGCGTCCGCCCTTGCTGTCTCTGGGCGTCGGTCTGGGCGTAGTTGGCCCAATTGTGGAGCTGCGGCACCTGCCAGACGGGCCGCGCGCCATCGACCTGGCGCAGCGTTTCCATCGTCCACTTGGCCGCCAACGACGCCGACCCACGGCCGATCGGATATGGGTCGGTCCCAATCACGTCGAACGTATTGAGATACCCGGCGATCTCGTGCACTTGGTACAGCACGGTCCAGGTCGGGTGATCCGGATCCTCCTCCGCGACCCACCGCTGGTGCGACTCGAGTTGCGGCAGATACTGCTGCGACAGTTCGTCGTTCAGATACCAGGCCAGCAGCGCCGGATGTTCACGATACTGGCGGACCCGATCACGGACATGTTGTTCTTCGTCCGCCACGGAGCGGATGGACTTCGGACAATAGGCCGTCCCATGATACCAATCCTTGATGGAATAGATCACGCGCAGGCCGTGTTTTTCGGCTAGGTCCATCTGAGCCTTGTCGGGCGATCCGTATGGCATCAGACAGTTGAACTTGCTCTGGGCGTAGATCTCCAGTTCGCTGGCGTTGATGCTGCTCCAGTACATGCCGAGCGGAAAGAACGGCTTGCCATCCACCACCAGCCGCCGATGCCGATCCACCACGCATTTGCGACGCGCCGATTCCTGCGCACAGACCAGCCGATGCCGATCAGTCTGAAGTTCGCGCCCGTCGAGATCTTCCAGTCGAACGGCCAACTCGTATTCGCCGGGCGTCAAGCCGTTTAGTGGCACGCCAAGATCCACGCTGCCTCGAGGCTCGCCAGCGGGCTGCGCAGCCGTCGTCGGCAACGAAGCCTGGTTGCGTCCGACAAGCGTCGCGCGGATCCGCGTCTGGGAAGCCTGTAAATCGTAGTCCGTCAAGTTCCAGTGCGCGCGAACTCGCGCGTCCTGGCCATCTCCAGCCGTAAACTGGCCGCGGTAGATCGGCGACAGCAGCACCGTTCGCATGGCCGGATCCGCGATGCGAACCAGCTCGACATCGTCGAACCACGCCGTGCCCGTCATCTCTTTACGGACATAACAAGCCAGCGTGCACGATGCGGCTCCGTCGGGCAGACGGGTGACGGCTTCGACCCGCGTCCAGTCGCGTGTCCCTTTGACGCCCGTCGGATACGCGCCGCCCAGATATTTCCCATGTTGGTCGTTCCATTCCAGGCAGATCGTCGCTCCGCTCTCGTCTCCGACGATATCCCGTGTCTTGATCCACGCGCTGATCCAACATTTCCAACCAGCTTGAACCGGCACGCTCTGCGTGCACAACGCGTACCGCCGCCGATCCTGATTGACGTATTTGAGCGACGCCCGGCCGGATCGAACCGTCTCGGTGTCCAGCGAGTACACGTCGGCCGCGCCGCGCCAATCGGTGGGCAACGCCCCGGCGGCGGCGGGCTGTTCGAAAGACGGATTGCGCACCAGGTTCGTTGAGAGGGTCGAGTCCACTGGTGACGCCAGGCCCGCTGGCGACGCCACGGGCTGACACCAAGCGACAGCACAGAACGGGAAACAGAGGGCCAGCGCTGCGACCGCGCGGGACACTGCCAGGCGGGTAGGTCGGTGGGCGTGCGACATCGGCGGAAAAAGTCTCCTGTCTTGCGAATCAAGGCACACGGCGATCCGCGGCATGGCGTCGGGCTGCGGTCGCGATTGTGTCGCAACCGCCGTGGCTACAGTCCAATCGTCCACAACGCGCAGCGTACGCGACGCGAACGACGTTGTCGAGCCTTGCCCGCGATCGGCGCTGTCCAGGCGCGCCGCGGGCGCGAACGGCTCTTCGAGCTCGTGCATATTCGGCATCGATCGGCCCGGCGCCGTCCAACGTGGTGGGGCACGACTGGCGCCGGGCCGCTTTCGTCACGTCGATCGCTTGTGCATAATCAGGCCATGCTCGAAGACACGTCCGGCGTCAGACACTTCGTCAACCAAATCCTGTGCGGCGATGCGCACAGCCAAGCGCGAACCTTGCCGGATTCGTGCATCGATACGATCGTCACCAGTCCGCCGTATTTTCGTCAGCGCGATTATCGCGGGGCCAACCAGATCGGCGCCGAGCGGACTCCGGAACAGTACATCGAGAACTTGACCGCCGTGTTTCGCGAATGCCGCCGCGCGCTGAAGAGCAGCGGCTCGCTGTGGCTCGTGCTCGGCGACAAGTACCTGGGCGGTTCGCTGGCGGGCATCCCGTGGCGAGTGGCCCTGGCGTTGAAGAGCGACGGCTGGATTCTGCGCAGCGACATCATCTGGCACAAGCCGAACGCGATGCCGTCCGCCGTCAAGACGCGGCCGACCACGGACCACGAATATATTTTCTTTTTCACCAAGACGACGGATTATTTTTACGATGCCGACGCGATCCGCGAGCCGCACGTGACGTTCACCGACAAAAGCCGGATGCGGGGCGGCCGAAACCATTTTTTCCAGGTCAATGGAACGCCCGAGCAGGGCAAGAACAAGGGCAACCCGAATCTGCACAACGGCCGATGGGACCAAGCGTTTCACCCGCGCGGGCGGAACAAGCGGACGGTGTGGTCCATCCCGCTGTCCAAGTTTCGCGAAGCGCACTTCGCCGTTTTTCCCCAGACGTTGGCCGAGACCTGCATCCTGGCCGGCTGTCCCCGGAACGGCATCGTTCTGGATCCGTTCATGGGCAGCGGCACGACCGCCATCGCGGCGAAACGTCTGGGCCGGCGATACGTCGGGATCGACTGTGTTCCCGAGTACTGCGAGATGGCTCGTCAACGCCTGGCCGACGTGGCTAGTTGAACGTGCAAAGGATGGCGTCCGACGTTCGCCTGGATGCATCAAGAGACTCGGCTGCCAGGCAACCGCGAATCCATAGGTAGTGTCAGCCAGGGACGAGCCCAGTGCGGCTTGCATCGAAAGCATTTGTTGCGACCGGATTCGGGATTGCATCCACCTTGCAGGTTCCTGCAGGGATCGTTCAGTCGCTCGCTGACGCTTCGGGTTACTGCCCCGTGTGACTCGCTCGCTAAAGAGCCACTTGTCTGAAACACCAAAGCTGTTTCTTACGCGATCCTTAGAGTCTCAGTTCGTCTCATGCACGCACGGTGCGCGCATCTTGTACACCGGTCTGTACAGTACACTTTTGCGTTGCGGACCGGTCCGCGTTAATAAGAAGAGGTTTAAGCCACAGAGAACACAGAGATAGCAGAGATAGCAGAGGTAGCAGAGGTAGCAGAGGTAGCAGACAACGTGAAACTCTGCGTTCTCTGTGTCCTCTGCGGTTCCCATGTCCGAATGTCCAGCCTGTTTCGCCCGGCGGTGAGATGGTGCTCGTGCCCAGTCTTAGTTCGCCAGGTTGCGGGCGCTGGCCGGCGTCAAGCGGTATACAATGCCTGTGCTCTGCAGGATAAAATCCAAACGCGCCAACTGAGGCCGGATCACGAGCGGCGGGCCGCGCGTGTTGCGGACGAGGCCGTTGTCTGCGGCTCGCTAAACCGTGCGCGGCATCCAGCGGCCTCTGCTCTCACCTCATAACAACCCGACGAACCCACCAGTGCACCGACGCGCTGTCATTCAATCGAGGATTTCGCCATGCGACAGACCCTTGCCGTCCCGCGACCCGAGCTACCGATTCGCCAACGTCCGTCCGCCCCGCGCGTGCGGCAAACCGCGGCGCTGTCGGCCACGATCACGCGTTTGCTTCCCGCCATCGCCGTGTTTGCGACTCTGGCTTGTGCGGCCGCCAGCGGGGCTGACGGCTCGGCTTGGTGGAACCACGCCTGGCAGTTTCGCACCAGGGTCACGCGCCCCACTCCGTATCGCGACGGAGCGGAACGGGCGGTCGAGACGGTCATCGATTTTCCGCAATTGCTGGCCCAGGCCGGTGTGGCCGGAACATGGGATCCGGCGTCGATCCGTGTGATCCAGCCGGAGCCCCTGGCCGAGATCCCCGTGATCGTCCGCGACGAGTTCAATGCGGCCCGGAATCGGCACGAGTCGTATCTGGCTTGGTACGCCTCAGGGACGCCCGAGCGATGCGGAGTCTACGACATCTATTTCAACACGACGGATCGCCCCACGCCGCCCGCGCAACGTACCGACGAACGCTTGCCGCCGGAAAATCTGCTGGTCAACGCCGGGTTCGAACAAGCGGACGATGGGTTGCCCACGGCTTGGCAGATGCGTTCGGCGCCGCTGATCCGCCTGGGCCGATTTGCGCATACCAGCGACCGTCAATCTCTCGCGGTCGTCGTCGACCAGACAACGCCCGCCGACGCTAACCGCGAGGCGGCGATTTCCCAACAGGTCGATGTGCGGCGGTTCGCCGGCCAGGAGATGGTGTTCCAGTGCGATTTGTTCGCCGAACGGGCCATTTACGGCGCGCCGGTGTCGATCGAGCTCGAACAGACGCGCGCCGACGGCTCGCTGATCCAGGAATACGCCGTCGATCCGCGCTGGTTGACGATCGAGCTCGCGCGCGGCCAGTTGGTTCAATTCTGCGAGCGTGGGCGGTTCAGCCCGGATGCGGCGACGCTGACCGTGCGGGTGCGCGTTCGCTGCCACGTCACCGACGCCGACACGAACAAAGCCGTAACGGGCCCCGAGTCCTTTTTCACCGTCTGGTTGGATCGGATGGTCGTTCGGCCCGGCGAGCGGTGGCCTTGGCCCGTGGCCAGCCATGCTGGCTTTGTGCCAGGGGCGCTGCGCACGGCGCCGTTGAACCGCGGGTTTGCGTTCACGGAACCGCGTTTCCTGATGTTCAACGGCGCATCCGAAGGCACGCTGACCCGCGGCATCCGTGATCCCGGGCCGGCGTCGGTTCACTGGGGCCTGCAGGCCGGGACGCTGGAATTCTGGTGCCAGCCCACGTGGGACGCGGGCGACGACGTCGAGCGCGTGTTCTTCGATTCCGTGGCCTATATGCATCGCCGACAATGCACGTTGCGCAAGCGGGGCGCGGACGGTCGCAACGAGCTCGAGTTCCTGATCGCCGACGCAGACCAAACACCTCGTGTCGTGCGCGGTCCCGCGCCGCTGGCCTCGGGCCGCTGGCATCATATTGCGGCCACGTGGGATTTCCCCCGCGCGCATCTGGCGCTGTTCGTCGACGGTCAGTTGGTCGCGCGACAGGGGCCGGGCACAACGGCTTGGCCCAGCAGCCTCGAGGCGGCCGGCACGGCGACCAAGGGCATCGGGATCTTCGAACGGGACAGCCGCAGCATGCCCATGCAGGTGTGCATCGGCCGCCAGGTGTCCGGGGCGGTCGGACAATCGGCCGAGGCCGTGATCGACGAACTGCGGATCTCGGACATCGAACGCTATGCCGATTCGTTCACGCCGCCGCGCGACGAGTTCACGACGGATGAACATACCCGCGCGCTGTTCCACTTCGAGAACGAGCCGCATGGCGTGCATGCCGGCGACGATCGGTTTGTGCGCGGCCATCTGTGTCTCGAACTGCCAACACAAGAGGAATCGGCGACGCTCGAACTGCGGACGTCCGGCGAAATCGACAGCCGGACGGTCGTCGTCCAGCCACACGCGCCGGTCTCGCTGTTCGAGGCCAATCGGGCCGAAGGCCGCCTGCCGACGAACACACCGTTTTCCCGACCACCGGACCCGCGATACATCGAATATCGCGAGCATGGCGTCGAACGGACGCTGAGCGGCGAGAATGATCGCCTATCACTGACCGTGGGCGGGGATTATCCGCCGCTGATGCGCAGCGTCACCTACGAACGCGCGGCGGAAAAGGCCGACGCGTCCGCACCGAACGAGGCGGCCGCAAAGGGGTCGGCGACACAGCCGACCGCCGTGCTGCCGGCCTGGCAAGCCAACGGCGCCGTCGTCCCGCTGAGCGTGGACAGCCTTCGCGCTACGCTGGGCGAGCCGGCGGGCGACGACGAGGCGAAAGCCATCGAGGCGTTTCGCTACGCGCTGCGGAGCGCTCACTATTACGACGCGTCGTACTGTGAAACGCTGCCGACGCTGCACCGTCCGCGGATCTCGTACACGTTTCTCAAGGCGCTGAACATCTATCCGTACGACCAATGCGGCCCGCTGAACCACATGTTGCGCAAACTGCTCCTGTCCGTCGGCATCTCGTCCAACGACGCCTCAGGGACGCACCACCAGTTTCAGCAAGCGTTTTACCAAGGCCAATGGCGGTTGTTTGATCTGTCTGCCCGTGTGTTCTGGCTAGATCGCGACAACACGACGATCATCGGCCGGCGACGGATCGAGGAGGATCCCTACCTGAAGATCCGCCAGGGAGGCGACGCCTGCGCATGGCTGCAAGGCCGTCCGACCGGCATTCCGTTCGGCACGGCGCTGCGGCCGCACGACATGGGATTCGCGCTGCGAGCCGGCGAACGGGCGAGCCTATGCTGGCACAACGAGGGCCGCTGGTTCGAGGTTTCCGGCGACCGGCAACCGCTGCCCTTGGCCAAGATCCCGCCGCTGTTCGGGAACGGCGCAATCGTGTACGAACCGACCGACGCCGGTGACGCGACGAGCCTGGAGAACATGGTCGTCGAGCGTCTGGACGATGGCCGGACTCGGCTGCGGCCCGCGGACGCAGCCAAGCCGGCGAGCCTGATCTATCGCGCCCAGTGCCCATATATCTTCTCTGACGCGATCGTGCGGGGCGTCTATACGACGAACCGTCCCGACGGCGTGCGGCTGGCGCTGTCGTTTGACGAAGGCCGGCACTGGACCGAGGCCTGGCGCAGTGCAGCGCGGCGCGGCGAGCTTGACGCCGAGCTGCGCGCGCAGGTCACGGCCCGCTATGCCTATTGGCTCAAGCTCGAACTTTCGCCCGACGCCGCGGGCGTGGTCGAGGGGCTGCAAGTCCGCGGCACCGTGGTTGTCTCGTCGCTGGCTCTGCCGGGCAAGCTTGCCCTGGGGGTGAACCCCATCGCGTTCGTCGGCGGCGCGGGGCAGGTTCCGATTACGACCGCCTGCCGTTGGACCGAACGGTATCGCAGCGAGCTGGCCGTTGCCGTCGATGCGCTGAGCTTCTATACCGAAGGCGACGAGCTGCACCGCAACGTGCTGGTCGTGGCGCCGGGAGGCGAGGTTCCCATACGGGTCAAGTTCCATGGCCGGGGTGTGCAAGGCGAAGTGCGCCTGGCCGATCTGCCGGCGGGTTGGACGTGCACGCCCGAGCGGCACACAATCGAGCTGACTGCCGCGGACCAGATGGCCGAAGCCGAGTTTGTGCTGCGTGCACCGAACTCGCAGCCCGGTGAAATCCAGGCTGTGACGGTCGTGCTCGGCGACGGCGACGCCCAGCGGCGGACCCGGATCGAGGTGTTGGCGGCGCAGGCGCCGCTGGTCCGCGAGGCCGAAACGCATGACGAGTTGGTCGGGATGGCCAGCGTCCGCGACGTCGCGGAACTGAGCGGCGCGAGCGGCGTCGAGTTCACGGGAAGCGGACGGCTGGGATTTGATTTCACAGCTTCGCGCAACGGCACGCACGCCCTGTGGGTTCGCGCACGCTGGCCGCTGGATGCCGATCCGAGCCTGTCCTATGGGCTGGACGACCAGTCGGCCCGTCCGCTGCGAGTCACACGGATGATCGGGTTCGAAGATTGGGATTCGCCGAGCCGCGCGAACACCAAACGTTTCCACAAAGAGCGAAACGATCACTGGGCCTGGTATCGCATCGCGGACATCGAGCTGACAGCGGGTAAACACCGCCTGACGCTGGGCGCCGGCCAAGGCGCCTGGCTGGACGCCCTGATCCTGCTGCCGCAGACCGATAGCATCGATCGAGCCGCGATGAACCTGTTCCAAAACTGGAACTACGCCCCCTGGCAGAACCCGTTCTGACCCGGTCACCGATTGCGGGACGCGAACATGGATGGTCGCGCGGCGCGGATGGGCCGCGGGCCGCAGCGGGTCATTGTTTCTTGGCTTCGGCCATTTTCTTTTGGCCGGCGGCGACGGCCTCGGCCAGTTCGGCGCTCAGTTGGCGCGCCCGATCGGCCTGGCCTTGCGCAACCATTTCTCGCGCGGCGCGGATCGCCGCCTCGGCGCCGTCAGGAACCTTGTCTTGCCACCAGTTCAGCCGTTCGCTGTAGCACCACACGTACTCGTCGCTGGTCGTCAGCGCGTAGTACACGTGGTGCTCGAAGAACCGCAGCCGCTCGGCGGGCGTCAGATAGTGGGACAGATACCGTTCCTGCGGCTGCCGCAGGTCCAGCGTCTGGTCCATGTACAGCGACATGCCGGCTTGGACGGTCGCGGCGTATTTGCTTCGCAGCTCGGGGGGAACGAGGCTCAGCGAGCGCTGTTTCGTGGTGTGATAAGCACGGAAAAACTGGTCGGTGTTGGTGAAATAGTAGGCCATTTCATAGCCGTCGATGATCCGCGCTTCGGGACCCGCAGCCTGCAGCGCCCCATTCCAAAACGCGGACAGCAGGCCCCAATGGTGCTTGGCCAGTTGGTCCTGGCGCTGTGCGACATCCGGCATGTCCAGCAGTCCGCTGAACAGGCTCTGATGGAAGAAGGTCAGCAGGCGCACGGCGGGCAGTTCGGCCTGCAGGGCGGTCATGAACTGGGCGCCTCGTTCTTGGACTTGCGCTTCGACCTCCGCGAAACTGCGATCCGCGTTCATGCCGGGATAGGCCCACGGGTTGTCTCCGTACGGTTCGGGATCGAAGACCAGGCCCACGCAGCGGCCAATCTTGGCGGCCTTGGCGCTCAGCCGCAAGTTCGCGGCGATGTTCTCCCACTGCTGGTCGTCGAACCAGTCCATCTTCCAGTTGTTGGCGGCGTACAAGCACAGGAAATTGTCCGTGAACGTCTGCCATTGGACAGCGGCCAGGTCATCGAACTGCGGCCGAAGCTGCGCTTCGTCCCAGGGCCGCGGATCGAAGGCATGATTCCAGGTTCGCAAGCGGAAGATGACGCCGTCGAATGGCTTTTTCTCCATATTGCGAATCTCCGCCCGCACCTGATCCGGGTAGGGGACGTCCCAACCGTACTCGATCAGTTTCTTGGCCGGACGCGTCGGTCCGGCCGGTTGGGCGTGCGAGGCGGCAGGCCACGCCAGCAGCCAGGCGGCGAAGAAAACGATGGCGGATTTGATTTCGAGTCTCATGTCGGTGCGGCGCCTTTCTTGCCAAAATCGAATCAAGCGGAGGGCCACGCTCCGTCATGGCCGCAGCCGAACGGACGCGACGGAGCGCGTCCCTCCACGACGCAACGCGCCCTCCACGACGGCGCACTTCCCTGCGCTCGCCGCCCGACCCGCTCGGCGCCCGACCCACTCGGCGCCCAACCCACTCGGCGGCGCGCGCTCACAGCGTGCTGAGCACCATGCGCACGCCCATCACGAGCAGCATGACGGCAAAGATGCGTTTCAGTCGCTTGACGGAAATGCGATGGGCCATCTGCGCGCCCCACGGCGCGGTCATCATGCTCGCCGCGACGATCCCGACCAGCGCCGGCAGATAGACATAGCCCAGTGCGCCGGCGGGCAGCGCGCGGTCCTGCCAGCCGTTGACAATGTACCCCGCGGCGCCGGCCAGGGCAATGGGAAAGCCGATCGCGGCCGACGTGCCAATCGCCCGGTGCCCCGTGACGTTGCACCACAGCAGGAGGGGAACCGACAGCGATCCGCCGCCGATGCCGACCAGGCTGGACACCAGGCCGATCAAGGCTCCGCCCGCAGACATGCCCACGATCCCTGGCAGCTCGCGGGACGGGGCCGGTTTTTTGTCCACCAGGATCTGGACGGCAACGTACAGGAGAAACACGCTGAAGAAGGCTTTGAGCCCCGTGGTGGACAGCAGGGATGCGAGGAACGCGCCCGCGAACGTGCCAGCCAAGATGCCCGGCGTGATCCGCCGCACGGCGATCCAGACCACCGCGCCCCGGCGATGGTGCGACAGGGAACTTGAAATCGACGTAAAGACGATGCTGGCCAGCGAGGTGCCCAGCGCCAGGTGCATCATGTTTTCCGGTGGCAACCCGAGCTGCGCAAAGCAGAACATCAGCATCGGGACGATCACCAGACCGCCGCCGACGCCCAACAGGCCGGCCAGCACGCCGACGACCGCCCCGACGGCCAGGTACGCCACGTAGGGCAGGATCGGAATCAACAGGTTCGCTGTCATTGGGACCATTCCGTCGGCTGGCGATCCCAGCGGTGGCGAGCCAATTCGGCCAAGAGCGCGTCGTCCAGCGGGCCCGCGTCGCTGGTCGCCAGGTTCGCTTCGACGTGCGGCAGCTTTCGCATCCCGGGGATGATCGTGCTGATCCGCGGTTCGGCGAGGATGAATCGCAGGGCCATCTCGGGCAGGGTCATGCCGGACGGCAATAGGCGTTTCAGACGCTCGGCGCGCTCGACGCTCGCCGAGAGGTTTTCGGGCGTAAAATAGGTGTTCCGCCAGTCTCCGTCGGGCCAGCGGCTGTCGGTGGTCAGTTGGCCCGTCAACGTCCCTTCGTCGAACGGCACGCGGGCAATGATCGCGACGTCATGCTGGGCACAGGCCGGCAGCAGTTCGTCCCGCGGGTTCTGGTCGAAGATATTGTAGATCAACTGGACCGAATCGATCAGTCCGCTTTCGACCGTCCGGACGCCATTCCACGGTTCCCAGCGATTCAGGCTCGGGCCGATGGCATGAATCAACCCCTGCGCTTTGAGCTCGCCGAGCTTGGTGACCCAACGGTCGTCCTGCAGCCAGGCGTCCTCCCAGGTATGGAACTGCATCAGGTCGAACGACGGCAGGCCGGAGTTCTGCAGGCTGCGCTCGACGTATTCCTGGATGTAATCGGGCGGATAACAGTCGTCGAGCACAAAGTGCCGTTGGCTGGGCCACCTGCGGTTCTTGGGCGGAATTTTCGTCGCCGTGTAGAGCTTTCGCCGCGGATTGGCCCGCACCAACTCGCCCAACAACGCCTCGCTATGTCCCGCCCCATAGGCCCAGGCCGTATCGAAGAAATTGCAGCCCAGGTCGACGGCGCGCTGTAGGGATCGGCGCGACTGGTCGTCGTCCGAGCCCGTCCAGCCGCCCATGCCCCACATGCCATAGCCGATTTCACTGACCTGCCAGCCCGTGCGTCCAAACCTGCGATATTTCATGGTCGCTTTCCTTCGCTGCTGTGCACGTTCCGCGGTTTCGCATTTCGCCGCGGGCTGCGGGCGTCTCGACCGGCGCGTGGGAACGTCGTCGCGTCCGTCAGATTCATAAGCCACGGGTAAGCCACGTTGGCCGTCGAAGCGTCCCTGTCGGGATGGTCGCCGACTTGTTCTGGCGAGAGTTTCGCCGCATCTGTTGTGTCCCACCCAGCGCGGCCCGCCGCATCGCCCAGTGCGGCGAGGTTCGCCCGCGGTTCTGAGCGCCGGCCATAAACTCATAGAGGCTCGGCCAGCGTCACGCGCCGTTGCATCGAGAGTGACACGCTGTCGCGGCGGCGTTCCGTCGCAGCAACGCAGATGTCGGACGGCGAACGTCGCGCGAGACGCCCCCCTCACAAGACGACGCGACGGATCCCGGACGGTTGCGACGAAATCCCGTGGGGCGTCAGCGCACGGCGGGCAACACTCCGCGTCGCAACCGAACACGCCGTTCGTAGGCGGCGCCGAGCGGCGGGGCCAGCGCTGATCCGGCGATCGCCCCGCGATCACCCGCGCTCTGAAACACGGGCGCGGTGGCGAGGACGGGCGGCGCGTCGCCGACGGCCGCGCGCCTCGCAGTCTGTCTCTCGCCGGACGGTCGCCGCTGATCGGCGGACTTGCACGGCGACACGGCGCCGACGATCAACCGGCGGCCTGGGGCATGCGGAGCCGTTTGTTGATGTCGGTCTCGAGGACGCCGAACACGGCTTCGTGCCGCTGGACGGACATGGACAGCGCGCCCAACAGCCGCTTGGCCGTGAAGAAGTTCACGATGATCCGCTGGCCGACCTTGATCGGCTCGGTGGGAATGCCGACCGGTTGCGGGTTCAGGCCAAAGTCGATGATCAGCTCTTCCGGGGTCCCGGTGACGCGACAGAAGTTGGCGTACAGGGCCACGATGTTCGAGTCGTCGACGCGCAACTGGGCCTGCGCTGGAGCCTGAGCCGGACGGGTCGCGGGCGCGTCCGCAGCCGGGGTTTCCGTCGCTTCGGGGGCAGTGTTTTGTTCCGCCATTCCTAAATCTCCTCACTCTCCTGAAACAGATCCAAACAACACACACTTCGGGCTCATCGGAACCCGCATGACTACAGCTCGAAATGAAAGGTGCGAGCTACGAAACGAAACGCTCGCTGGCCCATCGATTGCCACTGGGTATAGATCTGAGCTCGCCCCTTCATCCCGGGGCATAACAGCCCCTTCAACGGACCTTGGTCATCCAGCGGCACGCGGGCGTGGTACGAGGTGCTCATCGGCCGAACCCCGCCCGACGCGCGATCGACCTTGGTCTCGAGCCGCCCGCCGGCCTGCGCCGCCAGGCTGCCTGGGATGTCCTTCAATTCGACGCGGGCGACCTGCTCGACGCGGCTGCGCAGATGACGCCCCGGATAGGCATCGGCCTCCAACTTGACGGCCGGCTGGGCCTGGGCCATCGCAGCGTCGACCAGATCGATGTCCGCCTGGTCGACGACCAACAGGGCCTCGAGATCGGTCGGGTCGCCGACGCGGCATAACAGCTCGCCTTCGGCATACGCCGCGCCCACGTTCTTGGGGTCCAGCGGCGAGCCTGTCCAGGTCGGCAAGCGGCCATCGACCAGTTCGTCGCGCGCGGGCCGCGGCGGCGCGGGGATGATCGTTCCCGACACCGGGGTCACGACCCGCAACCGGGCCAGCTCGCGCTCTTTCTCGGCGAGTTGCGCCTTGGTGGTCGCCAATAATTCGGATATGTGGCCGATCTGCAGACCGGATTGGTCGTTGCGGAAGCGTTCTCGCTCGATCGTCGCCAGCCGCGTCTGGGTGACCTCGTGCTGGCCTTCCAGGTTCAGAACCGCCAGATCGAGGTCCGGATTGCTGAGCTCGACGATCGGCTGGCCACGGTCCACCTGCTGGCCGTCGCGAACGAGAATCCGCTCGACTCGTCCGGCGACTTCGACGTACACCGCCGCGGCATCGCGCGGCTGGATTTCGAACTCGCACTTGACCGAGTGCGGCAGCGGCAGAAAAAGGACGGCGGCCACCACGCTTACGACGACTGCCGCCGATGCGACCACCCGTAGCTTTTTCACTTTGTGCAACCTCCCCGGCAAGTAGAAGAAGCGCGCCAGTTGCCACAGCGGCTGGACGACCAGACCGAAAAATCCGACTCCGGCAATCACCTGACCAACGATCTTCAGTCCGATCGGTTCGAAAACCTTGATCAGGAAAAACACGATCGAAAACACCACGATCCAGCGGTACGCCACGGCCGCCACCGTATACAGCCCGAACAGGACGCGGTTCTTCTGCGGTAGAAACGGATTCTCAGGTTGCTCTAAACCCAAGCACGTTCCGACGAGGAACCGTTTCAAGACCTCGGTGGACTTCTGCCGCAGATTGGGAATTTCGGCCAGGTCCATCAGGATGTAATAGCCGTCGAAGCGCAGCAGCGGATTGCCGTTGAAGATCACCGTGCTGACCGAACAGATGAACATCACGTTCAACGCCAGGTTGTTCACCAGCGTGGTCCGATCGCTGAACCACCAGATGAACGTGGCGAGCGAGGCCAGGACCAGTTCGACGTACATCCCGGCGGCCCCGATCATCGCCCGGCGGTATTTGTTGCGCAGCATCCAGGAATCGGACACGTTGCAGTACAGACAGGGCGTCAGCACCAACAGCATGAAGCCGATCTCGTGGCATTCGCCGCCAAAATGTTTGCACGACAGGCCGTGGCCGAACTCGTGCAATACCTTGACCACCCCCATGGTCACCGCCAGATATAGCCATTTGTTGGCGGCCCGCGGATCGAAAAATTCGTGGAACGACGGCAGACGCGAATAGAACACGTCGTATTGGACCATCACCAGCAGCAGCGCGGACAGCGCGAGCGCCAGGCACATCGCCACGCAGACCGGATGGAACATCCAGCGAGTCAGCGGATACAGCCAATTCAGAAACCGTTCCGGGTCGACGCCGCGCCAGCGAAGCGCGAATACGTTGCTGAGACGGCCGAGCCACTCCTTGCGTTTCTTTTCGTCGCGTCGTTTCTTGAGCTGGCGGCCCTGGCCCGCCGCCTCGGAGATCACCAGCCCGCTGCGATGCAGCATCCCGATGAACTGGGCCAGATCCTGAAACGTGATCTTCTGCGGGGCGAATTCAGCCTCGAACCGCTCCTTGATCTCGTCCATGCTCGTCTGGCCGTCGAGCATCTGCAGGATGGCGAACTCCTCCTCGTGAAAGCGGTAGTAGTTCAAACCCACCGGCTCTTTGACAACCCAATAGCCTTCGCCGTGATAGTGATGCTTGCGGATCGACAGATCGGGACGCATCCGCAACGGCAGGCGCCGCGACGTCGTGCTGACCAGGCTTTCTGCAAGGGTTGCCATGGATATCCCGTCGAGGAATCGACGATCACACTGAATGAAAGGTCGCTCAGCGCCGCAGACGACGAAGCCGCTGCATCCACCGGCGAGCCACAACGCCTAGCCGCGGCCCGGCGCGGCGCTGGCCAACGGGTTCAACCGGATCCGCATCTGGACGATCAGCCCCGGGCGAAGCAGCCAGGGATACCCGCCCGAACCCGGCAAGTTGTCGACCTCGGCCCAGACTCGGTAATCGCGGTTGGAACCGACTTGAGGGTTGACGAACGAGATCTTTCCGCTGAGTTGCTGCCGTTGGGCGCCCGGCAGGTCGACCGTGATTTCGACCGGTGCGCCATCGACCTGTTCGGGAAGATACTGACTGGCGCTCACAAAGCCCTCGACGCGCAACCGATCCATCCGGATGAGTCGCAGCACGGGTTCGCCCGGCTGCACCCACTCGCTCTGCTGGCGATACATTTCGACCACGACGCCGTCGAACGGCGCCCGCAACGTCCGCCGTTCGAGCTCGTTGGCCACCGCTTCGACCTCGGCTTCCGAGACATTTCGCTCCAACCCGGCAATCTTGAAATTCATGTCCGCGGCGACGCAGTCCAGGGCGGCCTTCTCCCACTGGACTCGCTGGCGGCGAAGCTGCGTCGGCGGGATCGCGCTGCCCCCGCTGCGCTCGTTGATGGCCACCGATTCTTCGTACTCGGCCTTCGCCAGATCGACGATCGCCCGCGCGACCCGGACCTCGGCGTCGTTCGTGGCCTTCTCCGTCGCCACTTCGAGCTTGTACTTGGCCGCCTTCTGCCGCAACAGCGTCTCGGTCTCGTCGACCTTGCCCAACACGTCTCCCGCTTTGGCCCGCAGGCCTTCCTTGGCGATCAATTCGTGCAACACCCCGGATTCCTGCGCCGGCAGATCCACGTTGTCGATCAGCGAAATCAGGCAGTTGGGCAGCTCTAGAATCGCCGGATCCGCGCTGCGCGGGGGCGCGGCGGGCTGGGCGGCTAGAACCAGGTTCGCGATCAACAATGCCGTGATATGCATGGCCGACACTCCGAGTGCGCGGGATCCGTCGAGTCACTTGAGATAGAACAGAAGGTGAATTTGCAGCCATTCCCAGGCTTCGTGAAACCAGACATAACCGAGCGCCCGCCGGCCGCAGAAGATCTGGCCCGTAACCGTCGCGCCCGGATGCGGATCCCCGAGCTGCGCGCGGTCGATGTCCGCGCGAATCATGACGATGTTGCCCTCTTCCTGGCGAATCTCGGTCGTTCCCTTGACCTCGCGAACCGTACCATTGCGAGTGGTTCCCGGGTCGGTGGCCAGGACATAGGTCACGCGTTCGCCCGCGCCCGGGTAACGCTCCTGCAACCGCGGATCGCTGCGCGCGCGGCGGACGTGCCCAGCCCGGCTTTCGCGCATATACAGCTCGAGTTCCCACGGTCCCTGCGGATCCGCGACGCTCAGCAGCATCTGCCCCATCTGCACGGGACGATACATCAGCGACTTTTGGACGTCCCACGACATCATCACTTCGCCCGCGATCGGGCTGCGAATTTCCAGCAATGCGCGTTTCTTGGCCAACAGTTGGTACTGTTCGTCCAAGGTCTTTAGCTCCTGTTCGAGCTCTTCGGCCTCGCCCGACAAGCGGATCCGCTCGACTTCGTCGCGCGACCGCGCGTCGGAACGGTTGGTCTGCTCGAACAGCGACCGTCGCACGGACACCAGGCGGCTGCGTTTGACCTGGATCTGCCCCAGAACGTCCTGATAGCGGACCTCGAGCTCGGTGTTCCGCAGCTTGACCAGCAGGTCGCCTTCCTGGACGAAGTCCCGATCGTGAACCTTGACGTCGATCACGTCGCCATCGACCGGCACGAACACGTCGCGTTTGACCACCGGTTGCAAGGTGCCCTTGGCGCTGGGCTCGAAATCCTTGGGGACCAGCACTAGGCACAGCATGAACACGACCAACGCGCCCAGGGCGGCGACCGTCTTCGGCAAATACCGCGGCCCAAACAGCCACCGCGTCTTGCCGACGGCCTTCCACAGCGGCATCAGGAAGATCCGTTCGTGATCCACCGCGTTGGTCAGCGCGCGCGCGCTGTGCTCGTAGACCAGATCCGTCCGCGAGCGCACCACCTCGTCGGGCAGATCGCTCTCGATCTGTTCGACGACCAACACGCCGATGATCTCGTTGGCTTCGTTGCTCTCGCTGTCGGCCTCGCCGGTGGCCGTTTCCCGCGCATCCACCAGACGCTTTGGACGACGCAACGGCAGAATCGCCAACCGCTTGGTGTGCGACTCGTCGATGTACCGGTCGAGGGCTTCCTCGATCTGGGGCGGCAGATCTTCTTCATCCCCGTCAAACCACATCGATTCGCCGGTCGCCACAACGCGGGTCGCCAGCTTGCCCAGATAGTTGACGATGTTCGAGCGGTTTTCGATCGTGTCCTGACCGCTGATGGCCTCGATCTTGCAGATCCGGCCGCGCATCAAGCCGACGCTGACGCGGTCACACCCCACCATCCGCCGACCTTCGTTCACGATCACGTATGCCGTCTCGCGGACGTCCAACTGCTCGTGCACCAGACGCGCGAAATGGTCCGCTTGCTCCCACAGCGAATGGCGAGTGCTGATCTGCCGCAGTTTGCGGGTCTTCAGCCATTCGGCAGCCAGCTCGCACATCTGGACGAGGAACTTCAGATAGCCCCGCTGTGTTACAGGCTGCGCGTCCGGGCGCTGGAAGATCTCGACGATGCCCTCGACCTGATTGTCGCTCCGCATCGGCGCCAACACCAGCAGATACTGGGTAAGGTTCGCCGCGCCATGCTCGTCTGCCGTGCCCGAGTACGGCGGAATCAGGCTCGCCTCGCCCGTTGCCACGATCCGGGTCAGCAGGCCGAAATGGCGTTGCGCGTCCTCCGAATCCGAGGCCAACAACGCCTCGCTCATCTTGATCTGATACGCGAGATCGAGCCGGCGTCCGTCGCGGACCACCCAGACCGCGCCGCCGTGAGCCGCCAGCGCCGAGACGATCCGCTGCAGAAATGCGGGGAAATACTCCTCCGGACCAAGATCGCCTTTGGACAGTTGCGCAATCTCGCTCACCAGTCCGCGGATCTGTTGCTTGGTCTGCTCGATCGTGTCAGCAGTGACTGTTTGGTCGCTAGACATGTTCCAATACCGTTAGATCTCCAGGAACTCTCCCAGACAGCCCACGCCGGACGCAAAGACTTCAAGTAGCAATCGACCCTTGGACCCGCCAATCACAGCTAAACCCAAAGGATTATGTATTGTACGTATGATGGCGTTTCTAGCGACAAGTTCCACGGCAAAAAGCAGTGAATTCCGGCCTCTACTGGGACCAAATGTAGTAAATGGCGCACTGTGTGGCGAATGCACAGGATGTGCAAGCGACAAAACGCGTTCTCGCACGGTCGCGCGCCACGACCAGATGGCGGACACGACCAGCCGCAGGCAGTTTTTCGATTCTACCAGATCGGGCGTCCGTTTGGGGGGCCGAGACGACTTGATCGCGTGCCACACTCCGTCGTGGCCGTGACGGAGTGGATGTGACGGAGCACGGCGAAATACGGCGGACGCGATGGACGCGACGAAACGAAACGGACGCGACGGAGCGCATCCCTCCAAGGCTGCCCACGCCACGCTGGCGGGATCCGGACTGCGCAAAGCCGCCGACCGGCGCGTCCCGCGAACAAGCGGCCGGGTTCGGCCGGACTGCGATTTGCGATTACCGATCAAAAGGGAAATCGCTCGTCCAGTTTCGCCTCGGACAGTTCGACCAGGAACGTAGCCAAACGGTCGACGAGAACTTCCATCAAGCGTCGCCCTTTGTCCGCGGTCGCGGCGTGAGGATTTCCCGCGCCGGCATTGGTTGTCAACAGATGCCAAGCCCGCGTGATGGCCACCCAACCCTCGTTCACCGCCCGGAACCGGGTCGTGGCGGTCTGTCCGCTGTCGGCAGCCAGACTACCGTCAGGCCGATGCAGGACCAGTTCCGGAAAGTAGGCCAGCGCCATCGAGGTCTCCATTTCGCCGGCGTGATCCTCGGCTTGCGAGAAGATCTTGGGGTTCTCGTCGGCCATCGCCTTGTGCCACGTGCACAGAAACAGATGCGCGGACAACTTGCCGGCGAGCTCTCGCAGCAGCGGCTTCATATCGTTGCCGCCGTGGCTGTTCAGCAGCAGGATCTTGCGGATATTGCTGTTCACCAACGATTCGACCAGATCGGTCACGAACTGAAACAGCGTCGTGGGATTCACGTTCAACGCCAGAGGCAAACGGCGCATGTTCGTCTCGGTGCCGTAGGCAATGGCCGGCAACAACACGACTTTGGCGCCCCGTTGATGCGCGGCTGCGCAGATCTCGCGGCCGATCACTTCGCCGGCGAACGTGTCCGTGCCGTATGGCAGGTGCAAATTGTGAGGCTCGGTAGCCCCCAGGGGCAACACGGCGACTTCGTATTGATGGTCTCGGGTATGGGTGTAAGTGGTCTCGGCCAGGATCCACGGACGCATCGGAACCTCGATCCGTCGGGCGTGTTGCCGGACGGTTCTTGACTTGGAAGGAAAGTTTGAAAATCACGCGCTCACTTTTATAATGTGTCAGGCCTCGCGAAATCTAGCCCCGAGAGAATCTTGCGACGCACGCGTCACGCCGTTTCAGGGTCGCGTGAAACGTGTCCAGGCGTTGTGCGCCGAGATTTTCCCAACGCGGGTCGTGTTCCCGTGTTCCGCGGTTTCGCGCTAGTCGCCTCGAACGCCATCCAAGAGACGAAGGAGTGTTGCGATGATGCAACGATTTTTTTCGGCTTCGGCCGCCTTGTTGTTTGTGTCCGCCAGTTTGTTCGCCGCTGAGAGCGACTTCAAGGCGCACTGTCCGGTCTCCGGCGAAGACGCCGACCAGTCCGAGGTTGTGGCCTACAACGGCGGCAAGGTCTACTTGTGCTGCGGGGATTGCCTGGCCGAGTTCCAGAAGCACCCAGCCAAGTATGCCGCCAAGGCCAATCATCAGTTGGTCGAGACGAAGCAGGCCAAAGAGGTGAAGTGCCCGTTCAGTGGCCGCAAGCTGAATCCCGAGCTGACGGTCGAGATCGCGGGCGTGAAAGTTGCCTTTTGCTGCAACAACTGCAAGAGCAAGGCGGCCAATGCCAGCGGCGACGAGCAGTTGCAGTTGGTGTTCAACGATAAAGCTTTCGCCAAAGGCTTTGAACTGAAGAAGAAATAGCCGGTATCTCGGGCACGGGCCGAAGGACCGCACGGCCGTCAGGGTCTCTGCGCCAGCGGCAGACCGAAGTCCATACGACGAGGTTCTGTTCCAAGTGGCGCGAGGCATCGCGACAAAAACACGCGGAAAACGTGGGGCGTCTCGAAAGAGACGCCTTTTTTTGTGCAGTGCGCATCGCGACACGGCACGAAGTCGCCCACCCCGGAATCGGACTCGCCCCAATTGGACCGCGAGACGCCGGCAGACGGCCCCGAATGCCCGCCAGAGTCCAGAGATATCGCCGACGGCGAACCGGCGGGTCGCTGGCGACAACATGCCCAGGGGGACGCCAAAAATTCGCGAGAGGCCTTGGACGGACGGAGATTTGTGGTAGACTGGGAGCGGTTTCAGGATCGGATTTGCCGGCCAGAGTGGCGGAATTGGCAGACGCGCTGGATTCAAAATCCAGTTCCCGTTAAGGGAGTGTGGGTTCAAGTCCCTCCTCTGGTACTAAAAAAGGGCTTGCCGTGGTTCGCGGCAAGCCCTTTTTTCATTCCATGAACCCAAGCGGCTCGCTGGCTGCCAGCCAAGCGTCGGCGCCAACGACCGCGTCAACCTCGCTTCCTGTGCGGCGCCGGCGGACGCAAATCCGCGGTGCACGTCTGTGTTCAGGGTCGCGAGGAGCGTGATGCCGAGCGGTCAGCGACACGGATCTCAACGGCGTTCCGCGCTGCGTCGCGAGACCATCGGGCCGGCCGGCCCCATGCCGTCGGCCGGTTTTTTCAACAGACAGCCAGCGACGAACCAACCGTCGGCTTCGGAGCGGACGAACAGGCCGCCTGGCCCCAGGTAGCCGCGGACTTTCTCGTAATCTGGCATCTTGTCGCCGCGGATCTGTTGCTCGCGCACGGCGCCTTTTTCATCGGGCGCAAACAGCCGGTTCAGCACGCTGCCGAACAGCGTTTCCGACTGCGGCATCTTGCCCTCTCGGATCAGCTCGTACGTGGTGTGGTATTCCTTGTCGGTTCGCGTAAAGTAGCGGACGGCGTCGCTGCCCGCGCCGATCTTTGTCAGCGCGTCGTTGACCAGCGTGAAATCCTTGGTGCTGTCCAGCGTCGCCTGGCCGGCGCCCTGGTTCAGGATCTCCTCGATGAAGTCCACGTGCGACGCGACCAACAACTGGCCAAACCCTACGGTGAACGCGGCATGGGTTAGCAGCGGTCGCTCGTCTTTGTCTTCATCTTCGTCTTCGGCCTCAAACTCGCCGAAGCCGGCCCCGCCGATGTCCAGTTCTTCGACCTCGGCGGGCGCCTCGTTTTCGATGACCTCCCAAACCGTATGCTTGCCGATGACGCGTTTCTTGGCTCCAGGATCCGAGCTCATTGCCTTGTCCAACGTCGCTTGGACCGCGGCCGGATTCGTGACCTCCAGCCCCACCATCCAGCGTTCGCTGGTCGTCGAGATCGGCAGTCGATAGTCGCTGAAGAACACAACCCGTTCGGCCAAATACTTGACCAATCCCTGACGGATGTCGACCCGCGGCCCGTTCGGGTCGTTCTTCAGGCTGTCCATGATGTCTTCGAAGACCGGCGCGCCGGCGACCTCGTCGATCAGCGTCTTCGAATACTCGAACGCCTCTTTCATCTTCCAGTGCATCGTCAGATAGTTCGTCATGTGATGCGGAACCCAAGGCGGCGGGGCCACCGTCTCGCTGTTGGGAAACGCCATCATCCGCGCCGCCAGGTTATACGGCGCGCCGGAACTGTTGACCGGTGGGGCGTAGATCGACGTTCGATGCAGCAGTTCTTGCTCGCCCGTCCCGAACTCGACCACGCCGCCTATTCCTTGGATAGCCGTAAAGCCCTGGTTCGCCAGAACTTTCAACAGGTCGGTGCTGCGTTTCTTCCGGGCGTCGGTCGACGCTCGCAACGCTTGGGCATAGCCGAACGGCTCGATAAACCAGCGGACATGCGGCTGCGCCTCGGGCGCCGCCGCGCGACAGCGACTCATCGTGGCTTGATACGCCGCATCGTCCTTCAGGCTCTTTTGGCTGGCATCCAAGATTCGCGTCAAAATCTGCTCGGCCGCCACTTCGTGATCGACGGCCACCAGATAATCGCCCGTTACGAAATACACCGCCCGTTCGGACGTTGTCTCGCCTTGCTGGCGAGGCATCTGATAGACGGTTAACGAGACGCCTTGAACCTGCTTGACGCTCGACTTGGCTCCTTTGACGCGCATTCTTTCGGCCACGGTCGCCAGCAGTTGATTGGTCTGTTCCGATTTTCCCGTGACGTCGGCGATCAGCCCGTAAGCGTGCTGCCTTGCATCGCCACCGGGCTGCATGGTCGCCAGCGCCACCTCGCCCGCCGGAACCCCACGAAGGTCCGCTGGCTTCAGCCCCAGTCGCGACTCGGTGCGTCCCAGCTTGGTCTCGATCTGCTGGACTAAATCTTCGACAAACGCTTTCATCTCCGGGTCGTTGACCAACGCACCCAGTTGAGTCTTCTCAAAGTCGCGCCGCAGACGCTCGGCGTCGGGAATGGACAAAAAGCCTTTGGTCGTAGGCGGCACTAGGCTGTCGATGGGGCGAGCAGCCCAACTCGGCGCGACTCCGGCGAGCATCGAAAAGCTCAACAGAACAAGCACAAACAACGCAGATCGACGCACGTTCAATCCTCCTAGCTATCGACAATCTTCGGTCGTGGAACTCGAAGCAAAGCCTGGCTCGCGGGCGCACCGAGCCTGCAGCGACTCCGTTCTCGGGCTGCCATCATACCCGCGCGGGACTTGCAGGGAAATGCCGAAATGCGCCGCGGCGCCCCCAGGTCTTCCGGTCAACGCTCTGAATTCGAATAGGACGCCGGGTACATCGGCGAAGCGATCATCTCCGGTGTTTCGGGGGCTGGAAATGATCCGGGCGGGCCCGGCAGCCCGATAGCTCGCGGAGAATTGGCCGTGTGGGCTTCGGCCGTGGCCAACGGCGCCGCCCGATCCGCGACCAAGATCTGGGATCCGTGCGGCATCGCCCGGGCGACCGCCGTAGGATTCCGGTTTGACTGGTCGATTTCGCTCTTGATGGATCCAGATTGGAACGGCCCCAGCCCGAACATGAACCACTTTGTATCGTCCGATCGCGCAAGCGATTGGCCTCCCTGTTGATACACCACGCCCGCTTTGGTGTCATACGCCAGAATCCCCAGTTTCGCCGTGCCGATCTGACTCGTGCGATTCCAGAGCTTGATCTGCGGAATCTCGATCGGCAGCAAACCGGGGACTGACATATTGGGAATGCCCACGTACAGCTCCTGATTGTCGGTCCCGACACCGCCGCTGCGAACCTCGAGCGTAACGTCCGAGTCGTCAGCCTTGGGCACGATTCTGCCGCCGTTGTACAGGATCTGCTCGCGAATCGACGACAGCAGATATCCTTTGTCCACGGCGTCGAGATATTGGTCGTCGAGATAGACGGCTTTTCCCTGCAGCGGGCGGAAGTCGTATTTTTCCAACGCTTGGTCGACCGCATTCGAAATCAGCAACTGTTCGATGCCCGTGCGTGACGTGTCGGACGTCCGTGTGGTCGAACAGCCCCAGCCCGCGCAGACCGCACTGCAGATCAGCGCAGCCTGAACCATGACGATCGCTGCGCCGCGCGGCGGCATTTCGGCGCTCAGGCGCGCGATGGCATTCGTACGAAGCGCGTAGAACGCGCGGCCACCGACCGGGCCATCGATCAGCGGCTGCGGTCCGTGTTTCTCCGGCATCGTGTTGACCCTTTCATCCATGCGACTCTCCAACATCGCGCCCTGTGCGAGAATGCTGACCGGTTGGCTCTGCCGCGGACGGTCGTCCCGTCATGTTCCGCCGTGCCCGGACGTCGCCCCAGAGCAATGAACGCACGCTGAAGATAACCGCCGTCCCGCGGCCGTTAGACGACGCACACGCGCACGTTCATCCCCGACGCGGATCCTGTTCCAGCGCGTCGCGTCTGGCTGTTGGCAGCCGCGCGCAACACGGCCGCTCGATGGCGGTTACCGCGGTTATGGCGAGTTTATCGGTTAGATGAGTTGCGTGGCTTGCATCGAATTGACGGGCTCGAGCAAAAATTAACGAGCCAATAGCCGGCATGCTGTCATCGCACGGGGGCGAGTGACCGCAGACGCCTTTTGGCCGCAAGCCATATCCGTCGTGTTGGCCCCAGGCCATCGTACACCGTAGCCTGGGGCAACGCCCTAGCTTGCGCCCCCGTGACGGCGCCGTATGGCTGGTGTATCCAATCTGTGTCGACCACCGGTCCGCGGAAATAGCGCCGAACGCAACCGCGAACAGCGCAGAAATAATGATTCGCACCGGCATCCACGCGCTTTGTTGACGGCAGTTCGCAAGTTATACTGCGCAGGGGCCCCGTGCGCCGCCTCGAAAGACGAGATTCTACCTGGTTTTACTGAACCACGCGCGGTCTGCCAGCGAATGCGTTTTGTCCATTTGCAGCAGACGGACGTAAAAAGCATCCAGTGGGTGTGGGGACGAGCCCGGAAAACGCGGGCTCGACGTTTCTCGCGCTGGGCAGCCCGCTCGTTTCGCGCTGCGGCTGAGGTCGTGGCCGCGACTCGCTGCGCGGCGAGCCGCTTCGGACAAAGACTTTCCGGCGTTCGGCGCACCCGATATGCCGTCTCCGGCAGCGAGGCGGACTACGTGTGCGGCTCGCACGCCCCAATCAACCGTTCACTCGTACTTCACGCAAAAGGGAGCATCATTGGCCAGTCCCAGTCGCAGCGGAGTTTTTCAGGCCGGAACGGATCGCCGAGTTGAGCAGTTCACCGAAAGCATCAGTTTCGACCAACGGCTGTACGCGCACGACATCGCGGGTTCGATTGCGCACGCGGCGATGCTGTCCGCGGTCGGGTTGATCGGGCCCGATGAAGCTCGGCAGATCGAATCCGAGCTGCGGGCTATCGGGCGCGAGATCGACCAGGGGCGGTTCGAATACCGTGTGGAGCTCGAAGACATCCACATGCACATCGAGCACGAGTTGGTCAAACGTTTGGGCGATGTGGGCCGGAAACTGCATACGGGCCGCAGCCGAAACGACCAGGTTTCCACCGATCTGAGACTGTGGGTTCGAGATGCGCTCGACCGCGTGGACCGCGCGATCGTGGCGCTGCAGCGGTCGTTCGTCGAGCGGTGCGATCAGGACGCCGACGTGATTTTACCGGCATATACCCACCTGCAGCGAGCACAACCGGTACTGGCGAACCATTTTTGGCTCGCGTACTGCGAGAAACTCGAACGGGATCGGCAACGGCTGGCCGATTGTCGAAAAAGGGTCAACGTCAGTAGCCTGGGGTGTGCGGCGGTGGCCGGAACCAGTTTGCCGATCGATCGTCACGACGTCGCGCGGCGGCTGGATTTCGACGACGTTGCCGCCAACAGCTTGGATGTGTCCAGTGATCGCGATTTTGTCGTCGAATCCGTATTCGTGTTGGCGCTGATCGCTGCGCACCTGAGCGCGTGGGCCGAGGAGTGGATTCTGTGGTCGACCTCAGAGTTCGGATTCCTCACGTTGCCGCAGGCTTTCTGTACCGGCTCGTCGATCATGCCGCAGAAGATCAATCCGGACGTGCTCGAGCTGACGCGGGGCAAAACGGCGCGCGTCATGGGCGATCTGCAAACCCTTCTGGTGCTGATCAAGGGGCTGCCGTTGGCCTACAACCGGGACTTGCAGGAGGACAAGCCGGCGCTGTTCGACGCGTTCGACACCGTCGAGGCATGTCTGACATTGGCGGCGCCGCTGGTGGCGGGCGCCGAGCTACGGCGAGCGGAAATCGCCGAACGCTTGGATCGCGGCTATTTGGACGCCACGACGTTGATGGAGCACTTGATTTTGCGCGGGTTGCCACAGAGGACGGCGCATCACCTGGTCGGCAGCCTGGTGGCGCTCGCCTCGCAGCAGAACCAACGTTTGGCGGATTTGTCGCTGGAACAGTTTCAAGCGGCGGATCCGACCATTGACGCGACGGTTTACGACGCGCTGGGTGTGGCCAATGCCGTCCGACGGTTCGTGAGCTACGGCTCGACGGGTCCGAACCAGGTGGCCAGTCAGGTCGAACGGTGGAAAAACCATTTGGGGCTGGAGGCGGATGCGTCGAATCGCGCGCCACACGAGGAACCACGATGAAGCGATCATCGCACGCGGTTTTCACGGCAACAACGCTTGTCTGGCTATCGGTCACGGCGTCGCTGGCGGCTCAGCAGGCTGCCGACAATGCCGCGGCGGATCCGTTCGCCCAGCCGGCCAAACCCGCGGCGGATCCGTTCGCTCCGCCGCCCAAGGCCGCGGCGCCTAAAGCGGCGGCCGCGGACGCCGCCGGCCCCGGGCTTGCCGTCACCGAACGCGACCCGGTGGTTCTGGCCATTCGGGACCGAAACCCGACGACGCCGGACGAGCTGATGTTCGCCGTCAAGTCGCTGTTCGACATCGACCGTCCTGAGGTGGCCAAGTTTTATCTGACGCGGCTGATCGCCGCCCAGCCCGACCGCGATCAGCTCGAGGCCTTTCACCGCGAATACGGAACGGGCTTTTTCCTGCGCATGGCGCGCGAACCGCGGATGCAGCCCGAGGCCGCCCAGTTCGCCAAGTCCGTCCGAGACGCGGCGTACGAGGCGGCGCGCGATCCCCGGCGACTTGCCGCGCTGGTTCCGCAGTTGAGCGATCCGTCGCCGTCGATTCGGGCCCGGGCGATCGCCGACTTGGAACGCGCCGGCGACGCGGCGGCTACGCCTCTGCTGCAGGCTCTGGCGGATGACCAGCTTCGAGCCGCGCATCCTTGGATTCGCACGGCTTTGGTCGAGTTGGGTCAGCCGATGTTCGGTCCCGTGCTCGGAGCGCTCGAGTCGCCCGACGAGGGGCTGCGCGTTCAAGCCATCCATGCGTTGGCCGGATTCGGCTCGACCCGCGCGATCCCGTTTCTGGTCGGCCCCGCGCTGGATCCGAGCGTGCCCGAAGCGACGCGCCAAGCCGCCGCCCTGGCACTGGTGCAACTGGTCGGTTCCGAACCGTCGCGGGTCGAGGCCGTGACCTATCTGTTTCGCCGTGTCCGCGAGCACCTGAACGGAGTCGCGGTCGGACGGGTCAACCACCTCGATCAGACCGTGTTGTGGCACTGGGACGCCGCTACGCGGAGCTGCGTCCCGCGGACGTACGAGGCGGCCGACGCTTCCCGACTGATGGCGGCCCGCTTGTCTCAAGACCTGTTCAAGCTGGATCCCCAGAACCGCGACGCCCGCCGTCTCTATCTGGTGGCCAATCTGATTCAGGCCAAGATCGAAGGCGGCCTGGATCGGCCGTTGCCCCAGGGCGATGGGACGCTCGCCGCGCAAGCCAAACAAGTCGGGGTGGCCGCGATCGAAGACGCCTTGGCCTACGCAATCCAGAACGACTATCCGGCAGCCGCGATCGGCGCGGCGGAATTGTTGGGCGAGCTGGGCGAGGCAACGCTCGTCTACTCGATGGATGGACAGCCTCGTCCGCTGGTCCAAGCCCTGCGGCACAGCAACCGGCGGCTGAGGCTGGCCGCGGCTGACGCGATCATGCGGTTGGATCCGGATCGGCCTTATCCCGGATCGAGCTATCTCTTGGAAACGTTCTGTTATTTCGTGCGCACCGTCGGCTCGCGGCGGGCGCTCGTGGCGATGCCGCGAATCGAAAAAGGCCAGACGCTGGTCGGCGTGCTGAACGAGATCGGCTTGAGCGCGGATGTCGCCGAGAGCGGCAGAGAAGCGTTTCGGATGGCCATCAACAATCCGGATTACGAATTCTTGCTGATCAGCGACGCAATCGACTCGCTCGACGCCAACGAGACGATTCAGATGTTTCGCAAGGATCCGCTGACCGCAGGCCTGCCGATCGGGCTGATGGCGCGCCGCGAGAATCAACGGCGTGCCGAGGAGATCGCCGAGCTGGATCCGCTGCTGCTCGCCTTTCCGCTGCCGCACGATGTGCAAAGCATGAGCTTCCAGGTCTCGCGTTTGAAGGACCTGACGGGCTTGTGGCGAGTCGACTACGACGGCCGCTTGGACCAGGCTGGTCGGGCGATGCAGCATTTGGTCCGGCTGATCGAGGCCGAACCGCCGCGGACCTTTTATGACCTGTTCCGCGTGCGTCCGGCCGCTGTGGCGGCGTTGGATACCCCGCAATTATCGACGAGCGCCTCGCAAATTTTGGGACTGCTGGGGTGCCCCGAGTGCCAGCGTTCCCTGGTATCGCTGGCCAGCCAACACGGGCGGCCACTGGACCAACGGCAAGCGGCCGCCGCGGCGTTTGCCCAAGCGGTCCAGCGACGCGGAGTGCTCCTGACTCGCGACGAGATCCTTCAGCAATACGAGCGTTATAACCGTAGCGAGACGCTGGATGTCTCGACACAGCGGGTGCTGGGCAACATCCTCGACGCGATCGAAGAACCCAGCCGCGACAGCGGCGCACACGAAGGACTGACCACCAACCGCGCCGTCGCCTCGCCGCAACCCAACTGAACGCCGCGCATCGGGCGGAACGTCACAACCAAGCGGAACGTCGCGCTCCAGCGAAACGTTGCCAGCCCGCTAAGCGCCGAACACGGTTCGACAGAGGAGGCCGTCCGGCGGATGTCAGCTTGCAACCGCTCGCTCGTCCAGACGCCGACAAACGCCGCGCGCAAAACCCGCGAGCCGCGGCCCCAAGCCGGCCCGGACCGCACACCCAGCCTTCGACAGGTAGCCTGCACATGTCTGCCGACAGCTCGCAAGCGCCCGATGGCGATCGGTCGCCCGATGGCGATCGGCCGCCCGATGGCGGTCGATCACCGACCTCGAGTCTGGTTGGCGGCAGCCCGGCCATGCAGCACGTGAATCACTGGGCGCGCCAAATCGCCCGCAGCCGCACGTGCGCGCTGGTACAGGGCGAACCGGGCGTCGGCAAGACTCTGCTCGCCCACGCGGTCCATCGGCTCAGCGACCGCAGCGGCGGGCCGCTGGCGACCGTCGATTGCCGTGGGTTCGACGAACTCGGCCTGGCGAGTGAACTGTTCGGCCACGTCCGCGGGGCGTTTGCCGGGGCCGTTGGCGGCCGTGTCGGCTGTGTCGAGTCGCTGGGCGGCGGCACGCTCGTGTTGAACGAGATCGGGGCGCTGCCGCTGCGCTTGCAGACGCGGTTGCTGGGCGTCGTGCAGGGCGGCTCGTTCACCCGCCTGGGCGACACGCGCACGCGCCGCGCCGATATCCGCCTGATCGCGACCAACAGCGGCGACCTGCTGGGCGAGGTCGAGGCGCAGCGATTTCGCGAGGATTTGTACTGGCGGCTGAACGTTGCACCGATCACGGTTCCGCCGCTCAGGATGCGGCGCGAGGACATCCCCGAGCTGGTCGAGCATTTCCTGCGGCAGCTCGCCGAGCGCGCCGACCGGCCGGCGCTGCAAGTCCATCCCGACGTGCATCAAGCGCTGCAGGATTACCATTGGCCGGGGAATGTGCGCGAATTGCAAAGCTACGTCGAGCGGGCTGTCGTACTGACCGAAGACGACACTTGGACGCCGGCCCTGCTGCCGGGCGTGCTTACCGGCCGAGACCGCGCACGGCGCGGCCAGATTCAGGGGGTGGATCTGGACACACTGGTCGTCGAAGTCGTCCAGCAGGGTCTGGCCGCCGCCGGACCGGCCGCCGCGGACATGCACGAGCGGATCGTCAATCGGGTCGAACGCGAGTTGATCGTTCAGGTTCTCGCCGAGTGCAACCGCGTACAGACGAAAGCCGCCGCGCGCCTGGGGATCAATCGCAACACGCTCCGCAAAAAACTGGCCGACTATCAAATCGAAGACGCGGAAAACCCGCCCTCGGACGCACGCCGCACATGAAGCGCTGGGGCTCAGCGTCGCCGCCCCCGCCGCCAACGGCCGGGAATTCGTTCGCCAAGTCCAGGCCTGCCCGAACCGTTCGTGCGGCAGGCGGCATTCACAGCCGCCAGGGCGCGCGGTACGCGGTGCGCAACAGGCGGTTGGCCTCGTCGTCGGCGATGAACTGTTCGGCGGCCGGATCCCAGCGCAGCTTGCGGCCCAGTTGATAGGCGATGTTGCCCAGATGGCTCCACGTCGTCACGCGATGCCCGGTTTCCACGTCCAGCACGGGGCGGCGGCGCGAGGCGATGCACTCGAGCCAGTTGCCGTTGTGGCTGTTGCTGCGTTCCAACTGGATCTCATCCCCGCGCGTCGGCGACAGATCGGCTTGGCCCTGCGTGATCTCGAACTCCCAGAAGCCGCTCAAAGTGGCCTGGCTGCCGACAAACTCGAGGTTCAGTTTTTGGTTTGGCCCCTGGTCCCAGATCATGGTGAACTGTGGGTCGGCAAACTCGTACTGGACGCGCAGATCCACCGGCACATCGAACAGGTTGTTCGGCGCGGATCGCCCTGTGGCCTCGACCGAGACCGGGCCAGTCTGATCCGTGCCCATTGCCCAGGAAACGACGCTGAACATGTGGACGCCGTTGTCGGCCAGCGCGCCCCCGCCGTAGTCCATAAAGTAACGAAAACTGAAATGGCATCTCGCCGGATGGTAATCCGCCCACGGGGCGGGCCCCAACCATAGATCCCAGTCCAGGTTAGCCGGGACCGGGCGCGACGGTTCGCAGGGGTGTGTCCGGTTTGACGGGTGCGTCAACCGCACCGTGTGCACCTTGCCCAGTCGGCCGTTGCGGACCCATTCGCAGGCCTCGCGCGAACGCGCGATCGATCGATACTGGCTGCCCATCTGTACGACCCGGTCGTAACGCCGCGCCGCCTGGGTCATTTTCCGCCCTTCGTCGATGGTGCGGCACAAGGGCTTTTCGCAGTACACGTCTTTGCCCGCCTGGCAAGCCATCGTCGTGATCGCGGCGTGCCAATGATCGGGCGTACCGATCAGCACGGCGTCGATGTCGCTTCGGTCCAGGATCCGGCGGAAATCCTGGTAGGCTTCACCGCCGCCAATCCGTTTCTGCGCGACGTCGACGCGCTGCAGGTCGACGTCGCAGACGGCGGCCAACGTACAGCCAGGATCGTTGTGGATGCCCAACAGCCCCAGGCCGCGCCCGCCGCACCCGATCAGGGCGGCCACCACGCGATCGCTGGGCGGCGCGGCGTCCGCCGCGCGAGCCGCACGCGCCAAGACCAACGGCGATACAATCGTTCCCGCGGCAACGTGGCCCAAGAACTGACGACGGTCGCAAGCTCGGGTGTCTACGGTCATCGGATACTCCTTCTCGGTTGGGTCGGCGGGGTGAGTCGACAGGTCGGTGGCGCGGCCCGGATCTGCCGGCCGTGTGATGGATCAACGGGAAACGTACGGTCAGTGGCGAGACGACGCGGCTTGCCCGGCCAACAGCAGCGCTTCGGCAAGTTCCAGCCCGTCGACGGGCCAGAATTCGACGTGGCGAGGATGCGCCGTCGGCGTGCCTCGCAGCGGCCGACACGACAGCACGGCGCGCCGCCACCGCCGCGGAATCGCCGAGCGGCCGTACACGGCCCCCAGCAACGCGCCGGCAATGGCCGTATTGGCGTTGGCGTCACCGCCGGCCATCGCCGTCGCCACAAGGCCCTGTTCGAAACTCGGCGCGTGCAGCACCTGATAAAAGGCGTTCTGCAACGCGGCCAAAACGCCGGCCGACTGGCGCTCGTCCTCGGGCGGAGCCGCGTGTTCGGCTGCGCGGACGGACCGACACACTTCGTCGCACGCTTCGGCATGTTGGGCGATCGTCAGCGCGGTCCGATAGACCTCGCGGGCTGTCGCCCCGCTGCCCACTGCATGGGCAATCGCCGCCGCGAACACCGCGGACGCGTCCTGGCAGACGCGGTGCGGATGAGTCAAGCCGCTGTCCGCGCGAGCCCACGCGAACGCATCCGCCGGCCGACCGGCGGCAAAGATCCCCAGCGGGCTGATCCGGGCCAGCGGCGCGATGGCGTGGCTGTCCGCCTCGGCCGATTCGGCGCTCTGGCGCCGATCGACCGTCGCGTCTCGCAAAGTCGCCGTCAGCGCGGCAAACGTCGTCGGGTTGTCGCCGACCAGGGGCAAGTCCAGCCAATGCACGTATGCCTGGCGCACGGCGTCTGGATCGAACGCCTGCTGTTGCGCCAGCGTTCGGGCCAGCATCAGCGCCAGTTCCGAGTCGTCGGTCGGCTGGCCGGCCAGCCGACCATCGACACCGCCGTCGCCCAGGTCGCGCACGCCATCCGGAAACTCGCTGCGAATCTCGGTCGCGGATCGCGACTTGACGCAGCCGCCCAACGAGTCGCCGACGAACTGGCCCAACAGGCAACCTTGCGCGCGACACAGCAGCCCCGCATCGGCAACGCCCCGTCCGCGCCGCGGGGCCGTCAAGGAAAAGCCGCGGCCGCGGGCGCGGCCAACCGGTGCGAACAGGGCCGTCCAATCTCGAGGCACGAGCGTTCGCACGAGCGTCTTGTCTCCGCCGAAACAACGGCTTGCGTAGCTCTGCCCATCCCGAGAATAACTGATCGGATCGCCCGCCTGGTTCAGCAACACGCCGTCCACGCCGCGCAACAGGGCGTGCCCGGCGGCGTAATCCCAACCCATCGGCCCGGTGACGCACACGGCGGCCGTGGCGTCGCCGGCCGCCACCAGAGCCAGACGATATGCGATGCTGGGCAGTGCGGCATAGCGAGCCGGTTGGACGCAGCGCCAAGCAGCCTGCGCCTGGGCGTCGGCCGTGGCCCATAACAGCACGACCGGATCGAACCGCCGAGTCGGCTCGCGCCCTTCGGCTGCGTCGCCATCGCCGATCGGTCGGCCGTTTCGCTGCAGCGGCCCGCACCCCTCGGCCCAGCAGATCAAATCGCCGTCATCGTCGGGGTATCCGAACGCATAGACCACGCCCAGCACGGGCACGCCGTCTTCCAGCGCGGCGATGCTGACCGCGCTGCCGCGGCGGCCGGTAAGGAATACGGACGTGCCGTCGTGCGGGTCGACCAGCCACAGCGGCGCGTCCGCCTGCGTTGCCGTGTACCCCAGTTCTTCGCCGCGGTAGTTCCAGGCAAACTCGGACTGCAAGAGGTCGCGAATCAGAAGTTCGGCTTGGCGATCCACCGGGGCGTGTCCGTCGCACCCGCGAGGCCCGTCCGATCGGTGAAACTCGGCGCGCAACATCGCGCCGGCGCGCAACGCGGCGTCCGTGGCCACTTCCAGAGGTTTGGCGTATTTGCTCATCGCTGTGCAGGGTAACCGAGCCGCTCGCTGTTTGTCAACGCGACGCCCATCTCTGCCAAATCGCAAATCGCCGCCGCCCCGGCCGCGGGCATTCCTTTGTGCCTCGGGCGGTGTTGTCATTGCTGCCGATGTCATTGCTGCGGGCGTCGTTATCGATCGACGCCACGACCGACAAGCGGCCGGATGCCGCTTCCACGAGGGTGTCATCGCTGCCGGTCTCATTGTCGATCGACGCCGGGGTCGGCGCTCGAGCTGCCGCGCCGCGATTTCGCTCGCGAGTTGTCGTCCGACGTCGCCTCTTTTGAGCCCACTCGGTTTGGCTGCTCGTTTAGCACGGGCGGGGCCAGATGGGCCAGTGCCTGGGGATACCAGCAGATCGAGCGGCGGTTGGGACGGGTGCGAGCGACCAGGGCTTCGGCGACCTGGGCGAACCACGGATCGCCGCTCAGCCGATACGCGTACGTCAGCCCGCTCAAGCACTGGTCGGTGGGCGAATAGCGACGGCTGTTCTGCGGGCTTTGCTTGTACCAAAACGTGCCCGGCTCGCCCATCGGCTCGGTCGTCATCCACTCGGCGATGCCCACCACGGCGCGGCGGACCTGTTCGTCGCCGGTCACGTCGTACCAACGGCCCAGGCCGCGGCCGACGATTCCGTGCATGAAGGTCGAGCCGCCTTCATAACTGGGCTGCTCGGAGATCGGGACCGAGACGACGCCACGGATCGGATCCTGCCACTGGACGATCCAGTCGGATACGATCCGACCCGCGTTGTACGTTCGCGGGCGCCCCGTCGCTTTGGCCAACGCCGAGATGGCGATCAGCGCCCAGCCCGGGCCGCGCTCCTGGCCGCCCGCGCCGAACCGGTTGTTCTCGGCGATGTCGCAGTACCAGTTCTCCAGAGAATGGATCACCTCTTCGGCCCACGGATCGCCCGTCAGCAGCCAATAGTCGATCATCCCTTCGACCCAACTGTGACCCGCGCTGGCGCCGGCGCAGGCATGATCTGCAATCCAATACTGTTCGGGATCCTGAGCCATCCATAGCGACGTAGCATTGTGGTGCCGCGGTCCGCCCTGCTGCAGGCTGTCCGGCGGGGCATGGTGAATCACGACGACGTCGCGATAGTGCCGCGCGGCAGGCTCGCACAACTCCCACCAACGAGGATCGCCGCTGCGCAGATACTGAATCGCATAGCCGTGATGATGGTCGTACTCTTCGTTGCTCCAGTACGTGTACGACGGGCCGTAGCCCCACTCGAACGTACAGTCGCCAAAACTCATGAAGCCGTACTCGCGCCGTTTCTTGCGTTGGGCGAGGATTTGCTGATAGGTCTGCTCGACGCCCCGTTCATACTCTGGATAACGGTCCGAATCGGCCGGTAGAAACTCGCCGAACACGCCGGTGTCGGCCGTATATCGCGGCGATGCAACGCCGCGCAGCGGGGCGGCCAAGGCCGCGAACACGTCCGCGTCCGTCGCCTCGGTCCGTTTGCCGTCCAGCACAAACAGGATCTCTTGGCTGAACGCTTGACCCCGCGCCAAGCGGCACAGGCCCATCTTGCCGGGCGATTGCGGATAACCGACGCCGCCCACGGGATAGCGGTCCGTGGTCTGCCGCATCCGTTCCGCCCACCGCGTCGGCAGATCGCGATCATCGAACGCCTGGGGGATGAAGTCGAAACGCACGCCGTGATCGCTGAAACGGATCGCCTGGGGAAATCGCTGCCAGAACCAGCGCGTGCCGACCGCCAGCCCGTCCAGCCGCACGTAACCCGGCGACGCGCCGGCCTGGCGTTCCCGACGCCCATCGGCGCCCGTCCACGTCAACGTGTCTTCGCGATGTTGGTACAGCACGTCCCCGGCGGCCGCGGCCGCCGTCTGCGCCGCGTCGATCCACACACGCCCGCCCGACGCGGCCTGATCCAGATCCAGCGACCAACGTTTCAGATACACCTCGGGCTCGTCCTCGCGATTGATGATCTGGGCGTAGACCCGCAACGCATCCGAGCCCGCCGTGGCCTCGAGCTGCAGTCGATAGTCGATCAGCGCGCCGGCCGCATCGACAAATGAACCGGTGCGCACGATCAAGGCCCGCAACGGACCGGACTCGACGACCTGCGTCGCCGCCACGGCTGCGTCGCGCGTGCGAACCACGCGGCCCGATTCGTCTTCCAGGGCCAGATCCCACACTTCGTCCGCCGCCTTCAAAACGCGCTCGCCTCGGCGAATCTCGTCCACGATGCGGCCGTGGCGGGTGCTGACCGTGGCCATGATCACGCCGGTGTCGATCGTCAGCCGCCCGTCGTCGGCGCGCACCGTCAGCCCGCCCGCTGGCGGCTCGGGTTCGACGCCAGCGCCCGCTTCGACCCTGTACTCGGCGACGCCGTGCGCGTCCACGCGAGCCGGAAACGCGACCACGATGCTCTTGGCCGTCCCGTCGGGCCACGCCGCGATCTGGCGGGTCTGGACAGGAACCGACTGGCCATCGGGCGCGCGAACGCGAATCGCGTCGGGTCGCCGCAAACAGCCGCACGGAAATGGCAGCCCCTGGGCAGCGATCTCGTCGCGCCGCGCCGCGCCGGCAAGCTCGGCGATTGCAACCGAAAAACGCACGGGCTGCGAGGCCGCTGGTGTTGACGCGGGCGTTGTTGACGCAGGCGTTGTTGACGCGGCCGTTTTTCGCTGCGACGTTTGCGTCTCGCGTCCCGCCTGTGTCGGCAACGCACCCTCGCCGTGCGTCGCCGCGGGTCGGGCCAGCAGTCGTTCGGGAATGATCGCCCACTCGAAAAGCGTCACGGTCTCGTCGCCATCGCGCTGGGCCTCGATCTGAATCGGTGTTCCCGGCGAAAGCGTCAAGGGCGGCGTCGCGACCCAATAGGTGTGATGATCGTCGGCGGACAGCGTCCACTGGCCCGCGATCTGATCGCCAGCCCGGATGCGCAGCGACGATTGGCCCGTGTGTTCGTCCCGCAGGCACACGGCAATGGCGTACCGGCCCGCCGCCCCGCGATGGGCGACCTGGTACGAGCCTGAATTGCCCTTCAATCGAATGCCCGTCGTCCCGGCCGACTCGAATCCGTCGCCCGTCCCTTCCGCGGCAGTGATCGCTTCGCGAGACAGGTTCGGGATCAACTCGATCGCGCCGAAAAAGGTGTCGATCGCAAACGGGTCGTCGCCGGAATCTTGGAGGTCGTCGATCCGCACCGCCAGCTTGATGCCGTCCGCGGCTCGATCCGATGGCAGCGACAACTGCGCCTGGTGAAACCGAAGACTCGTCGGCTGTGGATTGAGGCCCAACACGTCCTGCGTCCAGACGGGCGCGCCGTCGACCAGCACCGACGCGACGCGGCGTCTGCGTTTGAAGTTTTCCTGGGCCGTCTGGCCGTGCTGGGCGCCGCCCAGAATCCGCTCGCGGCCGCCGCAATAGGTGTCCGAATAGTACCACCGCAACGTCACGGGGCCGCCGCTCTCGGGAACCGGCAATGCGCGGCTGAATTGGATAAAGTTGCCCGCCTTGCTGGGAGTGTCGACATGCGTCAGCGTGAGCACGCCGCGACGATCCACCTGCCATGAATACGGCCCTTCGGACGACGCCTTCCAGGCAGGATCGGCCAGCGACAAGCCATCGCCGCGCTGGGGCGTGCGGAACAGATCCTGATACGAGGTCACAAAATCGGCGGGCCGTTGCCGCGGCGGGCGGTCTGCGGCCGATCGCGGCGCGCGGTCGATCGCATAGCGCACCAAGTTCTCGAACAGCATCGCGCCGGCCGCGTTGGCATCGCCCTCCGCGTCGTGGAACCAATGGTAAGCGGGGATCATCTGGACCAGCACGATCCGACCCTTGCCCAGCGGCAGCTCGACGATCCCGTAATGCGGTCCGTCGTCCAAGGCCGCGGATTTGTCCCAGTCCTGCGGCTTGCCGGTGCTGACCAGCGGAACCCAACCCGGCCCCAGTGCGAATAACCCGCGGTAGATGCTGCCGCCATGGACCTGAGTCAGGTGTTCGCGCCCCAGTCGATGCGGCCCGCCAAAGATCGGATGCTCGGGCTGTAGGATTTCGCCAAAGGCATACGCTTTATCGCGCCGCACGGGCACGGGCAGCCAAGCGTCTTCGTCGCTCGATCGAAACCCCAAAAACACGCCGCCCGCCCGGACGAACGCCTCGATCACCGACGCATCGTCCCGCAGCGCCGCGCGGCTCTCGTCCAAGCCCCAGATGATCAGGTCAAAGTCGAACGGCGACATTTCGCGATACGCGGCGACCGTCGCTCGTTGGTGCGGCACGTCCAACGCCGCCAGGCCCTGGGAAACAGGGTTGTCGGCGGACCCGCAAACCAGCAGGGTCTTCGGCGGTGCGACGTCCCGGGCCGCCGTGTCGGCCGCCGCGCCGAACGCGACAAGCTGGGTCGCGAGCGCACAGATCAACGATGTCATGTCTCAATCCTTTGCATCTGTCTCGAAGAGTCGTGAGCAGGCTTTTGCACCATGCCCGCACACGCGGTCGCCCGTAGGAACCGACCCACAGCCTATAATAGCAAGCCGCGTCCAGCAACGTTTTCGCCATCGTCCAGCAGCAGGCGCGCGTCATCCGCCGTGCCACGGTTCCGTCGCGAACCGCGAGTCCGAATTCGTCGTGCCCTACGGGCGGTCGTTGCCTAGTTTGCCAGCCTGGTCCGCATCTCGCCGAGACAAACCTATGTCGCACTGGAGGGCCACGCGGCGTCGTGGCCGCGGCCGGGGGATGCGACCGACCGTGACGAAACCCCACGGACGCGACGGCGCACGTCCCTCCACGACGGAGCGCTATGCTGCGGACGCCACGCGACGCGCGGCTGTCACGCGGCTACGATCCAAGAACGATCGCGCGCCCAGGATCGCGTCATCGGATAGACCAGAACCTCGAACGCCGCGCCGTTGGGCACACGTTCCCCGCGGCGGAAATTTTTGACGGCGGGAACGAGGGGGGACGCCGCCGGTCGCGTGGCGATTTCCACGCCAAAACATCTGCGGACCACGCGGCGTCAGCGGCCGGACGACGCACGAGGCATCTTTGTTTGCTCGCCTTGGCGAACCGTGCGAAGGACGATACCCTTTGTATCGCAAATGGGCGCAAGCCTAGCGATCGACCCTGAGCCATATTCCTAAATCGACAAGTTTCGGTAATAATAGCCGTATATCGGATATGACGCATTTTATGCGGAGGTGGCAGACGACGATGGCCAAGGACGTTACGAAGGAACACGAGAGCATGGCCGACCGACAAGCGGCGAAGCGGATTCTGTTGGTTGACGATGATGCGGAGATCATCGAAGCAATGCGATACGCGCTCGAAGCTCGCGGATACCAGATCCTGGTCGCTCGCGATGGCAACCAGGGCTTGGCGATGGCCGAACGCGAGGATCCGGATCTAGTGATCCTGGATATGATGATGCCCAAACGCAGTGGTTTTCTGGTGCTCGAACGCCTGCGCCGCACACGGCCGGTGCCGCTACGGATCATCATGGTGACGGCCAACGAGGGCAGCCGCCACAAAGCGTACGCCGAGATGCTCGGCGTCGATGATTATATTCGCAAACCGTTCGCCATGGACCGCCTGCTGGACAGCGTCGATCGGTTGCTGGGCTAAGGCTCGACACAGGCCGAAACAGGTCGAACGATCGACCCGTTTGGACGCGGGGTTCATCAGGCCACGCCTACCTATTCTCAACGCAGCGGCGCTGGCGCTCGGAAGAACGCCGTGCAACAATCCGCCCAGTCCGGCGGACGACGCGACATGTGTTATCGCATGGACGAATCGCTGTCGAAGACAGCCGCCGAGAGCGCAGCCCGCGCGGATCAATCGCCGACGCGGATCATCGGTCCGCGCGGATCATCGACCGATGCAGTACAGCCGTCGCGTCGTGCGAATGAACAATTGGCCGTGGGCGGCGACGATCGAGGCTCGCACCATCTCGCCCTTGGTCGGCTCGTCCATCGAAATCGTGCGCAACAACTGGCCGTCTGCGGCATCGAAGATGGCGACCTGGCCATCGAAATTGATCGTGTACAGCCTGCCGTCGGCGGCCAGCGGCGAGGCTTCGTACTTGGCGTTGCCCGGCGTCGCGACCGTCCATTTGACGCGGCCCGTCCGCGGCTCGACTCGCGACAGACTCTTGCGGACATCGCTCAGCACGAACAGGTCGCCGTCATAAAAGGCCGGCGTCGGCACGTCGCTCGAGACGGCCCGCGTGTCGCGGCTCGTCCAGGCCAACGCGCTGTCGTCCAGCAACCCGCTGCCGCCGGCACGGATGGCGTACACGGGATCGCGTTTGGGCGCGCAGACCAGGATGATCCCGTCGCCGGCGACCGGCGAGGGCACCAGTCGCCAATGGCCGATCCGTTCGGGGTTCCAGGTGCCCCAGCGCCACAGTTCGGCGCCCGTTTCCGGGTCGTGCCCGGTCAAGTCGTCGCCGCCCGCCACCAGCAATTGGAAGGCGTCGCCCACGCGGCAGGGGATCGGCGTCGAGTAGGCTTCGCGCGATTCCGCCACGGCTTGGCTGGCGCGTCCCTGCCGCCACAGCGTGCGGCCCGTCCGCGGATCCAGCGCCAGCAAGTACGATTCGTTGAACCGGTCGGGCGTGCCACGGCCTTCGACCGGTACGTCTCGCTGCAGAACCTGGATGTATAGCTTGTCGCCGAACACCAGCGGGCTGCTGCTGAACGTCCACTGGAACGCGAACGGTCCGTAGTCCTGCTCGATGTTCCGAGCCCAACGCCGCTGGCCGTCCAACGCATAGGCGACCAACTGGCCGCTGCCGTAGAAGAAATACGCCAACCGACCATCGGTCGCGGGCGATCCGGAGGCAAAGTTGCTGCGATAATCCCGGCTGACCCCGTCCGCCACGTCGTGCTGCCACAGCCGCGCGCCGTCGGCGCGGCGGTAACACGCCGCCACCAGCGCATCGCGTTCGGCGTCGATGCCGCTGACCAGAACATGATCGTCCCAAACCACCGGCGTCGCCGCGGCCGCACCGGGCAGCGGGACGCTCCATACGACGTTTTCAGTCCGGCTCCATTGCGCCGGCAATCCCGTTTCCGGAGTCGAGCCGTTGAACAGCGGTCCGCGCCATTGAGGCCAGTTTTCGGCCTGCGCCGGCATCGCACAGCACGCCAGCCAAGCAATCACGAGCAATCTGTGTGTCACGGGGCGTCACCTTGTTTGTTCGAGTATTGGAGAGAGCGCGGCTTGCCAGGGCACCCGCGCCGCACGAACGCGCGTCGGCCTCCCAGCCACGACGTCCGAGCCTTCGCAAGGTAGCTTCTGGACGCGGTTGGGTCCAGCTGGGCAATCCGCGCTTCGCGAGCCAGCGCCGATCTTCGGTCGGCTAGGGCCGCGCTCCACGCGTGCCCGCACCCGGGTGGGCGCGCCAGTGCGTGCCGCAACGCAACGGACGCGACGGAGCGCGTCGCTCCAGGACGGCGCACTTCGCTGCGGTCGCCACCGCGCCATCCCGGATATTGACCCTGGGCCCGATCCTGCATCCACGGCGCGGATGCGGTGGACAAAAAGCCGCAGGCTGATTAACGGGCCAACATGCCGTGCGATACAATGCCCAAACGTGCCACGCGCGACTCGGGCTGCCGCCCCGGCGCGGCAGCGTCCGAACGATCGAACGCAGTTGTTGCGCAATTCGCCTTGCAGGAGTGCTCGCCCATGCTTCTTCGCCTGTCGTTGTACGCGGGAACGATCACCTTTGTCGTGTTGGCCATGCTGGCCCGCGCGGATCAGACGTTGGTCTATGAAAAGGCGTCTGCCTTCGGCCGAGTCCTCGTCACGGACGAAGACGGGTTTCGGATCCTGCGGTTCGAGCCAGCCGGCGCTCGACAGAGCGTCGTCAAGCTGGGCGATCCCGCGCACCTCGAACTGCCATACGCCCGGGTGGCCATGGCCAGCTTGGCGCTGTGCGAGCAACCCCGCCGCATCCTGATCGTCGGCCTGGGCGGCGGAACGCTGCCGATGTTCCTGCGGCACTATTATCCCGACGCCGAGATCGACGTCGTGGACATCGACCCCGAAGTGGTCTTCGTGGCCAAGCAGTACTTTGGATTTCGCGAGGACAGCCGCCTGCGGGCGCATGTAGGCGACGGACGCGAGTTCATCGAACGCTATCGACAGCCATACGATCTGATCTTTCTGGACGCCTACAGCAGCGACAGCGTACCGGCGCACCTGACGACGTACGAGTTTCTGCGCGCCGTGCGCCGCGCGGTAAAGCCCAACGGCGTGGTCGTCGGCAACGTCTGGAGTCGAGCGTCCAACCGCCTGTACGATTCGATGATTCGCACCTATCGCGAGGTCTTCGACGAGTTGTGCGTACTCACCGTCCCGCACGCCGGCAACCGAATTCTGTTGGCCCTGCCGCGACGCCAGCCGCTCGACCGCGAGGATCTCGCGGCCCGCGCCCGCCAGGTGTCGACCGCCCAGCGGTTCCGCTTCGACCTCGGCGAACTGGTCACCCAGGGATTTCCACAGACGCCAGAGGAACGCTCGAGCGGCCGCGTGCTACGCGATGCCGAGCTGATGCCGGGCAGATAAAGCGGGCGGCTGCTCAAGCGCGATCGCTGGCAATTCAAATCATTGGGGGATATACGGATCTTCGGGCAGGCGACGTGGCGAGTGCGGGGGCCTTGATCGGAGTATGGCGCATTTTGCGAGCAGCGATGGCGTCCGGTCGTGGCGGCCGCCGAGTCTGTTTGAATATTGCGTTTCCGACTGCGAGCCGATGCAGGCCGCGACGCCGTAAGGATAACGGACCGTGGCGTCCCTCGACGCCGGAGCTGCGGCGCTGGAACAATCCCGCACACCTAGGCTACGGCGATCGATGGGCTGCGGCCAACGTGGTGAAGAGCGCCTGTGGCCACAATGTATGGTCACGATGTTCGGTCCAAGTGCGACGGCTCGGCTACAGGATGGGTGCGGCCGCGATGGTTGGGCCGCCGGAATTCCGTGCTCAGGCGAATGCGCAAGCCCTGTAAGTATGATTGGACAACGCGCTAGGCCGAGGGCCATCTTCCGGTCCACCACGGCCGGACGCACGGCGACCGTCGTCGGGATCGCGTCGGTCGGCGGCACACGGGTGTGGGGTGGTGTCCTACGCTCGGAATTGCGGCTCGAAAGTCGCTCGCATTTGTCATGCGGTGACGTGTCTTGTCTCTGGTGCTTGGCTTGTGGATGCCGCGCGAAGGGCATCTGCGTTTGGCTATCCCTGGGCTCTCCCGACGGATCGGATGACGTGTCGAATCAGCTAACCATCACCGAGAGCCTCGTGTTTGTCCGGATCGCGTTGACGGCGCGAACTGGAATTCGCCGACAGCGCAGTTTCGTCCGTCTTTCGATCGCGGGCGACCGCCTAACGCGCGACGGGGAATCGCCGGTACAATGACGGACATGAATGAAACCAACAATACGGATTTCGAGAAAGCGATTCTTTGTCTGGTCCACGCGGCGGATTACACGCCAATCGCCACCAAGGCGATCATCGCGCAGCTAGGGCTGCCGGGCGAGCATGCTCGCCCGGCGCGCATCACGATCAAGCGTTTGATCCGCGAGGGTCGGCTGACGTACGGCAAGAAGCGCGCGATCCTTCCAGTGGGGACAGACGTGGACCTCGCGGCCAGTACGGACGAGGACGCGCCGTCGAGCGCGGCGGGCGCGGCCGGTTCGAGCGCGACGCCCGGTGAACGGAAACGCGAAGCCGGGTTGATCACCGGCGAGTTTCGTCGGGCGACGAAGGGCTATGGATTCGTGCGGCCGGCGACGGCGCCGCCGGCAGCAGGGCGCCAACATGACATCTTCATCCCGTTGCGCGACACGCGCGACGCCTCGACGGGCGACATCGTCACAGTGCGGCTCAAGCGTCTGCGGCGAGGCGCGGCCAAGGCGAGCGGCTCGATCGTCGAGATCGTCCAGCGCGAGACGAACCAATTCGTCGGCGCGTATCTGGAACGCGGCGGCCAGGCCTTTGTCCAGATCGATGGCCATGTCGTCTCCGACCCGCTGCCCGTCTCGGATCCCGGCGCAAAGAACGCGATGGCCGGCGACAAGGTGGTCGTCGAGATGGTGCGATTCCCGACGCATTATCAGCCGGGCGAGGCCGTCATCGTCGAGGTGCTGGGCGCCCGCGGCGCGCCGGGCGTCGATACGTTGTCGATCATCCGCGAATTCAACCTGCCCGATCGATTCTCGCTCGAAGTCATGGACACGGCGCGGGCCCAAGCGGAACGCTTCGATGAATCGATCGGCGACCGTCTAGATCTGACCGACCAGACCATCATCACGATCGACCCCAAGGACGCTCGGGATTTCGACGACGCCATTTCGCTCGCGCGTCTGGACAACGGCCATTGGCGGTTGGGCGTCCACATCGCCGACGTGGCCCATTTCGTACCCGCCGGCTCGCCATTGGACGTCGAGGCCCGTGCGCGGGGGACCAGCGTCTATCTGCCAGGCCGCGTGCTGCCGATGCTGCCCGAGCTGATCTGCAACGGCTTGGCGAGCCTGCAGCCGGGCAAAGTCCGCTATGCCAAGACCGTGTTCATCGAGTTCACCGCCGACGGAGCGCGGGTGGCCGCCGAGTTTCACAACTCGGCCATTTGCGGCAAGCGGCGGTTCGCGTACGAGGAGGTCGACAGTTTCCTGTCCGACCCGAACCGCTGGAAATCGAAACTGACCAGCGGCGTCTTCGCTCTGCTCGGCCGGATGCGCGAACTGGCCTTGATCCTCCGTCGCCGACGGCTCGAGAACGGGGCCATCGAATTGACGCTGCCCGAGGTCAAGATCGATCTGGACAAGGCCGGCCGCGTCGCCGGCGCCCACGTCGTCCAACACACGGTCAGCCATCAGATCATCGAGGAATTCATGCTCGCGGCCAACGAGGCGGTCGCCGAACATTTGGACGGGCTGGGATTGAACTTCCTGCGACGGATCCACGAGCCGCCGGACCCGCGCAAGCTGTTTGATCTGACCGAGTTCGTCCGCGAGTTGGGCGTTCCGTGCGACAGTCTTCAGAACCGCTTCGAGATCAAGCGGGTGGTCGAGGCGGTCCGGGGTGAACCGCGCGAGCACGCGGTCCATTACGCCGTTCTGCGCAGCCTGCAAAAGGCGGTGTACAGTCCGCGCGCGGAGGGGCACTTTGCGTTGAACAGCCAACACTATTGCCACTTTACGTCGCCCATCCGCCGCTATCCGGATCTGGTCGTGCACCGGGCGCTGGACGCCCTGGCCCGTGGCGTCCGGCCGCGCGACGATTTCGACTATCTGGCGAATCTCGGCCAGCACTGCTCGGACCGCGAGCAACGGGCCGAGGCCGCTGAACGCGAACTGGTCAAAGTCAAGCTGCTGACGTTCCTGAGCACGCGGATCGGCGAGCAGATGGATGCCGTGGTCACGGGCGTCGAAGAGTTCGGCCTGTTCGCACAAGGCATCGAACTGCCGGCCGAGGGAATGATCCGCGTCGCGGCGCTGTCCGACGATTTCTACCGCTACGATCGGCGCGCTCACTGTCTGACCGGCTATCGCCGCGGCCAGAGCTATCGGCTGGGCGACCTGGTGGTCGTCGAGATCGCGCACGTGGACATCGGCCGGCGAGAACTGGGATTCCGCCTGGTCCGGCGTCTGGAAAGTCCTTCGGGGCAAAAGATCTTGCCCACCGTACGGCGACAGAAAAAAGGCGCGAAAGGCTCGGGCAAAAAGGCGGCGCCCAAACGCAAGGCGGGCAAACGGGCGGCGAAACGACGACGCGACTGAGACGCCCTGTTCGTGCAGACGCACGCCAGGCCCGCGTAGACGCGGCATCCTGCCGCGTATCCGGTGCGTGGCTGCCTGCGCACATACTGATGCGGTTGTGCCGGCACAGCGGCAAAATGCCGCTGCCACTGCCTGCCCACACGCGGGGGGTGCCGACCACCACTGACCACTGACCACTGACCACTGACCACTGACCACTGACTACTGACTACTGACAACTACCCACGCAGTCGCGACAAGCTCGACCGCCGCACGAACCGCGCCAGCCAGCAATCCAACGGCCCTCGACCGCCCTCAACCACCCGCGACCAGGCGCCAGATCTGCGCGACCACAAAGCACGTCGTCACGCCCAGGGCCACGGGCATCAGCGTCGCCAGCAGGGTCCACTTGGCGCTGGCCGTCTCTTTCCAGATCGTATAGATCGTCGTCGAACACGGGTTGTGCAACAGGCTGAACAGCATCAGGTTCACGCCGGTCAACAGCGTCCAGCCGCCGTCGCGCAGGATCTGGCCGGTCGTCTCGACGGAATCGGCCTCGAACATCACGCCCGCCCCCGCCCCGACGCCGGTCATCCCCACCGACAGGGCCGTCAACATCAACACGGCGGGGATCACCAGCTCGTTGGCCGGAATCGCCACGACGTAAGCCAAGAGAATCACGCCATTCAAACCGATCAGCGCTCCGAGCGGATTCAGCCCCTGGATCGCCCACTGGGCAAGCGACCATCCGCCCAGATGAATGTTGGCGATCAGCCAGATGACGACGCCCGCGGGCAGGGCGAACACCACCGCTCGCCACAGCACGAAGATCGTGCGGTCGATCACCGACGTGTACAAGGTCTGCCACAGTCGAGGCGGCCGATACGGCGGCAACTCGAGGTGAAACGACGATGGCTCGCCTCGCAGGACCGTCCGCGACAGGAACCAGGACGCCAGGAACATGCTCGCCATGCCCAGCATGGCGACCCCGGCGACCGCCGCGGTGGCGACCGCGCCCGACAGATACGGCGGGACCAGCGCGCCCAGGAAGATGGTGGCGATCAGGATCTGCGTTGGCCAGCGACCGTTGCACAGCGAAAAGTTGTTCGTCAGGATCGCGATCAGCCGTTCGCGAGGGCTGTCGATCACGCGGGTGGCGACGACTCCGGCCGCGTTGCATCCGAAGCCCATGCACATGGTCAGCGCCTGCTTGCCGTGCGCGCCGCACCGCTGGAACATTTTGTCCATGTTGAACGCCACCCGCGGCAGATAGCCGAAATCCTCGAGCAACGTGAACAACGGAAAAAAGATCGCCATGGGTGGCAGCATGACCGAGACCACCCAGGCGGTCGCCAGGTACAGGCCGTCGATCAGGATCCCGTCCAGCCACCACGGGAGACCGATGGCGGCCGCGGCCGATTTGAGCGCCGGGTGGACGACGCCCAGCAGCAGGTCGAACAGCATGGCCGAGGGTGCGTTGGTCCCGGTCACGGTCAGCCACAGCACACCGGCCAGCATGGCCAGCATGATGGGGAAGCCCGTCCAGCGGTTGGTCAACAACCGATCCAGCTTGTGATCCCAGTCGGCGCTGCGCCGCGTTTCGTCGCGCCGCACGACGCGGTCGGCGATCGCCGCCGCTTCGACGTAAATCCCCTCGACCAGCGCTTGATGGAAGTCCGGTCCGGCCTGCCAACGCAGCCGATCCGCCCGGGCCAGGATCTCGTCGGCGGCGCGGCGCGCCGCGGCGCGCCGCGCGGAGTGATTCGCCGCCGCCCCCTCGACGATTTTGGCGCGGCCCAGGTCGCCCAGCTCGCCACTCGACAGGGCCTGGCTGATTCGTTCGTCGTGGTCCAGCAGCCGCAGCGCGACCCACCGCGGATTCGGCAGATCGGGAATGGCGCTGGCAACGACGTCGGACAATTCATCGACGACCCGTTTGAGCGACGGGCTCAAGGCGCCCGCGCGGCGCGGTTGGCAGACGAATTGGCCCGAGGCGACGGCGTTCAGGCGTCGCAACAAACCGCCGATGCCCTCGTTTCGCCGGGCCGCCGTCGGCGCCACCGGCACGCCGAGTTCCTCGGCCAGTCGTGCACTATCGACGATGATCCCGCGGCGAGCCGCCTCGTCCATCAAGTTGAGACAGATGGTCACGCGATCCGTGATTTCCAGAACCTGCAGCGCCAGATTCAGGTTTCGCTCCAAACGGCACGCATCGACCACGACGATGGTCACATCGGGCCGCCCGAACAACAGAAAGTCCCGCGCCACCTCCTCGTCCGCGCTGGTCGCCAACAGCGAATAGGTCCCGGGCAGATCGACCAGTTTGTACGCCCGTCCGGCGAATTCGAAGCCGCCCTCGGCCCGGGTGACGGTCTTGCCGGGCCAGTTGCCCGTGTGCTGGTGCAGGCCGGTGAGGCTGTTGAACACCGTGCTCTTGCCGACGTTCGGATTGCCTGCCAGCGCGACGACATAGTCGGACGCGGCGACGTCGATGCCCATCCGCACTAGCTGCGCTCGATTGTGCATCCGGGACTCGCCGGACGGCGTGACGGCGGGGTTGTCCATCATCTCACACCCTTGTCCCGGCCGCGTCCGTCGCCGTCGCGTGTCGCTTGACCAGGATCAGATCGGCCTGCGCGTTGCGCAGCGCGATTACCGCCCCGCGGATCCGATAGGCGACCGGATCGCCGCCCGCGCTGCGCAGCTCGGCTCGGACGACGGTGCCCGGGACGACCCCCAGGTCCAGCAGGCGGCGGCGCTCGGCGCCGCGGCAGGTCGGCGAGATGTCGATCACCGTCGCCTGCTGGCCCACGACCAGCGACGATAGGGCGCTGTCCGACACGAGCGGCTCGGCGACGTCGCTGAGTGGTTCGACAGTCAGGTTCGCGGCGACCACGGGCGCCAGCACGTGTTCTTGGAACTGAGCCTCGATGCGGATCCGCTCGGGCTTGGCGTCCAGGACGCGGATTCGGACGCCGGGCGACAAGCGGGCCGCGACCAACTGGGCGTAGACTTCGTCGGGCTCGTCCTCGACGTGAACGATCCGCGCCACGGCGCCCGGCCGCAGGTCCGTCAGCGGCATGCCGTGGCGGACGGGCATCGCGCCGTCGCTGGTCGGGATCGGATCGCCGTGCGGGTCGAAGCGGGGGTTGCCCAATTGAGCCGATAGGGCTTCGGCCTCCTCGGCGGTGACATGATGTTCCAACTGGTCGGCCTGGCGATGCCATTCCACCTCGTCGATGCCCGTTTTCTCGGCCAGATAGCTTTCCAACAGCCGGTGGATCCGGATCACGCGCAAGGCGTCGCTACAGCCTTCGGGCGTCAACGCCAGTCGGCGGCGTTCGGAGGTCAACAGATCCAGGGATTCGAGTCGGGCGACCAGCCGCGCGGCTTCGTCGCGCCCGACCTCGAGCGCGCCCGCCAGACTGTCCAACGTGGCCGGAATCCGCGCGTACTCGCATTCGTACAGGTGCTTTAGGGCGTCTTCGATCCGCGCTCGTTCCGTCGCCCGTCGGCTGCGCAGCCAGCGCCACACCCAGCCGGTCCGCGGGCGGAGCGCCAGCGCCAGCCCCAGCCCGATGGCCGTGGCGACTGCCAGGTTGATTGCCGGTGACATGCTTCTCGATCCAAACGTTGGGGAAAGACAAAACAAAGCATTATAGAAACGGCCGTCCCGTCGGCTACTTGCCCTCGCCGCCCGCCGCCGTGCCGCACGACGTTCGCCGTGCCCCCGCATTGTCGCCAACTTGCCGTTCGAAAATAATCCCCGTCGGCGCCGCTCGACAGACAATTGACGAACCTCGATCCGTCTTTCTCGCCCGAGCTGCGCTGTTCGCGCGATCGTGCCGACCTGCGGACCGTATAGTTGGCGGTTGCCGATAAATTATCTAGAATGCGGCCTTGCGTAAAAAGGGAGGAATTCCTGTGGCTGGAAGAATTCAAGGCCGTGTGACCGCAGTCACCGGTTCAGGCAGCTTGATCACCGATCTGACTGTCGACCAACTGCGCGATGCGCCGCGCGACGTGCGGACGTTGGTTCGGTGTGACGAGCACTTTACGCAAGGCCTGTATCCGTCGAATCACACCGAGCCCGAAATGACCTTTCTGGCCGTTCTCGCGGACGACGGTTTCCTGCACCTGGAAATCGTCGGAGAGAGCGCGAGCCTGATGCTGGGAATCCGCGCCGGCCAGTCCGTTGTCGTAGAGTGGTCATGACCGCTGCGCAGGATCAGCTCGAAGTCTGGGACCGCGAGATCGTCTGGCACGCGTTCACCCAGATGGCCGAGTACGAGCCGCTGCTGATCGAACGCGCTCGCGGCTGTACGCTGACGGCCATCGACGGACGCCAGTATCTGGATGGCGTCAGCAATCTGTGGTGCAACATCCACGGCCACGGTCACCCGCGGCTGGATCAGGCGATCCGCGAGCAACTGGACCGGGTCGCCCACGTCACCTCGCTGGGCCTATCCAACCCGACCACGGTTCGGCTCGCCAAGCGGCTGACCGAACTGGCCCCGCCCGGTTTGCGCCACGTGTTCTTCGCCAGCGACGGATCGTCGGCGGTCGAAGCGGCGCTCAAGATGGCGTTTCAATACTGGCGCCAATGCCCCAATCCGCAGCCCGACAAGACGAAGTACGTCGCCTTTCACGAGGCCTATCATGGCGACACGCTGGGCAGCGTCAGCGTCGGCGGCGTGGTTCGCTTTCACGAGATGTTCCGTCCGCTGCTGTTCGATGTCATTCGCCTGCCCCTGCCGGACTGCTACCGTTTGCCCCGCGGCGTGACGCGCCAGCGGGCGGCGGCTCACTATCTGGCCGGCCTCGAGGCGGTGCTAGCCCAGCAGCATGCCCAGATCGCAGCCGTGGTCATCGAACCGTTGATCCAAGCCGCGGCGGGCATGGTCACGCACCCGCCCGGATTTCTCCGCGGCGTGCGCGATTTGACGCGCCGGTATGGCGTGTTGCTGATCGCGGACGAAGTCGCCACCGGATTCGGCCGCACCGGTCGGATGTTCGCGTGCGAGCACGAACAGGTCGTCCCCGACCTGCTGTGCCTGGGCAAGGGGTTGACCGGCGGCTATCTGCCCATGTCGGCGACCTTGGCGACCGACGCGATCTGGCAGGCGTTTCTCGGAACCTACGCCGCGAGCCGCACGTTTTATCACGGCCACACGTACAGCGCCAACCCGCTGGCGGCCGCCGTAGCGCTCGCCACGCTCGACGTCTTCGACGACGAACAAACGCTGGCCACGTTGCAGCCCAAGATCGATCGCTTGGCCGAACACCTTTCGCGTCTGGCCGCGCATCCTCACGTCGGCGATGTGCGCCAGTGCGGGCTGATGGCCGGCGTGGAATTGGCGCAGGATCGGGCGCGTCAGCAGCCTTATGCTTGGGCCGAAAAGCGTGGCTATCGCGTCTGCGACCATGCACGAACCGAAGGCGTCTGGCTCCGGCCGCTGGGCAACGTCGTCGTAATCATGCCGCCTCTGGCCATCACTCTCGAAGAACTCGATCGGATCTGCGCCGCCGTCGAGCACGGCATCGAGCGGGCGACGGCCGATTCGTAGTGCCGCAAGACCGCCAACTCGGTCCCGCATCTGCGCCGGTTTCTCGACCATTGTGCGGGCGGCCCAGGCGGCGGAGGCGTTTCCAGGACGGGTTCTGACGCCGTCTACTGCGTCACGCCGGCGGGCGAATCGAATCGACGATCGCACGAGACTCGTTCGGGTGGCGGTCGATCAGCGCGACGCACCGAGCGGTGCGAGACTGCGACACTGCAGCGCTGCGTCGCGTCTTCACCGCCGCGACTTTTCACCGCCGTGACTTTTCGCCGCCGCGATCTTTCGCCGCGGCGCACGTTGCCTACGTGCCGATTTCGATCTTCAGATCACTGGCGCCCGCGCTGGGAACTTCGACCTCTTTTCGAAACTCGCCCGGTGGTTTGATGTCCGTGGGCATGACCGCGTCGGGCGTGGGCGGCGGCAACGGCGTGCCGGGGACCGTGATCAGGACACGATGTTTGCCGGGCACGGCGCCCGGTCGGCCGTCGTTGAACTTCAAGGTGAAATGGCCGGCCGAATCGGTCTTTCCCGAAGAAGGCACGCCATGCTCGGGCATGAACATCACGTCCGCGTCGGCCACTGGTTGGCCGTCGCGCGTGACCGTTCCGGCGACGTTTGCCAGCGGTGGCCCACTCGCGCCGCCACAGCCCGCGAGCCCGGCCGCAATAACCCCAATCAGCAGCCATCCTCTCGCGTTCGCCCTGTTCCGCTCCTCAGTCCGTTCCTGACGCAGATTCCGCTTCACGGCCAGTTCTCCTCGGCACGGCGCCATCACAGATGCCGGTCTTACACGACCGGTGCTTCGTCGCGACTCGATTCTCTCGGATACTTCACGCGGCTGAGAGTGAAACCCCACACGACGGATTTCGGTCCACCTCTCCCGCACGTGACGTTCGCGCGGGCATTGCTGCCCGCGCGAAGCATCGCTCCCATCACCAGCAGGCGCAATCCTGGGGCGCTGAGCGCGGTTGCGCCCGCCAATGCCTTGTTTCGACGACGCGTTAGAAGTCGCCGACCGTCGAGCGGTCCTCGCGGTCGCACAAACGCATCCACGTGGTGAAATCGATTCCGTCGGAGATGAAACGCACCGATCCATCGGCCAACGCCAGATTCGCCCCGGCGGCATGAGCCGAGCGAATGATCGTGTGCCGACGATATCCGGCGTCGGCCTCGGTCGGCGTACCGTTGTAGTTGATGGGGTAACGGACGATCGTCGTATTGAGCCACCAATCGGTCTCGCCGCCGGCTCCGCAGGACCACGTGCGGCCATCATGATTGCACGCTCGCCAATCGCTCTGACCTCCCAGGTCGTTAACATAATAGCTGGACTGTTCGCCGATGCACAGCGTGTTGCTCGTTCCATCGATGATCCGCGGCACCGCCGCGGGTTCGCGGCCCGGTCCGGCGTAGACCACCACGCCGTTGAACGTCGTCCTGCCACCGCCATACCCGCCGACGCTGGGCGTCGGGTAATCCGCCAGATCGCTGCCGCGCAGATACGTGCCGCCGATGCCGACATAGTTGGTCATTTGGAGATAGATCGTCGCGGGCGCGCCGGGCGTCAGGCTGCGGGTGCTCTGCGCCGCCTCTTTGGGCAGCGGGCTGGTGGGACAGTTCAACATCGAGATCCGCACGGATTGCAGGACTTCCCAATGCGGATAAACCCCGTGCTGCAGCGACCAGTCGACGCCGCTAAAGCTGAGCTGGTCGTAGACCGAACCCTGCTCGATGTAAGGCAGGATGCGAACGAACCAGGATGGCTGGCGATGCACCTTGACATCAGGCGGCAATGCAGGGGGCGGCATCGCGTTCGGCGGGAAACAGTTGTGGGTGTCGTGATAGTTCTGCAGCGCCAGGGCAAGCTGCTTCAGATTGTTGCTGCACTGCGTGCGACGGACCGCTTCGCGAGCCGCCTGAATCGCGGGCAGCAGCAAGGCGACCAGGATCCCAATGATGGCGATCACTACGAGCAGTTCGACCAGCGTAAAGCCGGCTGGCTGCGTCCGGTCAACGTGTTTTGACCTCGATCCGAGTCTCATACATCACCTCCCACCAGCACGAGCTGGTTCGACTTAGAAAAGCAGAGAAGAATTCAACAACAGACAGTACACGATCTTTTCCGGCGACGGCTCGCGAACCCGAGCGTGGGTCGAAAGTCGTGCGGATTGGAAACGACAAGCGGAACATGGCTCGAAATCCTGCCTGCGCATCTGTGCTGCGCCGCGCGTTCTCGCGACGACGTGTTCAGACGACGTGTTCACGTTACCATCCAGACACGCCGATTTCAAGATCTTTGCAGCGAGTGATCGGGGTGACGAGATTCGTTCTCACCGCGATCTCAACGCCGGCGCGATCGCAACTCGAGTGCGATTTCAGCCCCAGCGCGATCTCCGCCTCAGCGCGGCTCCGGCGTTGCGCGGACGCGGTTCACGACACGCTGTACGGACTGTGCGATACGATCTTCGACATCGCCGGCCCACCGCCAAGCGGGACGACCGTATTCGTCGAGGTGCGGTCCGCCTTCGTAGCCGCCTTCTTCCCAGACGCGCCGCGAGGGGATATAGGCCGCCATGTCGTTGGCATAACCGCAGACCCATGTGCCCGGGCCGAACTCGCGTTTGAAGCGCAGCGAGTAATCCACAACGGCCTCGCCGCCGATCCCGATCAGCAGCAACTGGTCGCCGATTCGCCAGGCTTGAACGGGATACGGATACGAAGTTGGAAAGACCACGCCGTCGGCGATCATCTGCAGCATCCGCTTGGCCCACCGAGCGTGCAGCGCGCTGCCGCCTTGGGCGATCGGTTCCAGCTTGTCGCGCGTCACAAGCTCGTCATAGGCCAAGTCGACGAACTCGAAAGCCGACCGCAGCTCGCCCCGAATCGGCTGCATCGGCCGCGCAAGCACCTCCTCGACCGCATTGGACAACATCTTGCCATACTGTTCGCAAAACTCGACTCGGCGTCGAGGAATCGGGTTTTGGTCGCCGCCACAGGCGTTGAAAAACAGCGCGTTGACTTCGGGATGGTTTCCCTCGAGGTTGAGCTGCGCAAAGCCCGGATAGTCGCCGCACCACGTGGTCCACGACAGCGTGGTCGGATGGCAGGCATAGCCGAACAGAACGCCGCGCAGCTTGCCGTCCGCGTCCTTGATCGCCAGAACCGGCACGTAATGATCGACGACGCCCCGCAGCGGTTTGCCCTCGGCCAGCAGACGCGGCACGTCCGCCTCGGTGTTCTCACGTCGATTGACGGCAAACGTACACTTGCCTTCGCCACGACTCAGTTCGGCCGGCCGAAGATCGGCCAACGCGTCGGCGATCGCCTCGACCACCTGGCCGGCCATCCAGTCTGAATACTCGGCGACCAACTGGCGCTGCTGATCGTCCAGCGGATAGTAGTCGACCAGGTCGTCCTTGAGGACCGGACCGCAATGGTTGTGAGAAAACGTCAACATGAACTCGGATCGATCGAGTCCAAATCTTTGCTTTACCGCGGCGAACAGGCTTTCATAGACCGTCTTCGACATGCCCATGTGGTCGGTCGTGGCGAGGACCACCCGCTTGCCGTCCGCCGCCTGCAGCGCGAGCACTTTGACCCATAGGTCATGCAGCTTGCCGTCCGGAACACGTTTCGACCCGTACCCGGCCAGCCAGACGGGCGTCGACGGCGTGATGACGCGACGTCCGAATCCCGCCCGCCACGGCGCGGCTGGCGCGACGTTGTCCGCCGCAAACCCCGTGGCGGCGACCACAAACGCGAGCAGTGCGTGAACGATCAGCGATATCATCTTCATGGTTGATGCCTCCTCGCCTCAGGGTGACACATGGACTCAGGGTGACATACGACAGGATCTCACGCAAGAGCCCGTCGACCTGTTTGCCGCGCGAGCCGGCGCGGCCGCGGGGGCGTTGCGCAATCGCGGGCGTTGGGCAGCCGTGGGCGTTGGGCAGCCGTGGG
>JAVYAJ010000192.1:0-16135 GCA_032229885.1 Candidatus Anammoximicrobium sp. | reverse complement strand
GGGGCGTTGCCCCAGGCTACGTTGGTGATGGCCTTCGGCCAACACGCTTCCTGTCGTCTGTGCTGCGCAACAGTCATGCAATACCAATTCCACCTAACGCGGGCCAGTGCCAGCAACCCAAAAATGTGCTGTATAGACCGGTGTACAAGATGCGCGCACGGCGCGCGCATGATACGGACTAAGACTCTAAACCCCACAATTTCCGGCTTTTTGGCCGCGCCAACCCCACGCTCCCGATCGCTGTACGCGCCCGGCACAATAAGTTCGCGTCAACCGGTGCAGGCCGCACATTCGGAACAGCCTGCGACGTTTGGTCTTGCGTCCCGCGGACGGCGTAGACCGATTGCTTGCCGAGATTGCAACGCGGTCGTAGCATAGACTTTGAAGCGGTGTTTGATTCGAAGTCTGGCTGGAAGGATTCGCAGTGGGCGACAACGAGAACAGCGGAAAGATCTCGTCACATACCGAGGCGATGCGCAGGCGACGCAAGCGGCGTCGCGCTGACCGATGCGGGCGACGACCGGGCAACGACGCATCAGGCCGCACGCTGTGCTTCGAGTCGTTGGAAAGTCGGATGCTGCTCGCCGGGGATTTGGCGGTGCGTTACGCTTTTACCGACTCGGGAGGCGCCGATCTTGCGTCCGTGCAGGTTGGCCAAGAGTTCCAACTGCGAACCTACGTTCGCGACGCCCGCGCCACCCCGTACGGTGTGTTTCAGGCATACTTCGACATGACCTACCCAGCCGATCTGGCCTCCGTCGTCGGACCGATCAGCCACTTGCCCGAGTACACCGACCTGGCTGCCGGGGATATCAGCCAACCGGGCAAGATTACCGGAGTTGGCGGTAGAGACCAGGACCAGTTCGCCGCAGCGCCAGGCGCCGAGTTTCTACTGTTCAGCGTCCCGTTGCAAGCCGACAAAGCGGGAACGATGTCTCCCGTCATCACGACATTTTCCGACCCTCACGGCGTACGGCTCGGGCTATTCTTCGACTCGGTTGGCCAGATCCCGGCGCCGAACATTCATTTCAGCCACGCCTCGCTCGATATTGTCAATCCGGCGGCGCCGTCGCTATCGATCACGGCGACGGATGCAATCAAGTTCGAGGGCCACAGCGGGACGACGCCGTTCACGTTCACCGTCACCCGCACGGGCCAGACCAGCGGCACGACCACGGTCAACTATGCGGTGACCGGCACGGGCGCCAATCCGGGCAACGCGGCGGACTTTGGCGGTGCATTGCCCAGCGGCCAGCTCAGCTTCGCCCCCGGCGAGACGACCAAGACGCTGACGATCAACGTCAGCGGCGACACGACGGTCGAGCCGGACGAGACGTTCACCGTCACGCTGTCCAACCCCAGCGGCGGCGCGCAGCTCGCCACCGCCACGGCCACGGGCACGATTCGCAACGATGATTCGCCCGCGACGCTGACCATTGCGGCCGCTCAGGCCGACAAGCCCGAAGGCCACAACGGGACGACGCCGTTCACGTTCACCGTCACCCGCACGGGCCCGACCAGCGGCACCACCACGGTCAACTATGCCGTGACCGGCACGGGCGCCAATCCGGCCAACGCGGCGGACTTTGGCGGGGCGTTGCCCAGCGGCCAGCTCAGCTTTGCCCCCGGCGAGACGACCAAGACGCTGACGATCAACGTCAGCGGCGACACGACGGTCGAGCCGGACGAGACGTTCGCCGTCACGCTGTCCAACCCCAGCGGCGGCGCGCAGCTCGTCACCGCCGCGGCCACGGGCACGATTCGCAACGACGATCCGACGACGTTCGTCGTGACCAAGCTGACGCCGACGTTCAGCGGGTTTGTCGTGAACTTCAGCGAATCGTTCAACGCGAACCTGCTGAATCTGTACGACAACGCATCGGGAACGCTGGGGTCGGCCGATGTCTCGCTTGTCGGCGCATCGAGCGGCGCCATCCGCGGCTCGGTCGTCACGAGCGACGACGCGCGTCAACTGACGTTCATCAAAACGGGCGGTCCACTCGAGCCGGACAGTTATACGGTGACGCTGCGCAGCGCGGCGGACGGGTTTGCGACCAATGGCGGCCATCTTTTGGACGGCGACGCCAATGGCGTCGCCGGAGGCGATTTCACGGACGGCTTTGTCATTGCGGCTCGGCCCGCGCACGAGATCACGATCGACATCCCCGACTTTGTTCGCGGATTCGGTCAGCCGGTCAGACTGCCGGATGAACACGCCCAGGGAATCCCCGTGACGTTGAGCACCGGCCAGAACATCAGCCTTGTCAGGCTCGACCTCGTCTTCGATCCAGGCCTCTTGAACATAAGCTCGTTCGTCGCCTCGATCGCCGGTGCGAGCGCAGTGTTCAACCCGATTGCGCCGGGACGCGTGCGGATCACGGTCAACAGCGCGAATCCGTTTCGTTCGACCTTGGGCCCGGTCGAGCTCGGGCAATTCATCGCCAACGTGCCCGCGACCGCGGCATATGGGGCAAAACAGATCCTGCGCTTGGAGAACATCGAGATTCGCAACACCGGTTCAGAACTCCTTCCGGTGCGCGCGGACCAAGCGCTGCACGTGGCGGCTCTGGTCGGAGACAGCAACGCCAGCGGAACCTATTCGGGCGGCGACGCCACGTTGCAACAGCGGTTGATCGTCGGCCAAGGAAACGGGTTGATCGCGTACCCGATGGTCGATCCCAGCTTGATCTCCGACGTCAACCGCAGCGGAACGCTGACCGGCGGCGACGCCACGCTGCTGCAGCGACTGGTCGTCGGAACGCCCGTCGCCCAGGCGCCAGCGCCGCCGGCGGGACTGACGCCTCCGGCGCCGGCCGGCGTCGATCCGCGTCTGTTCGTTCCGACCGACCTGGGCGGCGTGCCCGGCGACACAGTGTCGGTTCCGGTGATGCTCGAGGTGACCGAGCCCGGGGGGGTGTCCCTGGGGGCGATCGATCTGGCCATCGCGTACGACCCGGCCGTGTTCAGCGTGGGCAATTTCAGCCGCGGCGAACTGCTGGACGGATTCGACTTTACGCCGCCGATCGTCAACGCGACGACGCCCGGGATCATCCGCGTCACGATGTCGTCGGCCACAGGCCCCGAACTGACGTTCGGCACGACCGGTGCGCTGTTCCGATTCGACGCCACCGTCGCCGCGGATGCCGTCGAAGGCGCCTCGCGGATCAATTTGTTGGGCAATTATGAGTCGACGTTCACGGGGCTGGAGGACAACGACGTCGAGCCGCTGGTCTTGGTCCCTGCGCCTACGAACGCCGACACGGATCCGGTCGACGGCTTGTTCACCATCGGTTCCGCCACGGCCGGGTTGTCGATCGCCCGCGCCGATGCGGAAAAAGCGGAGGGAGACACCGGCGGCGCCCCGTTTACATTTACGATCACCCGGAGCGGCAATGTCGACGAGCCGGTCAGTGTCCAGTACGCCGTGTCGGGCAGCGGCGAGAACCCGGCCACGGCGGACGACTTTGTCGGCGGCGCATTTCCCAGCGGAACGGTGGAATTCGCCGCCGGCGAACAGACGCAGACGCTCGTCATCGAGGTCGCCGGCGACGTGCTGGTCGAGCCGGACGAGACGTTTCGCGTGACGTTGAGCGATCCCGTGGGCGCCACGATCAACGTCGCCGTGGCCGAAGGCAAGATCTTGAACGACGATACGTCACTGACGATCGTGGCGACCGACGCGGACAAAGAAGAAGGCGACAGCGGCAACACGCCGTTCGTGTTTACGCTCACGCGGCAAGGGCTGCTGAGCGGAACGACGACGGTGGACTGGGACGTCGTGGGCACGGGCGTCAACCCGACCGACGCGACCGATTTCGGCGGGGCGCTGCCCAGCGGGTCGATCAGCTTCGCCACGGGCGAGACCAACAAAACGCTCACCATCGACGTCCGCGGCGACACGATGGTCGAGGCCGACGAGACGTTCTCCGTTGTCCTGTCCGATGCCTCGGGCAATGCCCAGATCGTGACGCCGTCGGCCGAAGGGGTCATTCGCAACGACGATGCGGCGGTCGTCAGCATCAGCGGCCCGCCCCCGACCGAGGAGGGCAACGCCGGCACGACGCCGTTCGAGTTTGTCATCGAGTTGAGCGCTCCTGTGGACGTGCCCGTCACGGTCGAGTACTTCACGGTCGACGGCACTGCACAGGACGAGAACGGCGATCATGACTACGATGCGGCCAGCGGCGCGATCACGTTTGCGCCCGGCGAGAGCGGAACGCGCAGCGTGACGATCACAGTCCGGGGCGACGTGACGCCGGAGCATGACGAGACATTTCAGGTCGCGCTCCGAAATTTGGACATCGGCGCGGCGGACCGCAACGTCTCGCTGGGCGCCGCCACGGCCACCGCGACGATCGTCGACGACGACGTCGCGCGGCTGACGATTGCCGTGACGAGCGATGCCGCCGAAGACGATACGGACGGAATCTTCACAATCACCGCGGACCGTTTGCTGGCCGAGCCGCTGGAAGTGCAGCTCGAGATCTCGGGCAGCGCGACGCCCGGCGAAGACTATCAGCCGCTGGACACGACGATCATGTTCCCCGCGGGCGTGCACAGCATGAACCTCGCCGTGGCGGTGCTGGCAGACGACTTGATCGAAGGCGGCGAGACCGTCGTGGTCCGGATCGTGGGGACGGGCGGTCTAGCCGCGCGGCCCGGGACGCCGGACACGGCGACCATGATCATCGCGGACGAGGACGCAACCACCATCTCGATCGAAGCCGTCGACGCGACGGTTGCCGAGCCCGATGGCAGTACCCAGTTCGTGATCCGGCTCGGCCGCGACAAAGTCGCCCCGCCGGAGGGAATCGCGATCACGTATTCGGTTGCTGGCACGGCCACGGCGGGGGCGGACTACCAGTCATTGCCCGGCACGATCGTCATCGCGGCTGGACAGAACGAAGCACGCATTCCGTTGGTGGTTGTAGATGACGAGATCGTCGAACCTGCCGAGTCCGTTCAGCTCACGTTGCTCGGAACCGACAATCCCGGCGCGACGATCGATCCCGACGCCGCGACGGCGACTGTGTCGATCCTCGACGACGATACGGCCAGCGTGTCGATCCAGGCGATGGACGACGGCGTCGAGGCCGCCTCGCCGACGCCCGGCCGATTCCGTGTGGTCCAGTCGAAGGTCAGCGCACAGGATACGGTCATCAGCTATGCGGTTGCCGGTACGGCGACGCCCGACGAAGACTATCAACGCCTGCCGGGCAGTGTCACGATTCCCGCCGGATCGACCTGGGCCGAGATCGTCGTGCCGGTGCTGGATGACGAGATCGTCGAGGGCGACGAAGACGTGATCGTGACGCTACAGGCGATCACGGCCGGGTTGCCGGGCGTGTCGCTGGACGCCGAGCCACAGCGACGCGAGGCCGTGATCACGATCCGGGATGACGACCAGGCCACGGTCGCGATCGCGAAGATCAACGACGGCGCCGAAGGCGATCCGCCCGTGCCCGGCAAGTTCCGCGTGACACAGTCCAAACCGAGTTCGGTGGACACGGTGCTGAGTTATACGGTCGGCGGAACCGCCACGCCGGGGAACACGGACGATTATCTGCCGCTCGGCGGCATCGTCACGATCCCCGCCGGACAGACATCGGCGGACATCGACGTTGTCGTGTTGAACGATCTGCTGATCGAATCGGACGAGACCGTGATCGTAACGCTGGACGGCCTGGTCGGCGCGGCTTCGGGCGTGACGATCGATCCGCAAGCGGCTGAGGGTACGCTGGTCATTGCCGACGAGCCCGCGAAGATCTCGGTCGCGGCCAGCGAGGGCTCGGTCCGCGAGCCGGGGCCGGGCGACGCGCGGTTTATCGTGACGCTCGCCGACGGACGGCGGGCGCCTCCGGGCGGATTGCGGATCGATTACGAGATCAGCGGCGCCGCCACGCCGGGCGACGACTACGAGGCGTTGTCCGGCGCCGTGACGATCCCCGCGGGCGAGTCCACGGCGACGATTCCCGTGCATGTGTTGGACGACGAGTTGGTCGAGCGGGACGAGACGATCACGGTCACGCTCGTCGGCGCACAGTTCCCCAGCGTCCAGATCGACCCGAACCAAGATCGCGCGACGATCACGATCGAGGACGACGACCTGACGACGGTGTCGATCGTGGCGAGCGTCCCCGCTGCCGCGGAACCGAACGTCGACGGCCAGTTCACGGTGCGTCTGGACAACGGCAAGCTGGCCTCGGCCGAGGGGATCGTCGTCACGTACACCGTCGGCGGCAACGCGACGCCCGGCGCGGATTACTCGCCGCTGTCCGGCTCGGTGACCATTCCAGCCGGAGCTTCTTCGGCGACGATCACGGTCGCCGTGCAGGACGACAACGCGCTGGAGAACGACGAGACCGTGACCGTGACGCTTGTGAGTTCCAATCATCCGGGCGCAACGATCGACGCGTCGAACAAGACGGCAACGGTCACGATCGCGGACAATGACGTGGCGACCGTCTCGGTCAGCGCCAGCATTCCCAACGCGGCCGAGCCGAACACACACGGGCAATTCACGGTCCGGTTGGACGCCGGCCAGGTGGCGCCCGCGGGCGGAATCCTGGTCAGCTATACGGTCGGCGGGACCGCGACGCCCGGCTCGGATTACCAAGCGCTGCCCGGAACCATCACGATTCCCGCAGGCCAGTCTTCGGCGAATATTCCGGTTACCGTAATCGCCGACACGACGCCGGACGAACCCGCCGAGACGGTCGAGCTGACGCTGACGGCGGTCAACCATCCGCGCGTGTCGATCGGCGCCGAGGCCTCTGGCACGGTGACGATCGCCGCGGACGATCTGCGGAACGCATCGATCGCGGGCGTCGTCTGGATCGACGCCAACAACGACCGTCAACAGCAGACGACGGGGGGCGAAGCGATGCGCGAGCCGGGAATCCCCGGGGTTCTCGTGCGGCTGACCGGTACGGCGCGGGACGGCAGTCGATTGGAATTGCAGGCGATGACCGACGGAAACGGCAGCTATCGCTTCGTCGATCTGCCGGCCGGGACCTTCGAGATCCGAGAAGTGCAACCGGCTGCGTGGGTCGATGGCGGCGAGTCGCGCGACGACAGCACGGCCAACGACACCTATGGGAATGTGATCCTGACGCCGGGCCAGCAGGCCACGGACTACAGCTTTGGCGAGCGGACCGTTGCGTCGCAATACCTCTCGCGACGTCAATTCCTGGCCTCGACACCGCCCGCGGACGTCTATTTTCGCGAACTCAATGCGCTGGCCGCGCAGCGCGCTGGCGATCTGGCCTTGGCGCGGGCCATTCGCGACGCCAGCATTCCCGCGATCGTCAGCGCCAACATCGGCACGACGCCCGCCGCGATGCCCCGAGCGATCGGCACGCCGCTTGGTGCGTCGCCGCAGGCCGAGGGCGAGCCGCCGTCGGCGACGACGCCCACGTCGCGGATCGTTGTGCCGATTGCTTCATCGACGGCTTCATCGCCCTCTTCACCAGCCACTTCATCGGCCGCCGCGGCGCCTGTTTCGCCACCGCCGTCGGCGCCGCCACCGCCGTCGGCGCCGCCACCGCCACCGCCGTTCGCTGCGCCGCCGACGGCCACGGGTGGCGAGGGAGAAACCTCCGCGATGCCCCCGCCGCGAGCGACCGCGGGCGGAGCGCGCGTCATTGCGTTGCCGGCGATGGGCAGCCACGCGCCGAGCCCGACCCTCGCAAACGCGAGCCAGACGCCCGCAGCGTCCGGCCGCGACGCGCGTCCGGTTGCGTTGTCGGCTCCGTCGCAATCCGCAGCCGCGGTTACACGCCCTGCGAACGATCGATCGCCCGTGACGCCAATCGTGTCAAGCGCCGCGACGCCGATGTTCGATGCGGCCCGATCTGCGCACGATGCGACCCGCCGGTGGCGAGACAGCGCTGGGGCCAAGTCTGGTCCAACGCCGCTCGTTCCGACGCTGGCTGCGGCCCTCGACCTGATCAACGCCTGCTTTTCGCCATCGGACCCAGCGCGCGGCATGGCCGACACGATCGCTCCGCGCGCAAGCACGCACCGATTGGCGGCCGCCGATGCGACGTTTACCGAGAATACGTGGCTGGACGACGAGTTGGGGAGCTGGTTGGCCGGCGACTGAAGCGGCGCGGCCCGTGCCGGTCACAGCCCACGGTCCAGCAGGTCACCGGGCGAGCCCGCGGGTCGGCTGGTCGGACTCGTGCCCAGACGCAAGGCCGCGGACGAGATCGACAAGCCGATCGACGACTTGTTCGATGGACAAGCTGTCCGTGGCGACGACGATCGCATCCTCGGCCGCGGCCAACGGTCCGACGGATCGCTCGGCGTCGCGTTGATCTCGAGCCAACTGCTGGGTCAGGATCTCTGCGAACTCGGGATTTTCCCCGCGTTGTCGCAGCTCGGCGACGCGCCGCCGCGCCCGTTCGGCGGGACTGGCCGTGAGAAAGATCTTGCACTCGGCCTGCGGGAAGACGACGGTTCCTTGATCACGACCCTCGGTGACGATGTCGCCCGTCCGACCGATTTCTCGCTGACGCTCGACTAGGCGTTCGCGGACCCGCGGATTGTCCGCCGCATACCGCGAATGGATTGTAACGCGATTGGCTCGAATCGCGTCGCTGACATCCTCGCCGGCCAACAACACTCGCTGTCCCTCGAACCGAAGATCGATCCGCCCCGCCAGCTCGGCCCATGCAGCGGGGTCGTCGGTGGCCAGCCCGCGGCGCAGCGCCGCCAGCGTCACCGCACGGTACATGGCCCCGGTGTCGAGAAAGCGGAATCCCAGCCGCTGGGCCAACAGCCGGGCAATCGTGCTCTTGCCGGCGCCCGCGGGGCCATCGATCGTGACAATCATGATCCGTCCGTCGTCACTTGTGCGCGGCGTCCGAAGGGCGGCAATAGGCCAGCGCCAGCAGCGCATACGCGCTCACCAGCGAAGGATCCCCCTCCATCCAACGATCCGCGTCATTGATCCACGAACCGTCCGGCAGTTGGCGGCGAACCAGCTCGCCGCGCAGCTCGGCGCGCCAATCGTGCCGCCCTCCGCGCGCGTCGACGAACACATCGAACTTCATGGCGTCGAGCGCCTTGGCGAAGGTGTGATAATAATAGTACAGGCCGGCGGGCCCCATGCCCGGATTCGACGCCAGATCGTAGTGCATGCCGATCCACTTCACCGCGGCCTTGACCCGCGGATCGTCCATGCTCACGCCGGCATAGATCATGCTCTTCAAACCGGCGTAGGTCATCGATCCGTAGCTCCGCAGCCCGCCATCCGCGGTGGTCCCCGCGGGGCTAGAGCCTCCGGCCGCCGGGGTATAGTAAAAGCCGCCATCCGGGTTTTTGGCCGCAAACGGCGTTGTGTTGTGCTCGGTTTCCAGATTTTGGCAACGCGAGACGAAGATCAGAGCCCGCTGCACAGCCTCGTCGTCCGCGCCGTTGCCGAGCGAGTGCAACGCGTCCAGGAAGAACTGCGTATTCGACAGATCGGGTCGTTTGGATTTGCCGTATCCCGCCCCGCCATAAGCCGGATCGGACGGATCTTTGCCCTCGCCTTCGTCCCACTGCAAGCCCTTCAAAAACTTGTCGGCCCGCGCCAGCAACCCATCATAACGGCCATCGACATTGGCTTGGGCGTAACACAGGACGGCAACCGACGTCTCGTAGTTGCCATACAGCGAGCCGGGACGGCAAATGCTGCCGTCTGGGTGGACGAATTGGTCCAGATATCGCAGCGATTTGCCCACCACGGGATCGTCGGGCGTTCGGCCGTGTCGCATGATGGCCGTGGCGACCAACGCCGTCACTCCCGGCCCCGCCTGGCTGCTGAATGAACCATCGTCGGCCTGACCTTTGGTGGCCAAGTAGTCGATTGCCCGAGCCACGGTTTGCTCGTATTGGGCGCCATCTGAAACGGCCGACGCGCTCGTCTCGGCCGAATGCGTCATTGGACAGATCAGACACGCCCAGGCCAGGGTGGCGATTGCGATGCGTGCGCGCATGGATACCATCTCCGTCAAAGCTGTAGTGCGATCGAGTCGTTGATACGGTCGTCGAGCCGAATGCCTGAATCGCCTCGTATTATATCACGAATGCTGCGCGGCGGACCCTCTGTTTTCAGGCTGACGCTCGTCAGCCATCTAGACCGAAGCAACACGGCGGGCCAACGAGTCCGGGGATCATTCGCGGGCCGGTAGATCTCGCGACGACGCGCGAACCCACGCGCGCCGCGGAGCCACGCGCCCACGTAGCTGCGTCGCTGCGATGCGCGATCCCGCCCTCCCACCCCCATGCATTCCTGAACCGCGCGACGTCCCCACCACGTGAACGGTCGCAACGCGCCGCGGCAGCCAGGATCAATTGGCTGATCCAACGCATCACCCTTTCGAGCGTGCGATAGGCGCGTGAATAACGTGGATTATCCGGGGTGGCGCCGCTTGCAAGACACGGCCGTACGCAGCCGACGACAAACGCATGGTCACCGGATCTAAATGATACGCGAAGCACGCGCCGTCGAGCGCGCTCGGCAGAGCGCGGAGTCTAGGGTTAGACAAGGCTTCACGGGACTAGGCTGGCGCGGTCAATTCCTTAAACTGCTACCGCTTCCCCTGTTGCGCGTTTGAGCGCAGACAGGCGTGGAATCTATTTGGCCGAAGGCCTCCGTTCACCGTAGCCTGGGGCAACGCCCCAGGACTGGCGCCGCGCGAGCCTCTTTTAGCCGAAGGCCATATTCATGCGGGCGCAGGCGACACGTTGAAGATGGCCGTCGGCCAAGACGATTCCGGTCATCCGTGTTGCGCAACAACCTTGCAAAACCACTTTCGCCTAAACTCCGTAGTTTCCGGCTTTTTGGCCGCGCCAGGGCTGGCGCCCAGGATGCTTCAACCACGCGGTTACTCGAACACGCCCAAGATCTCCTCCTCGCTCATGATCAGCACTTCGTCGTCGTCCACCAGAACCTCGGCGCCGGCATAGCGCGCGTACAAGACCCGATCGCCTTCGTGCACCTGGTGCGCGACCCGTGTTCCATCGGGTAGCAGACGCCCATCGCCGACGGACAGGACTCGTCCTTGTTGAGGCCGTTCGCGAGCCGCGTCCGGCAATACAATGCCTCCGGCGGTCGTTTCGTCAGCTTCCAAAGGCTTGACCGCGACCTTGTCGCCTAAGGGCACAATTTTCATCGAGCTTACTCCTGGATGGTTCTTGGTCCCGGGCTATGCGCGCGGCCGAACCGAGACATCTGCGGCCGAGAGTCGCATTGTCCTTATCTTCTTGGCCAGAACTTGACCGCGTGGCTTCATTCTGGCAATTCGTCGAACCGCGTTCAACCGCCCGGCTCGAACCGCGTTCAACCGCCTGGGGCGAACGGCGGATCCGCGACAGCCATCGCCTATGTCCATGCCGAGCGTTTCCGGCGGACGAGTTGCCGTTCCTCCTGCATCGCCCTTACACGTCGCACAGCTTGACAGCTTGTGCCAGGCCCGCCAGCGGGTCTCGGGTCGGGATGAACTCGTGCCCCACGAAACCCGCGAAGCCGATGTCCGCCAAAGCCTTCATGATCGGTGGATAGTTGATCTCTTGATTCTCGTCCAACTCGCACCGCCCGGGATTGCCCGCCGTGTGAACGTGCTTGATCGCTTCGCCGCACTGACGTATGCGGCGGATGATATCGCCATCCATGATCTGCACATGGTACACGTCGAACAACAGACCCAGCCGTGGCGATCCGACCTGCCGGATGATGTCCAGGCAGTAATCGACATGATCTCCCTGATAGCCCGGATGCCCCTTCATCGGATGGTCATGGACACGGGTGTTGAGCAGTTCAATCGCCAGATTGACCTGCTTCTTCTCCGCATAGCCGACGATTCGCTTGAAACCGTTGACACAGTTCCGGCTGCCCTCGTCTGCATCGATCCGCCGTCGACCGGTCGGGAGCTGGGACAAATCCGGATTCTGGCCTCCGTTCCACTCGCCCGACTCGTCGGCATAGCCGGTAAAGGTGATGACCGTCTTGACGCCGGCGTCTGCACATTGGTCGATCCGCCGCTTGAGGATCTCGACACACCCGTCCTGATACCGCGGGTTGTTCATTCCTTGGACAAAAAGGTGACTGGGACTGATGGCGCACTGCAGCCCGTGCCGGGCCAGCGTCGGCCAATCTTCGGGCTCGACCAACTCGACACTCGAACAACCCAGTTTTTTGGCCACCTCGCACAATTGGTCCAGATTCCAATAGTCCGCATAGCACCACTGTACGAGCGACTGTTTGAGCCGGCCTGTCGGATGGACGATCGTGGCCTGCCCTCTCTCGGCGGCGCCGACAGTCGCACCGACACTCGTCGCCCAAGCGCCGGCGGCGCCGCCCGACGCCACGCGCAGCCACTGACGGCGATGCATGCCGATGTCGTCTCGGGTGTCTGATCGAGTCATCTCCGCTCGTCTCCTCAAGATTTTCGTCGATTGAGTGCGCGGGCGACGCGCAGCCGCACTGCGCCCCGTCGCAGCGTCACAGGTCGATGTCCAGACGCTCCCACACCGAGTCGTCTTCTCCGATCTCCGCCGCCTTCAGATGCGGGAACGTGCGGAACAGGAAGTAGGTCAAGGGGACGACTCCGACGGCGATGATCATCGTGTCGGGGACGGCTCGCCACTGGCCCAATAACGCGACGAACGGCCGTTCGAAGAACGACGCGTCGCGGGCAACCCACAACGCTTCGGTATAACTGGTCCAAGCCTGCACGATTCCGACCGGGAACAGCGTCAAGAGCGTCAGCCCCAGCAGACCTATGTTAAGGCCCCAAAACGAAACGGCCAACAGGCGGTCGTTCCAGTGCTCGGGCTTGACCAGCCCCCGCCACGAGAACAGCAGCAGGGCGATCGACAACATGCCGTACACGCCGAACAGCGCGCCATGCGCGTGATTCATCGTCAGGTAGGTTCCGTGCTCGAAATAATTGACGATCGGCAAATTGATCAAGAATCCGAACACCCCGGCGCCAAGAAAGTTCCAGAATGAACTGGCGACGAGGAAAAACATCGGCCAGCGGTAGGGAAACTCGCGCCCCTCCGCCCGAATCGATTTGTATTCCATCAATCCGCGGACGACCAAGCCGAACAGCGGCACCGGCTCGATCGACGAAAACACGGATCCAATGGCCAACCAGATCGACGAGCCGCCGTACCAGAAGTAGTGGTGCGCGGTCCCTAGAATCCCGCTCAAGAAGACCAATGCCGCGGTAAAATAGGCCACGCGCAGCGCAGATTTGGCGCTGACCAACCCCATCGCGACCATCAGGACCGCGATGACGGCCGTGCCGAAGAACTCGAAAATGCTCTCGACCCAGATATGCACCACGAACCAACGCCAATAGTCGGCGACCGTGAGATGCGACCCGCGACTGTACAGCAGGCCGAAGGAAAAGAAGAACACGACCAGAATCGCTGAAAACACGTAAAACGCGATCAGCCCACGGAAGTAGGGGTCTTTGGCCCGCGGACTGTTTAATCCGACCGCGCGATACACGATGACCAGCCAGAAGATCAAGCCGATCAACAGCAGGATCTGCCAGAACCGGCCCAGTTCGAGGTATTCCCAACCCTGGTGGCCAAACCAGAACCAGAGATCGCCAAAACCGCCGAAAATGCCGACGACCTGGCCGACCAGGCTGCCGACCGCCACGATCATGATAGCGGCGAACAGCAGTTGCACCAGCACTCCCTGCTTCTTCGGCTCGTGACCGCCGATGATCGGCGAGAGGTAGACCGCCGAGGCGACCCAGGTCGTCGCGATCCAGAAAATGGCCAACTGCAAGTGCCAGGACTTCGCCCAACTGTAAGGGATCACCTTGCCGACGATCTCAAAATAAAACGTTCCCGGATGAACCGTATAGTGAGCCAGCAGCCCGCCGAAGCACGTCTGGACCAGGAACAACAGAATCACGACCAAAAAGAACTTGGCAGCCTTGATCTGGCTAGACGTCAGCGGTGCATCGACCAACTTGTGGGCGAGCGCCACGCCCTTCGCCTCGCCGTACCAGAGCTGGTCGCGATGCACCCAGAAAATGAACAGGCCCAGCGTGACGAACAACGAGACCAATCCGGCGATTGTCCACAGGAACGTTTCCGGGGTCGGGACGTTGCCGACCTCGCGGTCCGGCGGCCAGTTATTGGTGTAGCTGTAATCCTTGTCGGGCCGGTTGGCCGAAGCCACCCAGGCTGTCCAAAAGAAGAATCTCCCCACCTGTTGGCGCTCTTCGGGCGTCGGCACGGTCCGCGGCAGAAATCCATACTGCGCGTCGCCCTCGCCGAACGTCTTTTCCCAGAATGACTCGATATCGGCCAATGCCCGCGTCTGACCTTCGCTCAGCGTCAACACGTCGGCGGCCGCGTCATAGCGGTTGGCTTTCAGGTCCCGCCGAACACGCAGCCCGATCAAGTCGCGATCCTCGCCCTGCAGCTCGCTGAACGAACGCTGAAACGCTTGCTGCGAAAGGAACTCGCGGACGATCTCGCCGATATGATGCAGCGTCACCGCCGAGAACTCCATCCCGCGCTGCGATCCATGCCCCCACACGCTGCCATGGTCCATCAACCCATAGCGTTGATAGACATCCTGGCCGGCGAGGATGTCTGCCTTGGTGAACAGTGTCTTGCCATCAGGTCCCGTAATCGTGCCGGGATAGGGCGGCGCTTCGCGGTTCGCGTAGTGCCCGCCGATGAGCAAGCCGCCGAGCGCGACGACAAAGCTCAGGATGGCCGCCCACTTGAGTCGTTCGATGGACATGTTTTGATCCTCAATCGTGAATGAATATAACTCCGCCTGTCCCAGCCAGAAAACGGTTGCCCGTCTCTCTTGAGAAAAATCGACTTCGCTCGCCTTCCCGCTCGGTGGCGTGCCTGCCCTAACCCGGCATCAACCGGCATGGGCGGGCGATATGGTTCCCAAGTGAAGCGGCAAAACGCGACTCGCGAGACGCGGCCCGGCGCCGGCAACTCATCCGAGCGTGTGTGGCGAGAACGTGAAATGTCATCACACTACGCTGAGCGTTCTCCATGTCCCGGCGGCGCGACCATTCGCCACGCGATGCCGTGACGCCAAGGCTCGTGCAGCAACGGCGGTCTGAAGCCCACGCTACGAAACGCCATTCCGCACAGCACGAGGTGTACCACGGGCCGTTGTACGCCAGCCGCGGGACTTCAAACGCTGTCTGCGCTGTCTGCGCTGCCTCGCTTTCTCGCTCCAAACCGCGACCAGACCCGCTCGCGATTCTCCTGATCACGGCATCCCCCAACTCGAACTCAGCATGATCCCGCGGGCGACTCGATGTTCAGCTCGCACCGTCGGGATCTACCGGCTTGAGCGCCACGCGATCGGCTATCCTTCGCCTATACGCCTCGGCACCGCATATGATGACAGACATACCTGTATATCGGTCAACGAAAGACTGTCGGCATTCTACACGGCGGCGTGAACTATGCAAGGGGCGGCGTTCGCTTGGGACGTCGCCGGTCTACCATCCAGATCTGCTGACATACGGCTGTGGCTTTGTGAGCGGTTCGTGGGGCCGAATGGCCAACTTCAGACGGAGACCAGGCTTTCTTCCGCATAGCATTACATTCGAAGGAAGCGACCTTCATTCCCCACAAGCGCTCACTGTTTTCGGGCGATCATGAACCCTGATCTCCCCACAAGCCACGGCAAAAACGGGGTATGTCAGGAGTTCTGACCATCGGCCGAAACGGCAGACGTGGTCGGCCGTGCAGACGTACGGCATCGAACCTGGATGGTCCATCGGGGCCGAATCGGCCGCCGCGCGTAGCGGTTCCATTGCGTGTGGAAATTGGGGCGTCAGCTTGCGCGGTCAAAAGTCGGAAATTGTATCGGTTTAGAATCGTAGTCCGTATCATGCGCGAGCCGTGTGCGCATGAGACGGACTACGACTCCAACGGCCAATGGCACGCGGTCGTGCAGCCCCGTTTGGACGCTGAATCTGTTGGCCGAAGGCCTCCGATCACCGTAGCCTGGGGCAACGCCCCAGGACTGGCGCCGCGCGCATCTTTTGGCCGAAGGCCATATTCATGCGGGCGGAGGTGACACGTTGATGTTGGCCTTCGGCCAACACGGTTGCGATCATCTCTGACTCCTGGGGCG
>JAVYAJ010000191.1:0-11191 GCA_032229885.1 Candidatus Anammoximicrobium sp. | reverse complement strand
TCATCTCTGACTCCTGGGGCGTTGCCCCAGGCTACGGTGGTGATGGCCTTCGGCCAACACGCCCCCTGTCGTCTGTGGCGCGCAACAGTCATCCAACCCAATCCCACCTACCCCAGCCAGGTGCCAGTAACCAGCAAGTGTACTGTACACACCAGTGTACAAGATGCGCGCATGATACGAACTAAGACTCTAAACCCCACAATTTCCGGCTTTTTGGCCGCACCGCCTAGCCCGGCCACCGCGGGATTGCGGCAGGCTCAGCGAAGCAGCCGGTCCGTGCGGGAATCCTCTCGTGCCAGGATTGGCTGATCTCGCCAAGAGCGGTCCAGATCCTCTTCTAACTGGTGAGCGCTCTGCTAACGATCGCGCGGGTCGCACGACGTGGCCTTGCCGACGAGGGTGGCCAAGTCCTGCGGAGCATGCGGGGCGACTTGCGAAATCGGCGCGTTTTGAGCTTGACGGATCTGGCGAATCAAATCAAATCGACTCGCTCGTCGGCGGCAAACGGACTTGGTAGCGTCAGCCGTTCTTCCAGCGTCAGCCCCAGCAAATAGGCATCGCTCCGCGGGTCGGTGTCGCCGCCGATCGCCGCCGGACGAGATAGCGCCGGGCGCTGACGACAACCCCGGCATCCGCCAGTCCGCGTTTCTTCATAGCCACGTGGTTCCACCGGTTCGTCTCAAACTTACAAGTCCGCGGCGAACCATCCGTCGCGTCGGCGTGTACTCCGTCCCACCGTCATCCGCCTGCCACGACCATGGGGGCTTGAACTGCTCCGCCGCGCAGTCGCCTCTGGCAAACCATAAGCTGACACGCACACCGAGCGAGCATTGCTATCCGCGCGAAATAAAGGACCTTTCTAATCGTTGATAACGGGCCGACGTCAGAAGTAGAGTTGACCTCTCAGCCAGAACATGTCGGCGCTGTTCTGCAGTCCGCCGGGCCGATATTGGACCGGATCGGCAAAGTCTGCGTGCAGCCGGAACAGATAGAACTTCAGGTAGTCGTTCCAGTACCAATTGGCGCCCAGTTCGGTGGTGACCGCGGTACTCGACCAACGCGTGGGATCCGCAAAGCCGGCCGTGAAGAACTCGTCGCCCAGGCGGAGTTGGCTGACGCGCGCGACGGCCTCCCAGGCGCCCGGCCCCCGCTCGTCGTCCTTGCTCAACGGGACGAGCGGGCGCAGCGGTGTGAGTCGCGTCCGGCGCTGGATCTGCTCGCCGGTCAGAAAATAGCCCGCCGTCGCGTAGAAACCCGAAAAAGGCACTCGCTGTGCCGACGATTGACCACTGTGAGCATAGTCAGCATACCCAAACTGCCACTCGCCGATCAGCGATAACGAGCGATAGTAGTAGGCCGTATGGACCGAGCCGATCAGCCGGTCACCCTGCTCCGTCACGGTCCGATCGAGGACCAGAAAGGGGACGGTGGCGACCCCAGGCACGTTGGCATCTGGAGATCCTGCCCCGACGCGGAAGCTTGTCGGGACGGGCGTTTGGTCTTGACGACCAAAGGCAACCGATGCGCCCACGTTCCAGTCCTGGGCACGCGGCAGGCCCGTATTCTGGAACGGCCTGGCGTTGAGGTAGCCGAGACAATCCAGATCATTGGTCAGGCTCTCGAACGAGTTCCGCGAGCCGTTGAAAACTCCGGCCGCGTAGTCCAGCCGCTTGTCGAACAGATCGCCCCAGACCATCGCGCCGATCTGACGGTTCAGGCCGAGGTTGGTCGTAAACAGCGACCGTTCGGGCGTCGGCATCCAGTAGTTCGAGATCGCGAACTGGTCGTACAGCAGGGGAGTGACGAAGCGGCCGACGCGAACTTGGAAACGGTCGTCGAAGCGGAAATTGAGGAAGGCGTTCAGCAAATTGATGTTGTTCACGCCGCGGTTGATCGCCACTTCGTACTCGACCGGCGGGCTAATGTTGCCGTTGAAGAAGATTCGCTGGCGAGGCAAGAAGAACCCGCTGTTCGCCGGGAGTTGATCCGGCTCGGACCAGATGCGCGCTTCGATTTGCGACTCGTAGTGGATCTGTAAGGAAAACGCCTTGTCCACGGATTGGAACTGGAAGCCCGGACCAAAGATGGCTTGTTGTGGAATTGCGTAAGGGCTGATCGCGTCCAGGTCGACATAGTCGGGGACGCCATCGCCGGGAACTGCCTCAGGCGCGTCGCCGTCAATTGGCGTGGCGCCGGCATCGTCCGGAGTCGATTCGTCGTCCGTAACTCGGTCTCGGCTCGCATTCAACTGCCGGTCGGTCAGATGCCTGGAAAGCTCGTCGAGCCGCCGTTCCAACTGACTCGTCTCATCCCGATGCTCGCGGCGCAATTGGTCCAGCCGTTCGGTCAACGTCCGATTCGCGTCCTCCGCTGCCCGAAGTCGCTCTTCCACGCCGGTGGCGAAGGACGATTCAGCTTGCACGGGGGCAACGGGACCGTCCGACAGCCTCACCACCGGGGCGAGGAAAGGCGGAGGCGCCTGAGCCCAGGCTCGCGGGCAGAAGACGGCTAGGACGCACATCCATCGGAGAATCGGTCCCCGGAATCCTGCCTGCATCGAGCCCATTCGCATCTTGCTGGCACTCATTTGGTGATTGACCGGGGCGACGGCGCATATCCTTCCTCGCGTGACGCCTAGCCCGTTTAATACCCGCCCTACGTCTGTTCGTCAATACGAATGCCGCATCGCCGTCTCGTGTGAAACGGACTTTGTAGGACGCGTCCTATTCGTCGACCAACGCCGTCACGGACCTCGATCAGGGCTGATCACCGTTCGCGTTCGAGCATATCGTGACCCGCATCCCCAGCATGGAATCGCAATCTTTCCTCATCCACGCTGCGGGTTACGACGACTGTGTGCTGGCATTGAGCACACCGCGGTGGTCGAAACCGTTTTCGCCCGCGACAGCCAATTCCTCAGTCCTCGGCGGGCGGGGCGAGCAGGCGATTCAGGCGACGCGTATCGTCGGCGCTCCATCCCGGCGGCTGAGAGACGGTGATCCAGGCGTCCAGATAGCTGGACGGCGCATAGTTGTGGCCGTAGCCAGTCGGCACGCTGGTCGCCATGGGCAGGTCAAACGCGGTTTGTAGAAAGGTCACGATGGGGAACCATCGCAAATAGGGAGACACGTCCGGACCTCGCGGCTCTGCCAACCAATCCGGTTTGCGGTAGAGCAAGTCCGGCGAGAAAAAGCACATCGGATCGCTCGCATGTTGGATGTAGACGAACCGCATCGGGCCCCAGCGTTGGCCGCCGTCCGCCAGGCAGGTATCTCTTCCGGTGAACCGCAGCATCGAGCCGTCGCGAAAGATCGGCAGCCAGACGGGCGAGCCCGGATTTCGGGCGCGGGTGATCCTCGCCCAGGCGGTGCTAGGAAAAGGAGGCCCACTCCAGATCCCGCCCTGGATGGGATCTTCAAAAATCGTGAACAGATCCGCGCTGACTTCCGAACCCAACGACCCGAGGCTCAGACCGTGCAGGAACAACTTCGGCCGCTGGTCCCGCGGAAGCTGGGTCCAATGGCCGTAAACGGCGTCGAATAGAGCCTTGGCAGCGTCCCGCGAACGTTCGGGATCGACCAGGATCGTGATCCAACTGGGGAGATACGAGTACTGCAGGCTGACAATCGCCGTGTCCCCGGCGTGCAGGTACTCGATCGTGTCGACCGCGCCCGGATCGAGCCAGCCTGTGCCCGTGGGGGTGGCCACAACTAGCACGGACCGACCGAATCCTTCGACCCGTTTCAACTCTTCCAAGGCCAACTTAGCCCGTTCTTGCAACGAGCCACCGGTCCTCATGCCGACGTATACCCGCAACGGTCGAAGCGTGTCCTTGCCCCAAAACCGACTGATCGCTTGCCGTGTGGGACCGTTGGAAATGAAACGCTTTCCCTGCCGACCGATCGTGTCCCACGGGACGAGCGACTCGGCACTGCCGGAGGCCCGCGGATCTGCCGGCTGTGTCATCTCGGGGTCGACGAACTCGTCCAGTTGCTGAAAGACCGCATCCGCCACGTCCAACGCCGGCCGGGTCACCAAATGAGTCGCGATCAGAAACAGCAAGACAACGATGGCCAACGTGCTGACGACGTAGGAGATTCGCCGCGGGATGCGGGCGCTGATCCGCCGCTGGAGAAACCTCCAACCGCCTGCCAAGCCGCGCACGGCGGCCACGAGCAGCACGCCGGTGAACAGGGCCAGCCCGGCCACTCGCCACGGGTAGGCGGTGGCCACAGGCTCCATTTCCATCAAAGCCCGGATGGAATTCTGCCAAACCGTGGCCCGCCAGAGAAAGCTGGCCATCAAGATCGTCGCACCGATGGCGCTCGTCCACTTGCTCCAGCGATCGAGCTCAACCGCGGGCCGCGGAAGTTCTAGATAGCGCCAGATCCACACACACAACACGCCGACGCCGTAACCGACGGCAAGCGCCAATCCAGACAGTACGCCCTGCACGGCAAAGTGACGTGGCAACAGCGACGGGGTGAGCGATGCGGCAAAAAATATCGCCCCAATCACCAAACCCCAAAACGAAAACGATCTCGCGTACCGCCCCAGCCACGATTGCAAATCCCAGGAAAATAACTGCCTCGCCGTGCGCTGAACATCCATCCACGTATGCCTTTAGGGTCTCGACAGCCCGAACAGATCGCTCGCCCATTGACTCGATTCGTAAGTTTCACCCGCAACGTCAGCCCCACCGCTGGCTCATCCTAGCGACTCGACCGATAGACGAACGACTCGAAGGGTTCGAGCCCATCGAGGATCGTCGCCAATTTCATCTCCGAGTCTTTGTGGCAGATAAATCGATACTCACGTTCACTCTTGTACCGCTCCGGGCTCCGAAGTCCAGCCCCCCCCGTTTCGACACGACGCGCATCAACACCGCGCGCTAGCTGTCGCGCCCGAGTCCGGTCTGTTGGTACAATGCCTGTTCTTCATCGCATACAGAGCCGCCATTGGCGTCGATGTCTATCCGTGCAGACGCTCCGCTAAATGACCTTTCATGCGCAGTCTCTATTCCTCTCGAGGTTCCGTATCCGTCCAGCCGAAATCGCCAACCTCGGACATGCCCCCGCACAGCCCCGGGCCGATACGATGCGCAATTTCCGCAGGAAACAAATCAACGATCGCGACGTGGCAGGCCAAGCTGTCTGATCGGACCTGCCGCGATCGTCGATCGATCCGGCGATGCTGGCAGTGGTTCGCCGACGAAACCGTGAAGACCGGCGGTCGGTCCTGGCGATAATCACGGGGGACGCGAGAACGTCCGTCTGCGGTCTGGGTGGATTCGCCTTGACGGATTCTGCGCGCCTTGGCACTATTCGCGTCTCTTTTTCGTCGAGGGCGATCATGCGAGCCAGGTTGTCGATCGTATTGGTGCTGTCTGTGGCGGCGTTCGGGGCGCCTGACGCGTTCGCCCAATCGCCGTACTACAATCGGGATCGCGGATTTGGCGTCGGCGCGCTGCTGGGCGCTTTGACCGGTGGCGCGATCGGGCACAACAATGGTCAGACAGCCGAAGGCGCGTTGATCGGCGGCGCCGTCGGCGCGCTGGCCGGCGCCGCCATTGGCGATTCGGTCGACGCGGACGTCGCCCGCACCAAGGCCGCCTACGAGCAGCAACTGGCCCAGCAGGCGTCCCAGGCCGTCACGGTCGCCGACGCGATCAGCATGACCCAGTCGCGGCTGTCCGACAATGTCATCGCCACCCATATCCGCACGTACGGAGTCGTCGCCCGACCCAAAGCCAACGATTTGATCTTGATGAGCCAGGCGGGGGTCAGCGATACCGTGATCCACGCCATGCAATCCGCACCGGTCGCCGGCGCCGGTGTGGCTGTCGCGCCGCCGACGAGCAGCGTGATCGTCCGCGAACACTATTACGCGCCGCCCGTCTACCTGGCGCCCGTGGCGCCCCATTGGCATTGTCCGCCCTATCGCCCCTACCCGATGCGCGCCCATCCGCACTCGGCCGGCATTCGCTGGGGAATTTCGTTCGGGGACTAGCGAACTGGCCGCAGCCGCGTGGTCGTGCACACCAAGTGTGGTGTCTAGTCGAAACATTGGGGCGCCCGCGATGGTCAGGCCGCGGGAAACTCGGCGCCCCGACGCGTGCGGCATCCCAGAATGATGAATAGACAACGCACGGGGCGACGGTGATCGATGGCCTGCGGCCAAAACGATGAATATCGCGGGATCGTTCCGCGGGGCTATCGTCGTGCCTGATCTCCGTTCCGCCCGCGCTGGGTCGGTCGGCGCCGGGTCGGTCGGCGCCGGGTCGGCGGGGACAGAAGTCGTCGTCCCATTGTGCCCCGCTTGACGCTTGCCGCGAAAAAGCGGCGGTGGGCCCACGAGCTCGATCATTGCAAGACTCTTGCCGGAGCTGGTTGTAGCCGAGCCGGCCGAGGCTGCGCTACGCGCTCCGGCGAAACTCAACCGACCGTCCGCCCGCGCTTCCCATCGTGCCAGCCATTGGGTACTCTAACACGCTGTTTCGCGTGGCAAATCAGCATGGGAGAGGAGTGGATGTACTTTAATTTCGCCTGCACCAACTGTGGCAAGACGCTGAAGGTTCGCGAGGAGCTTGCCGGGCGCAGAGCCAAATGTCCATATTGCCGTTCGGCTGTCACTGTTCCCGCGAGCAACCCGGCGGAGGACTCGCCGACCATCGAGACCGAAAGTGTGGGCGATCCGGCGATGGCCGTTGCACCCGCTGCGGCGCGCGACGCCGGTGACGGCGCGTCGGCGAGAACGGCCCTCCAATCCCCGCCGTTGCCGCAAATCGCGGTAGGTTCCCGAGCGACCCCGCCGACGCCTCCGAGCCGTCCGCGCACCGCGAGTCGAGGGGATCGCGGAAGAAAGCAGATTGCCGACGACAGCGACGACGGAACCAATGTCAACAACTTGCTGACCGCCGGGATCGGCGCGGTTGCGACGGTCCTGTTCTACCTGCTGCTGCTGCCGCAGCCGCCCAACTATTTTCGCGATCTGTTCTATGAACGCGGCTGGGTGACGGTGGCCGAGGCATTCTTGATGTTTTGGTCGGTGGCGATCCTGTACTACAAGTTCATCAAGCTGCGGCGGCAGCGCGAGGCCATGCTGTTCGATCTGCTGCCGGAAAGTGTAGGACACGAGATCACTGTCTACAACGTCGAGCGGTTTCTGGCCCTGATTCGAGACCTGCCCGTGAATCCGGCGTCTCGCTATCTAGTCCAACGCGTGATTCGTGGGCTCGAACACTTTACCGTCCGACGAAGCGCATCCGAAGTGTCCACCGTGTTGTCGTCGCAGTCGGAATTGGACAATCAAGCGGCCGCGGCGAGCTATTCGATCCTGAACGTGTTCATCTGGGCCATTCCCATCCTGGGGTTCATCGGCACGGTGATCGGACTGGGCACGGCCGTCGGCAGCCTGGGCGGCGGCGATACGTCGGACATCGAGGGGATCAAAGAGTCGCTGGGGGCGATCACCGGAGGGTTGAGCACGGCGTTCGACACGACGCTCGTGGCGTTGATGATGAGTCTGATGCTGAAGTTTCCCGCCAGCGCGCTGCAGAAAGCCGAGGAAGATCTGCTGAATTGGGTCGACGAATACTGCAACGAGAATCTCCTCAAACGACTCAAGGACGCGAGCGGCGATCTGCAGATCGAGCCCGACCAGATCAGCCAGACGATCAAGCGGGCCATCGACCAGAATCTGGCCGAGGTGGTCCAGCACGCGCACGACAGCGTCCGCCTGTTGACCGAACAGAGCGAGGCGGCGCAACGACAGTTGGTGCAGATGGCGCGCGAGTCCGCCACGACGGCGACCAGCGCCGCGATCTCGCTGGCCGAACACCTCAAGCTGCTGCGGCAGGCCGTGTCCAACATGAACGACGTGCTGGGCGCGCTGGATGGAAAACAGGTGATGATTCAGACTGTCCCGCGGCCGCGCCGCCGCTGGTTTTCGTTTGGATCCCGTGGTGACGATTCGCCCTGACCCATACGTTCGCGAGCAACTCGAACCGCCAACATGCGAAAAGCCAATCTCGACGACACGGTATCGCTGTTCTCTTTTCTGGACATCATGGCCAGCCTGATCGGGATTCTCGTCTTGTTGATCACGGCGGCCACGTTGGCCCAGATCGGACAGACCGTGGAAGACCCGAGCGACCTCGAGGCCGTCAAGAAATCGCGAGCCCGCGCCGCCCAATATCGAGTGCTTCGCCAACGCGTAAAGACCGACACCGACCAGCAGCAGCGTCTGGCCGAGCTCGTCCAACAGGCCGAGACCTTGCGGCAACAGGTCGAACAGCAGCAAGCCGAGATCGCGCAGCGCGAAGCGCGGCGCAAGGCGCTCGACGAGCAAACGCAGAAACAGCCGCCGTTGGAAGCCGAGGCGAAGCAATTGCAGGAGATGATCGACGCGGCGCAGCCCAAGCTGGACGAGGCGAAACAACGGTTGATCGAGCTGCGGACGTTGCTCGCCAACCGCAAGGAATCGGGGCAATCCGAAATCCAGATCCTGCCCAGCGGTTCCGGCTATGATCGCCAGCCGACGTTTGTCGAGTGCGCCGCCAACGAGGTCGTCTTGCACGATGGACCCGAACCGGTGCGGATCCCCATCGGTCGCGTGGCGACCAGCGAGGCTTTTTCCAAACTGCTCGAATCCGTCAAGCAACAGCCGAAAGGAACACTGGTCTTCCTGGTGCGCCCCGACGGCACGAGAACCTATCAGACCGCCAGCGGCGTCGCGAGACGAGCGTATGTGACCAACGGAAAACTGGCCGTCGCCGGACATGGCAAGCTGGATTTGAGCATGTTCCAGGACCGAAAATGACGCGATCACAGCCGTGAATCCGCGGGCCACCGCGCCGGGAGGCGCGACCGGACGCGCCGCGCTTCCGCGGGAAATCCGCGGCGCGCGTGTCAAACAAAGCAGTCGCGCACGCGACGCGGCGCATCACAGGCGGCCATCCGTGGACCGTCACGGCCGTGCGCCCCGGGATTCGCCAAGACCGATAGCACCCTATTCGAAGCCGATCCGATGAAAGCTCGCTTTCAATCCGCCGACATGAACCTCGACTCGCTGCTGGATACCGTCACCAACGTGGTCGGCATCTTGGTGTTGGTCTTCGTGTTGGTGACGCTGAATATGCAGAAGACGGTCGAACGGATCCGAGAGGAAGATCCCAGCCAGTTCGGCGTTACCGAACAGATGCTGACAGAGATGCAACAGCAGGCGATCCAGCAGCACGAAGATCTGAAGGAATTGCAGGTCCGGACGTTTGGGTTGGACGTCCAGGTCCAACAGGATCAGGCCACGCTGGAACAACAACGCCAGCTACTGCAGGATTTGCCAAACGTGCCGGAGGTGGAACCGGTCGATCTGCAAAAATTGAAGCAACAGGTCGAGCAGCGCAAGCGGCAGCAAGAGCAGTTGCAAGAGGAATTGGCCAAGCTCGATCGCGAGATCGCCGACGTCGAGGGAGAACTGGGCGAGACTCCCGAGATGTCCGCTCCGCCGCCGCAGATCGTCCGCTTGCCCAACCCGCGCCCTGCGCCGAAGGATGCACGCGAGATCCGTTTCATCTGTCGCGAGGGCCGCATCCTGGTGTTCGACCCCGAACAGTTGCGCGACCGAGTCAAGAAACGTGTCGAGTATCTGCTGCGGCCAATGCTGGCCAAAGCCGGCGCCGATGGCGAAATCGACTGTCAGCGACTGGTCGACGCGTACAACAAAGAGGCCGTCGGCGATCAGGAATTCCGCGGCCGCCTGGTGATTGAGAACTTCAATCTCGTCCTGATCTACGAGCATCGCGGCGTGGGCGAAACCAGCGATCGGCTGCGTCTGCCGTCCTCGCGGTTCCAGGCCGCGGTCCGCCGCATGAGCACGGACAAGAACTATGCCCGTTTCCTGGTTTGGCCCGACAGCTTTGATGTCTACGTCAATGCCCGGGCCGTGTGCGACGAACGCGGCGTACTGGCGGGCTGGGAGCCATATACCGAGGACTACGAGTGGAAGATGCCGCTAGGCGTCAAGGTTCAATGTCAGGGCAAGCCCAAACCCAAGCCCGTCGCGCCTACGCCGCCAAGTTCGGAAAAACCCAAACCGCCGCCCCCGCCGCTGCCCAGCGATACGATCGATTAGAATTGCCCTTGACCAGATTCGCCACGCCGTCCGTCGGAGGCAGCGGCGATCATCAGCAGCGGCGAGCGGCGGCAGCAGCGAGCGGCGCGAGAAGACCTATCACCCGTCGCACGCGGCCGGCCGCGAACGCGCCGATCCGAATTCGCCCGCCACGGTCGCAAGCCTGTTGCGAAGACATCGTATAATCCGTCGCAGTTCCCTCGCGAACCCGCTGCGACCGGCGCGGCGAGTGTTCCGATTCGATTTCGCGATGACGGAGAACGAACGAGATGTTCGAGCTGACACTGGACGACTGTCCGTCGGCGTTGATCGTGGCGTTGGTCGAGGCGCGCGAAACGCGGATCGAGGCGGCGCCGGCTGAGCTGCGGGATTGGTGCAGCCGCGCCGTACTGGCGGCCCGGACCGCCGTCGCGGGAGGCGACGCGCGACGGCAGGAGATCCGTGGCTTGCTGCGCCGCGGCGGATTCAGACCGACGGGGCGGAACAAGCCCGCGCAAGAGTATCTGCTGAGGACCGCCCTGGACGGCGACGGCTTGCCGGCGATTTCCAATGCGGTGGACTTGATCAACGTCGTCTCGCTGCAGTGCGGATTGCCCATTTCCTTGGTCGCGCTGGATCGCATCGGAACGCGGCTGTCGCTGCGCATCGGCGCGCCGGGCGACCGGTTTGTGTTCAACCGCAGCGGACAGGAACTGGACGTCGCCGGCTTGTTGAGCATCGGCATGTTCGAAGCGGACGAGTGGAAACCGGTCGCCACACCGGTCAAAGACTCGATGCGGGCGAAAGTCGCCGACGACGACCGGCATCTGTTGGCGTGCATCTATGCGTCGCGCGAAGCGATCGATCGGACGGAACTGGTCGACTGGGCCGACCAACTGGCGGCCGGGTTCCGCGAGTTCTGTGGCGCGGCAGAGACGAGCGTGTCGGTCCGGGGGGGAGAAGAGGATTTGTGAGTTGTCAGTTGTCAGTTGTCAGTTGTCAGTTGTCAGTTGTCAGTTGTCAGTTGTCAGTGGTCAGTGGTCAGTGGTCAGTGGTCAGTGGTCAGTGGTCAGTGGTCAGT
>JAVYAJ010000190.1:0-40695 GCA_032229885.1 Candidatus Anammoximicrobium sp. | reverse complement strand
TCGCGAGGTTCAGCAGGTTTTCCTTGGCGAACAAGCAAGTCTGAGGATCGATGTCGAAACGGTAGACGCGCGGCCCGTCGGGAATCTCCCACCTGCCATCGAGCGATCCCTCGACGATGAACAGATCGAGCCCGATGGCCGGATATTGTCTGGCGAATGCGTCGACGCAACGGCGTCGCGCCACGCTGGGAGATCAGCAGCCGATCGAGTCCGTCGTAAGCGTACCATTCGTCCTGGCCGCTGGCGAGCGAGTTTTCGCGGTACCGCCGGTTCGAAGCCCGGTCGTAGCCGTAGATATAGCGGTCCAGGTCGGCGCTGGCGCCGTAGGCGTACCACCGATGGTAGATCACGCGGCCGAAACGGTCGAACCCGGCGTACTCGCCGGGCGTGCCGCTGTCGTAGTCCAGCCGCACCTCGGGCTCGACGTAGCCCTCCGCCACGATCCGGGCGAGGCCCAGGTAGGCGTACTCGACGAGCGTGTCGCCGGGCGAGCCGGCGATAATGGTCGAGAGAATTCGGGCGCGCTTTTCTGGCTTGACGACCCCGACCACCTCACTGGTGGCGGGGGCGCAGGATGGATCACCTTGTGTGGGCGATATTGCCGGATAGACTGGATGGCGTGCGCACTGGGCACACGGGCTGCGCGACGCGCGCGTGTGAGTCCCTGCCTCGACGGCCGCGGGGTTGGGCGGTTTGCGTGGGGCGTTGGCATGGCGGCGACAAGTCGCCAGCGAACCGCGGCTCGAACCAGCCGCGTTGGCGGCAGAAACAAAGCTTGGAGGAGAATACGAGTCCCGCGAATGCGCAGGGGCGCGAACCGCGGCGTCCGGGTACAAGGAGCAAATCCGCTCGCCTGCGCTTAGCCCCCATTTTCTCGCCGATAGTCCCTGCGCGAAAGAACTTCGCATCGACAAAGGAGATGCCATGAAGCGTCCGACGTTCGACCATCCATCACGACGCGCTTTTCTGAGCCAGCTCGCGATCGGCGCCGGGGCTACCGCGTTGAACAACGCAGGTCTGACGGCGGACTCGGTTCGAAATGGAGGAAACCCGAAGCCCGTCGAGCCTGGGAACGTCTTTCAGTTCACGCAACCGTTTGACGGCGGGATCGTTCACGAGGAATCCGGCCCTCCAGTTGTAGGCGCGACAACGGGACCGGAGGGGCGACGCTCGCTGAAGATCCGCGTGACCGGTTGCGTGCCGCCCGACGCGAAGTTGGAAGTATTCGCGCCAGACGGACAGAATGTCCCGGCCAGCATCGAGGGCAACAAGTTCCACGCGATCATCGCGCTGACGGCGCGCGTCTCGGAGATCAAAGCACGCGCGACGATCAACGGGACAAGGAGCGAGATCAGCACGCGCGTCGTTTGGGCCAAGAACTCGCGCCGCCGGTTTCGCTGCTATATCGATGATCACAGCTTCTTCTTCCGCGACATTCTTCAAAATGACTACAAGAGCATTTTCGACTGCTTTTACCTCGCCCGCCTGCGCGAGCTGCATCGGAATTTTCATGTCAAGATCAACCTGAACTGCTTCAACAGCACCCCCGAGCGGGACTTTCGCCTGTCGATGTTTCCGGACAAATACAAATCCGAGTTCGAGGACAATCGAGACTGGTTACGGCTGGCGTTCCATTCGGAAAACGAGTTCCCCGACATCCCGTATCAGAACGCGACCCCTGAACAACTGGCGGCGGACTTCGATCTCGTGGCAGGGGAATTGAGACGGATCGCCGGCTCGGCGTACACTGCCGGCTTGCAGATACACTGGGCCGACGTCCCTGCGGATTGCTATCCCGTTTTGGCGGCGCGTGGCGTGAAGATGCTGCAAACGCGCGGCAGGCTCCGCACGGCGACCACGAGAAAGATCTGCGATTACCATCTGCCGGACGCCGTCTTGGAGTACCTGGCCGACCAGCAAGGTTGGATGCACTTCGAGAGCGGACTGATCTTCTACGACGGTTCGACCGGCGGCTGTGACTGGACGCCGGTCGATAAAATCGTGCCGGCCATCCGCCGGCGAATCGACGCCCCGGCGAAGAGCCATTTGATCAACATCGCAGGTCACGAGCAGTACTGGTGGCCGTTCTACAAGAACTTCGTCCCGGACATCTATGACCGTTACGCGACGGCCTTCCGGTTCGTCCTGGACCGCGGGTATGAACCGATCTGGATCGAGGACGGTTTCTTCGGCGGCGCCGCGTGAGGGGGGACGTGGATCCGGGCGAGGGATTCAGAAGGCGTACTCTTTGAGCGTTCCCGGCGGCGCCGGCGCGTAGCACAGAGGTTGAATCGAGCAGTCGGCGCGACCTTGGCTGAGGCTGCGCATCGCGCTCGAGTACCCGAACAGCTCTTTCAACGGGGCGTGGGCTTCGATGAGGGTCGCATCGTCGCGGACTTCCGTTCTGACGATCAGCCCGCGCCGCTGCTGGAGATCGCCCACGAAATCGCCCAGATAGGCTTCGGGCGTGATGATGTCCAGCTTCATGATGGGCTCCAACAGCACCGGGCCACCCTGTTCCAGCGCTTTGTTGAAGGCGTCGTTGGCGGCGATTCGAAACGCCATTTCGTTGGAATGTTCTTCGACGGCCGTGCCCCCGAGAATCGACGCCTTGAGCTTCATCAGCGGATAGCCGGCAATCCGTCCACCGCCTTCGCCGCACGCGCGCAACTCGGCCTCGGCCGCCGCCAAGAGGGCGTCCGGAAGCGTCTGGGGCGGACAACGGTTGAGCACGGTCACCGGATGCGCGCCGTCCTCGAACGGTTCTAGACGAATGCACAGTTCGGCGAACAACTGTTGACCAGCGAGCTGACGGTGACAGACGCCGGTGACTTCGACCGCGTGGTCGACAGTCTCGCGATAGCTGACCTGGGGTTTGTGGAACTTGACTTTCAGGTTGAACTCACGGAGCAGGCGATTCTTGACCACTTCCAGGTGCAGCTCGCCCATGCCGCTGATCAACGTCTGCCCCGTCTCGCCGCTGGTGATATGCAGCGTTGGATCCTGGCGTTTCAACATCTCGAGCGTGGCGTTCAGCTTGTCTCGTTCGATCGATGTCTCCGGCTCGATCGCCATCGAGATCACCGTCTCGGGGAACTGAATCGACTCGAGCAGAATCGGGTAGCGCGTCTCACAGAGGGTGTCGCCGGTGATCGAGTATCGCATCCCGATCAAGCCGACGATATCACCCGCCGAGGCTTGGTCGACCTGCTCTTCACGCTTCGTGGCATGGATCCGCCACAGTTGCGAGACGTTTTCCTTCTTGCCCTTGCCCGGATTGAGCACGCGGGTATTGGATTTCAGCTCGCCCGAGTAGATGCGGACCCAAGACAGATCGCCCGTCTTCATCGGGAGGACTTTGAAGACCAGACCGCAGAACGGTTCGCCAGACTCGGGCTTGCGTTGTTCCGTCCGCTCCCTTTTGTCAGGGCTGGCGCCCTTGACGGGCGGCGTGTCCAATGGACTGGGCAGATACCAGGCGACGGCATCCAGGATCGGCTGCACGCCGATGCCGTGCAGGGCCGAGCCGCACAAGACGGGCTGAATCTGATGGTGGATCGTTGCGTCGCGAATTACCTTGCGCAGCAAATCGACCGGGATGGGCAACTCTTGCAGAGCCAGTTCCATCAGTTCGTCGCTGTGGGCGTACAGCTTTTCCAAGAGAAGATCTCGCCACCACTCGGCCGCCTCTAATCGCTCCGGTGGAATTTCGCTGATCGTGACGACTCGTCCCTCGGTCTGCGGGTCGAAGCATCGCATGTTCATCTCGACCAGATCGATCACGCCGCAAAACGGATCGACGGCGTGCCCCGGGCCGACGCCGACGGGGATCTGCAGCGCCACGGGCTGCGCGTTCAGACGGCGGCCGATCGCGTCCAAAGTCCGCTCGAAATCCGCGCCTTCGCGATCCATCTTGTTGATGAATACGACCCGCGGCACGTGATAGTGATCGGCCTGTCGCCAGACGGTTTCGCTCTGCGCTTCGACGCCCTCGCGGGCGCTGAATACGACCACGGCCCCGTCCAGCACTCGCAAACAGCGTTCGACTTCGGCTGTAAAATCGACGTGCCCAGGCGTGTCCAGAAGATTGATGTGGACGTCCTGCCAGTCGAACGTCACACACGCCGAGTAGATCGTGATTCCGCGCTCTTGCTCTTCGGGATCGCAGTCAGTTTCCGTGGTGCCGCTGTCTACCTCTCCCAACCGGTGCTTGGCGCCGCTATAGCACAGCATGTGCTCGGTAACGGTGGTCTTGCCCGCATCGATGTGGGCAATGATCCCGATATTGCGGATTTTCTGAATATCACGTGACATGGGTTTCGGCGCAAAAACAACGCCGCGCGGCGTCGCGCGGCGTTGTCGCTGGAAGAAGGATCACCAGGCGAAATGCGCGAAGGCTTTGTTGGCATCGGCCATGCGATGCGTATTCTCGCGTTTCGTCATGGCGGTGCCTTCCCGGCGGAAGGCCGCGTGCAATTCGTCGGCCAATTTGATGTACGTGGCGCCGCCTTTTCTGTCGCGCACCGCACCCAGAATCCAGCGGATCGCCAGCGACTGCTGGCGAGGCCTATTCACCTGCATCGGCACCTGGTACGACGCGCCGCCGACCCGCTTGGACCGCACTTCGACGTGTGGCTTGACGTTGTCCACCGCCTGGTGAAACACGTCGATCGGCTCTTGGTCGGGCAATTTCTTCTTCAGTTCGTCCAGCGCGCGATAAAACACGTGCTGGGCCGTCGTTTTCTTGCCGTCCCACATCAGGCAGTTGATGAACTTGCTGGCTAGAATGGAGTTGTACCGAGGATCCGGCTTCAACTGCGTTCGACTGGCGGTAAATCGGCCCATATTCCAACTCGACAAAAGAAACGCTTGAAAAACACCTTCTCGTTGCGGCAAGCTCGCGCGGCCATTCGCCCCAAGGCGGGGGCCTGCCGTGGCTCGCGCCATTCTTCGCGGCGTCAGCCGATTCGGCTCGCGGACCTAAGACTTTTTTGCCCCATAACGGCTGCGAGATTGCTTTCTGCCGTTAACGCCCAGACAGTCCATTGCGCCGCGCACGACTTGGTATCGCACGCCGGGCAGATCGTGGACGCGTCCTCCGCGCACCAACACGATCGAGTGCTCTTGGAGGTTGTGGCCTTCGCCCGGGATGTACACCGTCACCTCTTTGCCGTTCGACAGACGCACGCGCGTGATCTTGCGCAAGGCCGAGTTCGGCTTCTTGGGGGTCATCGTGCGCACCAGGAGGCATACGCCCTGCCGCTGGGGGCAACGGTCGAGAACCGGCGCCTTGGTCGAGCGTCGCTGAGGTTTACGTTTTTTGCGTACAAGCTGGCTGATTGTCGGCATGGTTCTCTTATCTTCGCGGCAATGATGTCTTGGTGTGCACGCTAAGCCCTTTAAGTTAGCGTTTCCGCGTCGCCTGTCAAGGCAACCGGTCTATTCCTCGTCCAAATACTCGTCCTCGTCCGAGTATTCTTCGTCGGAATATTCATCGTCCGAGTCGGACAAGTCGTCGTCGGTGGCAATATAGGTTTCTGCTGGCAGAACATCTTCGTCCGCTAGCGGGTCTTTCGCGTCCGCGCCCCGGCGACTGTCGCTCGACCGCGCGGGGCCGCTGCCCTGTTGCAGCAGCGGGAAGCTGGACTCCAACGTCGGCGCTTCGGCTGCCATGGCCTGCAAAGCCTCGGGCCGATACCGAACTTCTGAATCCTGGTATTGGCGGAACCCGGTTCCGGCTGGGATCAAGTGCCCCAGGATGACGTTTTCTTTCAACCCAACCAGGTTGTCGACCTTTCCGGCCAGAGCCGCCTCGGTCAAGACCTTGGTCGTCTCCTGGAAGCTGGCCGCGGAAATGAAACTCGAGCTTTGCACCGACGCCTTGGTGATCCCCAACAATTGCGTACTGCCGATCGCTGGTTTAGGTCGCGAGCCTTTGGCAGGCTCGCCGCCCAGCGTCTGAATTTGAGCGTTGGCCTGCTCCAGAGCCTCTTTGGGCACCAGCGCGCCGAGCTCGAACTCGCTGTCGCCCGTTTCGGTGATCTTGACGCACCGCCTCAAATCCTGATTCACTTTCCGGAAGTCGGCCCGGTCTAAGACCAAGCCAGGCAGCAGGTTGGTGTCGCCCGGATTCTCGACGCGGACTTTGCGGAGCATACGGGCGATGATGATCTCGATATGCTTGTCGTTGATCTCCACTCGCTGGCTGCGATAGACGCTTTGAATCTCGTGCAGGAGATACAACTGGACCGCTTCTTCGCCCGAGACGCGGAGGATGTCGTGAGGCACCAACGGGCCGTCGATCAAAGCCTGTCCGGCCTTGATCATCGCGCCGGACTGGACCAAAAACCGTTTGCCGTGCGGCACCAGATGTTCGCGCTCGACGCCCGTCTCGCTGCGGACAATGATCGTTCGCTTGCCGCGCCGCCTTTCTCCGAGAATCTCGACCGTACCGTCAAGCTCGGCGATCATCGCCGGCTCTTTCGGCTTGCGGGCCTCGAAGATCTCGGTCACGCGAGGCAGACCACCGGTGATATCGGTAATCCCCGTCGATCCGCGCGGCGTTTTGGCCAGCACCGCACCGGCCGCCACCGCGGCGCCTTCGGCGACCTCGATATGCGCTCGCTCGGGCAGGAAATACACGTCCAAAGGCTTGCCATCGGCGTCTTCCACGACCAGTTGCGGGTGCAGTTCCCCCTTGTGATCGATGATCATCTGGCGCACATTGCCCGCGTGATCCTTGTCCTTGCGCATCGTCTCGCCTTCGACGACGTCTTCATAGCGGACGCGGCCAGTGACCTCGGCCAGAATCGGGATGCTGTGCGGATCCCACTGGCAGACGACGTCGCCCGCTTTGACTTCTTGGTTCTCTTGGACCAGCAGCTTGGCGCCCGTCGGAACCGGGAACGTCTCCAATTCGCGGCCCTTCGGATCCAGGATGGCGATCTCGCTGTTGCGGGACAGGACGAGTTCGCGTCCTTCTTCGTCTCGTATCGCGCGGACACGGACGAATCGAACCGTCCCCCCGCGCTTCGTCTTGGTCTCGCTCTCTTCGACGCTCGTATTGACCGTTCCGCCGATGTGGAAGGTGCGCATCGTAAGCTGCGTTCCCGGCTCGCCGATGCTTTGCGCCGCGATGATCCCGACGGCCATGCCCTCTTCGACCATGCTTCCGGTGGACAGATCCATCCCATAGCACAGGCGGCAGACGCCCAGCTCCGCCTCGCAGGTCATCGGGCTGCGAACTTGGATCTTTTCCAAGCCCAGCTCTTCGATTTTTCGCGCGATCTCGGCCGTCACGACCTCGTTTTCCCGAACGATCACCTCGTCCGTCACCAGATTGACGATGTTTTTGCGACTGACCCGACCCAAGATGGCCTCCGCCAGCCGCACTTCGACCTTCTCGCCCCGGTACTGCACGCTCTTGGTGATTCCTTGAGTTGTACCGCAGTCGTGTATGGTGACGACGACGTTCTGAGCCACGTCGGCCAGCTTGCGCGTCAGATACCCGGAATCGGCCGTCTTCAAAGCCGTGTCGGCCAAGCCCTTGCGAGCGCCGTGGGTCGAGCTGAAGTATTCCAAAACGGTGAGCCCCTCGCGGAAGTTGGCCTTGATCGGGGTTTCCATGATCTCGCCGGTCGGCTTGGCCATCAAACCGCGCATCCCGGCCAACTGGCGGATCTGCTCGATTCCGCCGCGCGCCCCCGAATGCGCCATCAGATACACCGGGTTGACGTACCCCGCCGTGCGCACATCCGACTTCATCGCGTCCATCATTTCCGACGTGATCCGCTCGCGAACGTGCGTCCAGGTGTCCAACACCTGGCGATATCGTTCCTGGTCGGTGAGCTGTCCGCGGTCGTAAAGCCGTTTGAAGCGCAGCACTTTCTTGTCAGCTTCTTCGATGTGCTTGACCTTGCTGGCCGGCGTGACCAGATCGTCGGTGGCAAAGGACAATCCGCTGAGCATGCTCTGTTGGAAGCCGATCTTGTTCATGTCGTCCAACAGTTCGATCGTGGCCTTGCGTCCCAGACGGTGATAGCAGTCCGAGACCACCATGGCCAGTTCGGAGGAGCGCAACGGGACATTGTAATAGTCCATCCCCTCCGGCAGCGTCATGTTGTACATGATCCGGCCGTAGGTCGTCTCGATCATCGCCCCGGGCTGGCCCGAGTCGTCTTCGGTTTTGACGCGCCGATTTCCCGGCAGCCGAACTTTGATTCGAGCGTGCAAGTCGATGACGCCCTCGGCGTAAGCCAAGTCGGCTTCGCTGAGGGATGAAAAGATCATGCCCTCTCCCTTGCGGCCGGGCAGATCCAGCGTGATGTAATAGCAGCCCATCACGATGTCCTGCGAGGGACTCATGATCGGCTTGCCGTTGGCCGGGCCGAAGATGTTGTTGGTGGACATCATCAGCGTATGGGCCTCGACCTGCGCCTCGATCGACAGCGGCAGGTGCACCGCCATCTGATCGCCGTCAAAATCGGCGTTGAACCCGCGACAGACCAGGGGATGCAGGTGGATCGCGTTGCCCTCGACCAGCACCGGCTCGAACGCCTGGATGCCCATGCGGTGCAGCGTCGGCGCGCGGTTCAACAAAACCGGATGGTTTTGAATGACGGACTCGAGGATGTCCCAGACTTCCTCGTCCTTGCGCTCGAGCATCTTCTTGGCGCTCTTGATGGTGTCCGCGTGTCCCAGTTCCTTCAGCTTGCGAATGATGAACGGCTGGTACAGCTCGAGGGCGATCTTCTTCGGCAGGCCGCACTGGTGCAGCTTTAACGTCGGCCCGACCACGATCACGCTGCGGGCCGAATAATCGACTCGTTTTCCCAGCAGGTTCTCGCGAAAACGGCCCTGCTTGCCCTTGATCATGTCGGTCAACGATTTCAAGGGGCGATTGCTGCTGCCCAACACGGGACGCTTGCAGCGATTGTTGTCGAACAACGCATCGACGGACTGTTGCAGCATCCGCTTCTCGTTGCGGATGATCACCTCGGGGGCGTTCAAATCCACCAATTTCCGCAGGCGATTGTTACGATTGATGATGCGCCGATACAAATCGTTCAAGTCGCTGGTGGCGAAATTGCCCGAATCGAGCAGGACCAGCGGCCGCAGATCCGGCGGGATCACCGGGATCACGTCCAGCACCATCCATTCCGGACGATTGTCGCTGTCGCGGATCGACTCGACAATTTTCAGCCGGTTGATCAGGTCCTTGCGCTTCTGCTTGGAATTGGTCTCGATCAACTCCTTGCGCAAATCCAGCGACAATTGGACCAAGTCCAGCCCACTGAGCAGCTTGCGGATCGCCTCGGCCCCCATGTCGGCCTCGAACGCGCCTTCGCCATACTGGTCCCGCGCGTTGCGGTACTCCTCTTCCGTCAGCAGTTGCTCGCGCTCCAGATCCGTCCCTTTCGGGTCGACGACGACATAGTCCTGGAAATAGATCACCTTTTCCAGGCTGCTCGTCTTCATGTTCAGCAAGTGCCCCAGCCGGCTAGGCATGGCCTTGAAGAACCAGATATGAACGACCGGAGCCGCCAGTTCAATATGGCCCATCCGTTTGCGGCGGACCCGCGAGTGCGTGACTTTGACGCCGCACCGATCGCAGATCATTCCCTTGTACTTCATGCCGCGATACTTGCCGCACGCGCACTCCCAGTCCTTTTCAGGGCCAAAGATGCGTTCGCAAAACAGCCCGTCTTTTTCCGGGCGATACGTGCGGTAATTGATCGTCTCCGGCTTCTTCACCTCGCCGAATGACCAGGCCCGAATATCGGGCGGTCGGGCCAGACTGATCTTGACCGACGTATAGTCATTGACGCGATCGTAGGAACCTTCGCTCGTGCTCATGTACCCCTGCTCCTAGGGAAGATCGAACAACGTCCGGTCAGATCCGCCGCTTTTCCAACTGCATGTTCAAAGCCAAACCACGAATTTCGTTTGTCAGGACGTCGAAGCTGGCAGGCGTGCCCGCCTCGAGCGTATTTTCGCCTTTGACCATCGACTCGTAAATCTTGGTGCGGCCTTCCACATCGTCGCTCTTGACCGTCAGCAGTTCCTGCAAAATGTACGCTGCACCATAGGCCTCCAACGCCCAGACCTCCATCTCTCCAAAACGCTGGCCGCCGAAGCGCGCCTTGCCGCCCAGAGGCTGCTGCGTAATCAGCGAGTAGGGCCCGGTGCTGCGGGCATGGACCTTGTCGTCCACCAAGTGATACAGCTTCAACATGTAGATATAGCCAACGCACGTTTCCTGCGACAAAGGTTCACCCGTCCGCCCGTCACAGAGCCGGATCTTGCCGTGTTTCGGCAAGCCGGCCTTGTCCAGCGTCACGTTGATGTCCGCCTCGGTCGCCCCATCGAACACGGGCGTGATCGCCTGAAAACCGAGTTTAGCGCCGGCCCAGCCGAGGTGCGTCTCGAGGATCTGGCCGACGTTCATTCGGCTGGGAACGCCCAGCGGGTTCAGCATGATCTGCAAGGGCGTGCCGTCCGGCAGGAACGGCATGTCTTCCACCGGCAGGATCTTGGCGATCACGCCCTTGTTTCCATGGCGTCCCGCCATCTTGTCGCCGACCGAAATCACTCGCTTGGTGGCGATGTATACCTTGACCATCTGCAACACGCCACTCCGCAACTCGTCGCCGCGTTTCAGGCTGTTCAGCCGTCGGTCGCGCGCATCCAGTGCGTTTTCCACGTCGGGCCAGAGCGCCTTGTAGACCTTCTGCAACTCGGCGTTGCGTTTCTCGGCCCGCGATTTCTCGGTGACCCAGTCAAGGCGAAAACTGGCCGCTCTTTCCGCGATGAATTTGGGATCTTGGTCGCGAACCAGAGGCGTGCCGTCCTCGTCGGTCAGCACCCGGCCCGCGCATTTCTCCATCTCCTCGCACATCGCCCCAAACGCCTGGGCGATCACCTGATTTCCTTCGCTTTCGGCCTGCCGCAGCTCTTTCTCGAACGCCTTCTTTTCCTCCTCGGACAAGCTCATTCGGCGCGAGAACTTCTGCGTATCGATCACGATTCCCTCGACACCCGACGGGACTTCCAGCGAATCGTTCTTGACGTCCTCGCCTGCGCGGCCGAAGATGGCGTGCAACAGCTTTTCCTCGGGCGTCAGCTCGGTCTTCGACTTGGGCGAGACCTTGCCTACCAGCAAGTCGCCCGGCTTGACATACGTGCCGATCTGCACGATGCCGTGTTCATCCAGATTCCGCAGCGCTTTTTCGCTGACGTTGGGAATGTCTCGAGTAAACTCTTCGCGTCCCAACTTCGTCTCGCGGATCTCGACGTCGAATTCTTCGATATGCAGCGAAGTATACACGTCGTTCTGGACCAGCTCTTCGCTGATCACGATCGCGTCCTCGAAGTTGAATCCGTCGAACGACATGAATCCGACCAGCACGTTCCGCCCCAACGCCAGTTCGCCCTGGTAGGTCGCCGCGCCGTCGGCGATGACTTGTCCTTTCTCGACCCGCTGGCCCAACTGGACGATCGGCTTCTGGTTCAAGCAGGTGCGTTCGTTCAAACCACGGAACTTCCGCAGCTCGTACACGTCGCTCCCGATCTCGATTCGATTCGCGTCCACATACGTGATCTTGCCCGCCCGCCGGGCTTTGACCACCATGCTCGAGTTGTAGGCGACGTGCCGCTCCATCCCCGTGGCCACGATCGGCGGTTCGGCCACCAACAGGGGCACCGCTTGGCGTTGCATGTTGGCGCCCATCAAGGCACGGTTGGCGTCATCGTGTTCGAGGAACGGGATCAGCCCCGCGGAAACGCCCACCATCTGATCCGGCGCCACGTCGATATAACTGACCTGTTCCGGTCCCACGATCTCGAAATCCGCTCGATGCCGCGCAATCAAATTCGCGCCGCCGACCAACTTCCGATCGACCACCTCGGTGTCCGCCGGCGCAATGTACGCATCCGCCTCTTCGTCCGCTCGCAGCGTCGCAATCTCAGTCGTGACCTTGCCGGATTTAACCGCGCGGTACGGCGTGACGAGAAAGCCGTACTCGTCCACTCCCGAGTAGATGGCCAAGCTCGAGATCAAGCCGATATTGGTGCCTTCTGGCGTCTCAATCGGACAGATCCGCCCATAGTGCGAAATGTGAACGTCACGCACCTCGAACCCCGCCCGCTTACGATTCAAACCGCCCGGCCCCAACGCCGACAAGCGCCGTTCGTGCGTGAGTTGCGAGAGCGGATTGGTTTGGTCGACCACCTGGGACAGCTCGCCCCGCCCGAAGAAATAGTCGATGGCCGCCGAAACGCTCTTGGGATTGATCAGCGTGCGCGGCGTCATGTCCTGAACGTCCTTCACGCTCATCCGCTCTTGAACCGTCCGCCGCAGCTTCAAGAAGCCCTTGCGCAGCTCGTCGCTCGCCAACTCGTCGATCGTCCGCAAACGACGGTTTCCCAAATGGTCGATGTCGTCGATCTCGACCGTGTCTTCATCGTTGTTCAAAGCGATCAAATAGGCGATCGACGCAATCAGATCCTCGGGTCGCAGCGTCATGATCTCTTCGGACACGTTCAGCTTCAACTTGCGGTTGATGCGAAATCGTCCGACGCGGCCCAGCCGATAGCGGTTGATGTCAAAGAACTTTTCTTGAAACAGGGTTCGAGCCTTCTCGAGTTGCGGCGGATTGCCCGGCCGCAGCCGCTGGTAGATCCGCAACAACGCCTCCTCGTGGCTCGAGGTCGCGTCTTCTGCAAGGCTCGTAAAGATCAACGGTGATTTGACCGCCGGTATGACCTCCACCGCCTCGATCCCGGCCGTGCAAATGGTCTCGGCGACGGTCTTCGTGATTTTCTGTCCGGCCTCGATGATCAGCTCGCCGGCCCGTTCGCTGGACGCGGGGTAAACCACGTCGTCGACCGCAATCTTGCCTTCGATCTTGACGACGCTCCGCCCGTCGACGATGGCTTCGACGCTCGACTCGTAAAAGGCCCTGATGAGATCGGCGTCCGAGCTGTACTTGGGACTCATCGCCCGCAACAGGGTCATCGCGGAAAACTTGCCGCTCTGGTCGATCCGTACGCTCAACGCTTCCTTGCGAGTCACGTTGATCTCGATCCAACTGCCCCGCTCGGGAATGATCCGACAACTCGGCAAGCGACGGCCCGTCGTACCCTCTGCCTCCAACACGAAATCGACGCCCGGGCTGCGATGAAGCTGGCTGACGACGACCCGCTCGGCGCCGTTGATAATGAACTCGCCACCGCCGAGCATCACGGGCAGGTCGCCCAAGTATACTTCTTCCTCGACAGCTTCCTCTTTGTTCAAGCGGAGCCAAATCCGGAAGGGCCGCCCGTAGGTCAAGCGCAACTGGCGACACTCGTCGCGCGTGTACCGCGGTTTGCCCAACTCGTAGCGTAAATAATCGAGCCTGATTTGCTTGTCGTAGCTCTCGATCGGGAAAATCTCCCGCAATACGGCTTCCAGGCCGACATCCTTGCGCTTTTCGGGCGGTGTGTCGAGCTGCAGAAAGGCCGCGTAGCTGCGCGTCTGAATTTCGGTCAGGTCGGGAATGAACGGCGCCTTGTTCCCGCTGCCAAAATGACGTACTTCAGCCGGCCTAAGACGTCTTTCGACGGGGGTTGCCATGGGGCGCATGCTCCAGAAAGAGGAAGGTCAGGCAAGCCGCGGGCTCGCCCAAAAAAGACATGGCGTACCCTCAGCCACGCTCGGGGCGCGCAGCGCGACCCGGGAACGGTACCGCCAATGCTAGCAGTTGAATTCGCGACGATCGAAATCAATCTCAAGATACCCGCGCCACCGGACCTCGACGGAACCCGGCGACGTTCCATCCTGCTCGTCGAACACGGTTCGAGCTACTTCAGCTCGATCGAAGCTCCGGCCTCTTCTAGCTCGGCCTTCAGCTTCGCGGCTTCCTCTTTCGAAACGCCCTGCTTCAGAGTGGCCGGCGCCGACTCGACCAACTTCTTCGCATCCATCAGCGACGCGCCGGTAATGTTCTTGACCACCTTGACGACGTTCAGCTTCTTGTCGCCAAAGCCCGTCAACACAACATCGAATTCGGTCTGCTCGGCCGCCTGAGGCGCCGCGGCGCCGCCGCCCATCATCGGGCCGGCCATCATAACCGCCCCGCCCGCGGCCGGCTCGATTCCGTATTTCTCCTTCAAACAATCGCTCAGTTCCTTCGCCTGCTTGAGCGTGAGACCCGCGATGCGATCCGCGAATTCGACGATCTCGGCAGAAAAGCTCGATGCTACTACTTCGGACATTGTCTTCCAGACCCTTTCTCACATTGCGCACCGCATGGGTCGACATTCGGTGCAGACATTAGACACAGATCAGCAACCGATCCCGAGCCGAGACGCAAGTCACCCTTACCCGACGGCTCTCAAGAATTTTCTGTCCCCGTACACATGCTCGTCGCGGCGACGACCGCGTGTGCTCTCCGCCGGGCCAGCCACGCCCCGCGCCCGCTCGGCCCACGTGGCCACGTGCGATCCCACGACGCTTCCCTGCCCGACTCTCTGGGCTTTCGGGGGCGACACGCTCGCCCGGGTCGCCACTCCACGGAACTCAGCCCGCAGTCTCCTCCACCACCGTCGCGGCCTCCTCCCCCGAAGGCGCATCACCGCCACCTTCATCTTGCTGGCCGTCCTCCGCCTTTTTCTCGATCTGGCTCGCCAACGCGCCGCCCGGGCTGCACAACTGAGAAACCAGATTGGCGCCCGGCGCCAGAATCTGGCCGACCAGGATCCGAATCTGCTCGTCCCGGTTCGGCCACAGGCTGACAGCTTTCACTTCCGCGGCGGACAAATGCGCTCCGTCCATCACGCCGCCGCGAGTCTCTAGAGCAGGAAAGTCCGGATTAGCCTCCAGCGCGGTGATCTCCTTCGCCAGGCTCACGAAGTCCATTTCGCCCCAGACCAGCGCCAGCGGACCTTCGAGTCCACTGAAGGCCGCTGCCAGAGGCGTCCCTTCGGCGGCGCGCCGCGCGAGACTGCTCTTCACAACCAGCAGGCTGATTTCCTTCTGGCGCAATTGCGTCCGCAAGGCGTGCGTCTTGCCGGCGTCGAGCCCCACCACGTTCACCAGCAACGCCTCGTCGACGCCACCCAGCCGCCGGGCGATATCTCGGCTGATCAGATCTTTTACGTATTTGCTCATTGCCTAGTTGTATCCAGCAAACGGCGTACTTGTTTCACGCAGCCACTCGCACCGAAGGGCTCATGGTGGCGGCGATCACCACCCCCCGCACATACGTGCCTTTGACGGCCGTCGGCTTGAGCGTCAAGATATGGTCGATGAACGCGCGGACGTTTTCAGCCAACTTGTCCTTAGCGAAACTCAACTTGCCGACGACCGCGTGCACATTTCCACCGGCGTCGTTGCGAAATTCGACCTTGCCCGCCTTGTATTCACGAACCATGCGGGCAACTTCGACGGTCACCGTCCCGGCACGTGGCGACGGCATCAACCCTCGCGGGCCGAGCACCTTGCCCAACGGCCCTACCAAACCCATCATGTCCGGCGCCGCGATACAGGCGTCGAAATCCGTCCAGCCTTCTTTGATCCGTTGTGCCAGATCCTCTTGCCCGACCACATCGGCGCCCGCTTCCAACGCGGCGGCGGCCAAGTCGCCTTTGGCGAACACGGCCACTCGCTGCGTCTTGCCGATGCCGTGCGGCAGCACGATCGAACCGCGAACGATCTGGTCCGCTTGCTTCGGATCGATGCCCAGCCGGATGTGGATCTCGACCGATTGGTCGAACTTGGTCGTAGCGAACTGCTGGACACGCTCCACCGCGGCGTCCAACGGAAGGGTTTCCTTGCCTTTGACCTTGTCGAGCAGCGCCCGAAATCGTTTGGATTGTTTCGTCATCTCGTTACCGAAATCTAAGTGTTCGTTGTACCCTCGCGACGGCCCTCATGACGAACCGCGGCGAGCTCGCGGCAGCCGTCGTGACGACGCTGAAAGCTACGTTGCGAACGACTGCGGCGCGATTCTCTCCGCCGCATTGTCCGCCGATCGGCCCGCGGGTGGTTTCAATCCACAATCTCCAAACCCATGCTGCGCGCCGACCCCTCGACCAGCAGGCAAGCCGCTTCCAGGCTGCTCGCATTCAAATCGGGCATCTTCTTTTCGGCGACCTGCAGAACTTGGGCTCGCGTCAGGCGCCCAATCTTGTTCTTGTTGGGCGTGCCGGAACCTTTGGCAACTCCGGCAGCCTGCTTCAGGAGAGAGGAAACTGGCGGGCATTTCGTAATGAACTCGAACGTCCGATCACTGTAAACCGTGACAATCACCGGAATCGGTGTTCCGTTATATTCGCGAGTCCGATCGTTGAACTGTTGAACGAACTGGCCCAGGTTGATCCCGAATCTGCCCAGCGAAGATCCCACAGGGGGCGCCGGAGTCGCTTGCCCTCCGGGTACTTGGAACTTCACTTGGCCCGCCACTTGCTTTGCCATCGAACAACCCTTCCAGTCCTCGGTTCACCCACATCACGTGGATTCTACATTCCAGTGCTCAAATTCAACAGGCGTCAGCCGGTTGAAAATGCTGATCATCACCGTGATCCGCCCGTTCGCCGCGTCGATCGCGCTGACCTGCCCCTCGAAATTCTGGAAATTGCCTTCTTTGACCCGGACTTGATCGCCAATCTTGAACGCGATGGCCGTCTTGGCCTGAGGTCCGCCCTCTTCGCCCGTCATCCCCAACCGAAGAAGGCGTTCGACGTCGCGCGGCTCCATCGGCGTGGGCTTGCCGCCGGCGCCCGTAAAATCGCCGATTCCGGACGTTTCTCGCAGTAAAAACCAGGTTTCGTCCGTGATCGCCATTTGGACCACCAAATAGCCGGGGTACAGCTTGCGCTTGACCACCTTGGACTTGCCGCTCTTGCCGAACTCGCGGACTTCTTCGGTCGGAACAATAATGTCGCCAAACAAGTCGTCCAGGCCTTCTCGCTTGATGCGGCGCTGTAACGCTTGCCGAATCGTATCCTCGCGATTCACCTGTACTTTGAGGATGTACCAATCCTTGACGGGCGCAGCCTCCTCGGGTTCCTCGTTCGCGGCATCCGCCTCAGCCTCTTTCGCGTCGACCTCGACGCTTACTTTTGCTTCATCGTCGACGTCCGCTTCATCTCCGGCGACCGCCTCAGCAACATCGATCGGGCCGCCCTTGCCGGCGTCCTGGCTGGTCGCCTCGGGGTCCGCCGGGCCGCCTTCGCGTTCGAGAGCCGCCTGCCCGTCAGCCTCCGCTCCGACGTCAGACTGCGCGCCGCCATCCTGGCCAGCAGGGGCAGCAGACACATCGTCGCCGGGCGTCCGGGGCGCCGAGCTCGCATCCGAACCGCGCGGAACGGCAAGATCCGGGGCGTTGGCGTCGCCTGGTTGATCCACGACCATAATCTCCGCCTGCAATCTCCGCCTGCTAAGACGCCTTTCTGAGAATCCCGATGGCCTCGAACACGTAGCTCCAGACGACGTCGAGCCCGAACAATACGGACGCCAACAGGAACAGCACGAACATGACCACGATGGAACTACGAATCAATTCGCCTTTTGAGGGCCACGAGACCTTGTTCATCTCCGCTTCGACGGCGATGAGAAAGTCGGCCAACCGCGGCATGTTCACGAGCCGAAAGCTGAACCAAGCCCCGCCGACCAACAGGATCGCGGACAACACCATAACGACATTTGTGGAGAACCACAAGCGGTGGTAAAACAGCTCGGCCGCCGCGAGGCCAAAAGTGACCGCCAGCGCGGCAAAGGTAACCTGCCGCGCAATCCTGCCCTGGGTTCGCTTGTAGACGCCGGCCTGAAATAATTCTCCGAACCACATAGCCGTCGAGGTCGCTTTCTGTGCTGGCATCGCGCGGGGCCTCCCTGCGACACTGAAAGTCGAGCCACGACGATCGGGGTTCCGTCACCCGATCGTCGAGGCGGAATATGGCAGGGGTGGCGGGAGTCGAACTCGCAACCCCCGGTTTTGGAGACCGGTGCTCTGCCAATTGAGCTACACCCCTGCAGTCGCTCGTCAGTCAAGCGATCATGCTCACTCGATGATCTTGGTGACGACGCCCGACCCCACGGTGCGTCCGCCTTCGCGAATGGCGAAACGCACCCCGTCATCCATCGCGATCGGCTTGTGCAGCTCGATCGACAAACGGACATTGTCGCCCGGCATACACATTTCGGCCTCAACCAGGTTGGCGGTTCCCGTTACATCGGTCGTCCGGAAGTAGAACTGCGGCCGATAACCGCTGAAGAACGGCGTATGCCGCCCGCCCTCGTCCTTCGACAGACAGTAGACCTCAGCCTCGAACTTGGTGTGCGGCGTAATGCTGCCTGGCTTGGCGAGCACCTGTCCGCGCTGGACCTCGTCTCGCTTGACGCCGCGCAGCAGGCAGCCAACATTGTCGCCGGCCTGGCCACTGTCCAGCAGTTTGCGGAACATCTCGACGCCGGTGACGACGGTCTTGCGCGAAGGCTCTAAGCCGATGATCTCGATTTCATCCTGAACCTTGACGATCCCGCGCTCGATTCGCCCCGTCGCGACCGTGCCGCGACCTTCGATCGAAAAGACGTCTTCAACGGCCATCAAGAACGGCTTGTCCACCGCCCGCTGCGGCTCGGGAATGAACGCATCCAGCGCATCCATCAGCTCTTGAATACACTTGGTGGCTTCGGGATCGGTCTGGTTCTGATACGCCGGGAGGGACGAACCCTTGATGATCGGCGTGTCGTCACCGGGGAAGCCGTATTTGTTCAGCAGCTCGCGGATCTCCAGCTCGACCAACTCGAGCAGCTCGGGGTCGTCCACCAAGTCGCATTTATTGAGAAATACGACCAAGGCGGGGACCGCGACCTGACGGGCCAACAAGACGTGCTCACGAGTCTGGGGCATGGGGCCGTCCGCCGCCGACACAACAAGGATGGCGCCATCCATCTGGGCGGCGCCCGTAATCATGTTCTTGATGTAGTCGGCGTGTCCCGGACAGTCGATGTGAGCATAGTGGCGGTTATCGCTCTCATACTCGATGTGGGCCACCGCGATTGTCACGGTCTTGGTGTCGTCGCGGACGGTGCCGCCTTTCGCGATATCCGCGTACGACTTGAACTGCGCCAGGCCTTTCTTGGCCTGGACAGCAAGAATGGCGCCCGTGAGCGTCGTCTTGCCGTGATCGATGTGCCCGATCGTGCCCACGTTGACGTGGGGCTTGGTCCGTTGAAATGTCTCCTTAGCCATCGCTTCTTACACCTACGTTTCAAAGTGCGACAGAACGTTTCACAACACAACCACAATGGTTTTCGGTTTCATCACGACGAGGTTACACGGTTGCACCACGTTCGTCGAGACGGTATCCGCGGAGAGCTGCTGACGGGAGTCGGACCCGTGACCTCGTCCTTACCAAGGACGCGCTCTACCAACTGAGCTACAGCAGCCGATCCCGAACGCATATTTTCCAGAGCTGTCACTGCCCCGGAGCTGCTCGCCAGAGCGGGTGAAGGGAATCGAACCCTCGTCTTCAGCTTGGAAGGCTATTGCTCTACCATTGAGCTACACCCGCATGTGAGCCATACGTGCACGGGAGCGACACCACGGGCGCGTTTGACGCCCGCGCACGATCACGCCCGCACACGATCACGCCCGCACACGATCACACCCAATACACGATCATGCCTCGCACACTACCAAGCCTCGGACAGCCGGCCGCGAACAAAAGCGGGCAGCCTGAGGCGATATTTTCGATATGGGGGGTGCAGGATTCGAACCTGCGAAGGCTATGCCAACGGATTTACAGTCCGTCCCCTTTGACCGCTTGGGTAACCCCCCGTTTACAGCATGAATGTCGCATTCAACACGTACGACACGCGCCATGCGGGCGAGAAAACAGACGCGAGCTTCGTCCGCAAAAAGCTCGCTGTTCGCCATGAGCGGCGCCGCAACCTGCCCTGCCGCGCGTCGTTCGCCTCGTATAATGTATTCCGAAAAACCTGCTCTCGAAGACGGACGCGTGAAGCCGTGCCCAGGATCTTGGCGACAGGCGTTCTCATTTCCAGCGAGCGGCTGCTCGCGGCAGTCCACCGGTCTGGCATGCTGAGCCAGCGGAGGGACTCGAACCCACGACCGGCTGATTACAAATCAGCTGCTCTACCAACTGAGCTACGCTGGCTGGCGAAACAACGAAGGCCTAGCCCTCCCGCGTGAAAACGAGCTAGTATACCGAGACTGCGGATTCCCGCAAGCCGCATCCGGCAAAAAAAAGTGCGCGGGCGACGCTGGACAAACGTGATGGACCGCAGTCGCCCAGGCGGGAAAGGCTGGCGAAGCGCGGCTGGCCGCTTGGTCGGGTGGCCGTGCGCCATCCAATCACAATTTTCGGGTTGTCGCACTAGCCAGAGCAAGAAATTCCCGCTGCCAGACAATCGCGGTTGCCCCAACTACCTTAGCCTTGACGTCGCGCTCGTGCCGCAAATCACATCTGGCAGGTCGCTGCAGTCGGGCTTTCACCAGTCTGCGTCGTATCGCAAGTCCGGATCTACGGCCGACGACGGCCGGTTTTGTACCTGGTCTGCGAGTCGAAACACACCCTTTGAGGGGCGCCTAGCGATGAAGAGCCACGCTCCACGCGTGGCCGCAACCAGACGGACTCCAGGGCGGCGCACTGCCCGGCGCTCGTTGTCCCGCCATTTCGATCGCCATATATCTCGGCCCAGATCGTTTTTCGGGTAATCTGGGACGATTTCCCGTTCCATGCCCCATCGATTCCGATTTGTGGCACTAGTCTGGCGTCTCGATCTTCTCGCGGGCCGCTTCCTCGCGCAGTTTGTCTAGCGCCCGAGCCTCGATCTGTCGGATGCGTTCCTTGGTGACGCCCAGTTGGGCCCCCACGGCTTGGAGCGTCTGTGGTTCGTGGGCATGGTTCAACCCGAATCGGCTGATGATAATTTGCTGTTCGCGCTCGTCGAGACGGGACAAGATGCGCTCGATCTGCTGTTTGCGCACGTGCTGGGCGCCTTCCATTTCCAACGGAATTGCCCGCTGGTCCTGCTGGACCTGAAAGGCATCGTCCTGACAAGTGCGGAAACGCTCGCGGTGCTTGTACTCGTCGGGGATCGTGCGAGCGTAATTTCGCATCACCGCCCAGGTCGCGTACGTGCTGAACTTGTTTCCTCGCGCATAATCGAACTTGTCGACCGCCCGCATCAACGAGACGTTCCCATCACTGACCAGGCCGAAAAAATCGTCGCCGGGGCCGACGTGCCGCTTGGCAATCGAGACCACGAGCCGCAAGTTCGCCTGGATGATGCGATTCTTGGCCTTGACCGCCTGGGCGTACAACTGCTCGATCCGATCCATGACCGCCGTCGTGGCTCGCGCCGGCGCCAAGCCTTCACGCAACCGACTGGCACGATATTTGAAATAGTTGTACTTGCGAAACAGATGTTGCTCTTGCTCGCGAGTCAACAAAGGCACTTCGTACAGAGCCCCCAAATAGGCAGGCAGCCCGGCCGGAATCCGCGATTTCTTCGGCGCATCGACAGCCACGGGCAACGGTCCCGTGATAATCTCGTCCGCCCCTGGCCGCTCGAACTCGTCGTTGTAGATGTGATCCAGCGGCAGCTCCAACAGACGACGCGCCCGCATTTCGTTGATCACCCGATAGATGGACGTTCGGGTCCGCGCGTGACGATCCGCCAAATCCTCGACGCGCTGCCCGCGACAGTGGTCTTGGTAGATCGCTTCCTTGAGCTCGTCGGTCAGCGGACGCGCACGATCAGGGAACACGGCCATGTCGGGATGGGCGGCGCCGAAGCCTTTCAGCGTGTACCGGATGGTTTCCATGCTGCGACCGAAACGCTTGGCAGTCCGCCGGGCAACTTCGGACTGCCCGGCGCCCGTGCCCGCCAACCGCCGGGCATAGGCCACGATCAGGGTGCGTTCACGGGCCGTTATCTGGCTGAACCGCTCGCCCCGCTGGACCCGTTCCGGTTCGCTGCGCACAAAACGATCGACGCTGCTCTGCAAAAAGCCGACCCGTTTCTTGCCGCCGGAAAAGACGAAACGCCGGCTGACCAACCCCAGCTCGCGCCAACGCGAGATCGTTTTCGACGAGACGTTGAACATGCGGCTCAAATCCTCGACCGTGTGAATTGGCTCAGACCAGTCGCACGCGCGAACGTTAGCGGCGTCCGAGACATCTTCGACAAACAAACGAATATCGTGCCGCGCTTCCTCGCCCGAGACAACGAGCTGAGGCGACGCGTTCGGACGATAGTCCGTAATGCGGTAACACAGGTATTCGTAGCTGTACATTTTGCCCGGATCGAGCTCGCTCAACAGGCGTTCGGCCCGCTCGATCTGTTCGAGTTTTCTAGCCCGAGGCGCAAAGCGAACCTGCTGGTCTCGCAACTGCTTGATAACCTGACTACGATAAGCCGAATGCATACGTTTGACTCTTCGTCCCTCCCAGAAACCATCGGCGTTCCCCGCGGCTCGCACCGCACCGATGGCCCTGTCATACCGTACGATCGCCCCCAGTCGTTGGGTTGCCCTCAGCGCCGAACGCTCAGAATCACGCGGCCTGTCCAGCGTACTACGCAACCGACGTGCCATCGGTTCGCCAAAACCGCGGTCGAAGCCGATCGAATTCGATCGCTCGACGGAGCTAGCGGCTAGCGCCGCAAGCCAAAACCAATTGCCCACCACGGACGCTTATTGCCTAGGCTAGCAGCCTGGAGCGCATCACTTGTGACAAGTCCATCCCATGCTGGAGGGCCACGCTTTGTCGTGGCCGCAAGCGGGTGGACGCGACGGACCGCGTTTCTCCAAGACGGCGCACTTCCCTATGGCCGCCGTGTTAACCCGAAAGATCGACGAACCGCAGTGCTCTCACGCGCGCCAGCGGCGGATTGTCGAGTTTCGCATCCTCAGACCCTCTACGCTTTAACTATTTGATCCACTTCAGGATTCTGACGCTTGGTCGGCGCTCTTTTCCGCGATCCGGCGATACCGCGAGGGCTACTCTCCGCGCCCTGACGTCGTCGTCGCGAACGCAAGGAGTGTTCGGAAAATCGAGCACGAATTATTCCGGCGAGCCTGACTGGCAAGCCAGAGGCCATTGTTGATATCCAGCTTAAAGACGCACTCGCCAAAGTGCGCGGTCCTCGCGCGCCGACGCCTCTCGTCACGTAGATGCGGCGTCCCGCCACGTATTCCGGCGCGGTCTTCGCGCGTGGGCGCCCACGGCGAGCGCCCACGGCGAGCACGAGGCGCGACAGTGAGCCTTGACCACCCCTCAGGTCGCTTCGAGTCGAAACGGTCGTAAAACGATTCAACGATCCGCGGGGGTTGAACCGATGTATCGATTGCGCAAACTTTTCTGTTTGTCCTATGCGCGACGCGGCATGGGTACAGACGCTTCGAGTCGCACAATGGTGACACAAATGGAGCAGAAATCGTCGAAACCGCTCGGGATTCACACACGGCGACGGATGATTTCGCGAGCGGTGACGGGCTTTTTGGCGGTGTGGGCTACCGCCGCGAACGCCGCTCAGGACACGACCTATGATATTCGAGCCAAGCAGCCTGCCGGATCGATTCAGCGGGTCCAAGCCGTCGTCGAAGTTCGCGGAGACCTGCTGATCGAGGCCGAAGAAACGGGCACTCAAAAGTTGCCGTTCGTCGTGGCCGGAAAAGCCGCGTATGATGAACGGATCTTGGAGGTGGACAACTCGGGCAAACCGCGCCGTGCCGTGCGTCAGTATGGCGAGGCGACGGCCGAGATCAAAGTCGGGCAAACGGCGGCGACGCCGCGACTGAACCCTGAGCGACGGCTGATGGTCGCCCAGCTCGACGATGCCCGCGCCACGCTGTTCTCGCCCTTGGGCCCCCTGTCTCGCGACGATCTGGAGCTGGTCGACATCCAAGGCAATACCCTGGCGATGGGGGGGCTGCTGCCTGACAAGCCAGTGGGTGTCGCCCAAACGTGGGAGCCGAACCGCGAGCTGCTCGCCACCGTGTTGGGCCTCGATACGATCACCCATCACGATGTCTCGGGCAGGCTCGAGCCGCCTGACGGAACAACGGCCATTGTGACGCTTCAAGGATCGCTCGACGGCGCTGTCGGCGGGGTCGCTACGAAGATTGAGCTCAAAGCCAAGATGAACTTCGACCTGACGCGCCGGGTCGTAACCTGGCTGGCCGCTAATTTCCACGAACGTCGCGAGATCGGCCACGCCGAGCCGGGGTTCGAGGCCACGGCGCGCTTGCGCGTCGCGATCAGCCCGCAGCAGACGGCGGACGAGTTGAGCGACCGGGCGCTGCGCGATTTGGTGTTGACGGCTACGGCAGGCTCGACGCTGCTCGAGTTCAAACCGCAAAAAAGCCTCGTCCGCTTCGTCCACGATCGTCGTTGGCGAGTCATCTCGGATCGCCCCGATCTGTGCGTGCTGCGCTGCGTCGATGGAGGCGACCTGCTCGCCCAGTGCAATCTCTCGGAACTCGGCGACGCAGAGCCCGGACAGCGTCTGACTCTGGAAGCTTTCCAAGCCGAGGCGCTGCGATCGTTGGTCAGCAGCGCCGGACAGGTCGCCGAGGCGTCCCAGGGCGAATCCGAGCCGCAAGGTCTCCGGGTTCTGCGCGTTCAAGCCACGGGAATCGCCTCGGAAGTGCCCATCGTTTGGATCTTCTATCACCTATCGAACGACCAAGGGCGACAGGCCTCGATATCGTTCACCATGGGCGCGGATGCGGTGGAACGCTTCGCCGGCGGAGACCGAGCGCTCGTCGAGTCGTTCGAGTTCCTGCCGCGCGCTCGAACGGAGTCAGCGCATCGGACCGAGCCTCGTGTGCGTTCGTGAATGACCTGTTCCGCCCGACGGCGCGGAGCGTGATGGTTCGGCACGCGACGGGCCCGATGGAGAACCGGGCGCGCGAAAATCGACGTCGCGACCTGCGCGGCGGATTCTGGGGCGGCCAAGGCCTTGCTGCAAACCGATCGGATTGCTAGATTGGCAGGATTGGCTTCCGAGGTCTTTTCGCGCGCATCGGTGGCTTCGGCTGGGAGGGGATTCGTGGATTTTCAGCTCAATCTTGCGTCCGAGACCGTGGCGCACCTGGGAACATTGCCGCCGGTGTGCGTCGAGCCCACGATGGCGGTGGGCGAGGTCATGCACGAATTGCAGACGCGTCGCCGCAGCACCGTCCTGATCTGTCAGGCCGGCCGGTTGTTGGGCATTTTCACCGAACGCGATGCGTTGAAGGCGATGGCGACGGGGGCGGATCTGGACGCGCCGGTCGAGTCCGCGATGACTCGCGATCCCGTGGTGGTCTCGCCAGACGACTCGGTGGGCGACGCGATCGCCAAGATGTCTCGTGGCGGATATCGGCGACTGCCGGTCGTGGATCACAACGGAGCCCCCATCGGCGTCCTGTCGGTTCGGCATATCCTCCATTATCTGGTCGAACATTTTCCCAAGGCGATCTATACCTTGCCGCCGACGCCGAACGAGGCCACCAAAGATCGCGAAGGCGCCTGAACGGTCCTGCGGAATGGGCCGCGATTGCCGCGAGCCCGCTTCTTGCCTAGAGTGTTTTAGCGTCGTGCCTGCCCCTTGAACCCGGCTAGAGTCCTCTATGTCAAACGCTGCGGAAACCTCGGTCAAACCTTCTCGGGCCATCCAAGAGCTACGTTCGGCGACGGTGCGCCTGGTCGGCGACTCGGGCGATGGCATGCAGCTCACGGGAACCCAGTTGACGAACACGTCGGCGCTGGCCGGCAACGACGTGGCGACCTTCCCGGACTATCCCTCGGAAATCCGGGCGCCGCGCGGGACGCGGGCCGGCGTGAGCGGCTTTCAAGTCCAGTTCGCCGCGACCGACATCTTTACGCCCGGGGATCGCTTGAACGCGCTGATCGCCATGAATCCGGCGGCGCTGGTGACCAACATTCATGACCTCGAGCCGGGCGGCGTATTGATCGTCAACGAAGACGCGTTTGCGCCCAAAGACCTGAAGCTGGCCAACCTGGACACGAATCCGTTGGATGACGGCAGCTTGGCCAAGTATCGGGTCATCAAAGTCCCGATGACCATGCTCACCCGCAAAGCGGTCGAAGGCTTGGGATTGGGGCACAAGTTCGCCGACCGCTGCAAAAACTTCTTCGCGATGGGCCTAGTCTACTGGCTGTACGGGCGCGAACTGGACACCACGCTGCGATTCAACAGCGAGAAGTTCGGCGACAAGCCAGAGGTCGCCCAAGCCAACGAGCGGGCGCTGCGTGCAGGCTGGAACTTCGGCGAGACGACCGAAGTGTTCGGGATCAGCTATCGCGTCCCACCGGCCAAGTTCCACGGCGGCCTGTATCGCAACATCATGGGCAACCAGGCCATGGCGTGGGGCTTGATGGCCGCGGCCAAGCTGAGCGGCAAGGAGCTGTTCTTCGGCGCGTACCCGATCACGCCCGCGTCGGACATCCTGCACGAGCTGAGTCGGTACAAGAACTTCGGCATTCGCACGTTTCAGGCCGAGGACGAGATCGCGGCGATGTGCGCGGTGATCGGCGCGTCGTTCGCTGGCGCCATGGCCGTCACCGCGACCAGCGGGCCGGGGCTCGCGCTGAAAACCGAGTCCATGGGGCTTGGCCTGATGCTCGAGCTGCCGATGGTGGTCATCAACGTGCAACGGGGCGGCCCCAGCACCGGCTTGCCGACCAAGACCGAGCAGGCCGATCTGCTGCAAGTCCTGTTTGGCCGCAACGGCGAGGCGCCGCTGCCCGTCTTGGCCTGTCGCAGCCCGGCTGATTGTTTCGACGCGGTGATCGAAGCCTGGCGGATCGCCGTCCGCTTTATGACGCCCGTGGTCCTGTTGTCCGACGGATATCTGGGGAACGGCGCCGAACCTTGGCGCGTGCCGCGTTTCGAGGATCTGGCGCCGATCCCCATTCACCATCCGGGGCCGCCGCGCGAGGGCGAGGCCTTTTTGCCGTACGAGCGAGACGATGTTTTGGCGCGGCCATGGGCCCTGCCGGGGACGCCCGGGCTGCAGCATCGCATCGGGGGCCTCGAAAAGCAGCATATCACCGGCAACGTCTGTTACGAGCCCGACAACCACGAGTTCATGGTCCGGCTGCGCGCGCAAAAAGTGGAAAACATCGCGCACGAGATCCCCCTTCAAGAGGTTGATGGCCCTCAATCGGGAGATCTGTTGGTGTTGAGCTGGGGCGGAACCTATGGCGCTTGTCATACCGCCGTCAAACGCTGCCAGGAGGCCGGGCTGTCGGTTGCCCATGCGCACCTGCGATATCTCAACCCGTTCCCGGCGAACCTCGCCGAGGTGCTGGACGGGTTCCGTCGCGTGCTGATCCCGGAACTGAACGCGGGCCAGTTGCGGATGTTGATTCGCGACCGCTACCTGGTGGACGCACAGGGCTTGAACAAAATCAAGGGCCGGCCGTTCGTCATCGAGGAGATTATGCAGGCGATTCAGGAGGGCGTTGCTTGAACGCCGCGCGCCGGCGCTCGACGACCAAAGGCGCCCGCTGTCCGATCGCTGGGCGATCATCGCTTGCGAACGGCGGCGTATGGTCCAGTCGCCACGGCGGCCGGTCGCGTCGGACAGCGCGTCCGTCGGACGCGACGTGGCGAGCGCTGGCCAGACTTGGCGAATTTTCCCGCCGTAGACGCGTCATCGAACAGAACATTCTTGACCCAAGAATCGAGAGAATAGACCCATCATGGCTACCGCAGAGCTTCCCACGCTGACCGCATCCGATTTTGCCAGCGATCAAGACGTCCGCTGGTGCCCGGGTTGTGGAGACTATGCGATCCTGGCCCAGGTGAAAAAGGTCCTGGCAGAACAGGCGATTCCGCGCGAAAAGATCGTGTTCATCTCGGGCATCGGCTGTTCGAGTCGATTTCCGTATTACGTGGACACCTACGGGATGCACGGCATCCACGGGCGGGCGCCGGCGATCGCGTCGGGTTTGGCGATCGCGGCGCCGGACCTCCAGGTCTGGGTTGTCACCGGCGACGGGGATGGACTGGGGATCGGCGGCAATCACTTGATGCATTGCATTCGCCGCAACATCGACATGAATATCCTCCTGTTCAACAACCGGATCTACGGTTTGACCAAGGGGCAGTATTCGCCGACGACGCCGTTGGGCAAGGTGACCAAAAGCACGCCGATGGGAGCGATCGACAACCCGTTGCATCCCGTTTCGGTCGCCATCGGCTGCGAAGCGACGTTCGTGGCCCGCACGATCGACGCCAACATCAAACACATGGGGATGGTCCTAGCGCGGGCCGCGGCGCACAAGGGAACGTCATTCGTCGAGATCTATCAAAACTGCATCGTGTTCAACGACGGCGCGTTCGGGTATGCGACCGATCGCGACCAAAAATTCGACACCGTGCTCGAACTCGAACATGGCAAGCCTCTGGTGTTCGGCAAGAACCGCGACAAAGGAATTCGGCTCAACGGATTGGATCCGGAGGTCGTGGAATTGGGCAAGGGCGTCAGCGAAGATGATCTCCTGTTTCACGACGAGCGGGCGCGAGAACCTTGTCTGGCGTACTTGCTCAGTCGTCTGCGCTACGAGGACGGCTTTCCCGAAGCGATCGGCGTGTTTCGCGCGGTCGAGGCGCCGCGGTATGACGAAGAATTGAATCGTCAGATCGAGCTGGCTCAAGAAAAGCGCGGACCCGGCGACTTCAACAAACTATTCTCTTCCGGTGATACGTGGACGGTACCATGAAGCTGTGCCCTTTCTGTGGACGTGAGAACATCGAAGGCGTCGACGAATGCGAGCACTGCGCGTGCTCGTTGGCCGACGTCGAGCTGCTGGAACCGGCGACGCCCGTCGAGCGCGAACTGTTGCGCGATCGGGTCGCGGGCCTGGTTGCCCGGGCGCCGTTGTCCGTCGGGCCAGATACCCCGGTCAAGCAAGTCTTGCGCGCGTTGCACGAAAATTCGTTCGGCTGCGTGGGAATTGTCGAGGACGGCCGGTTGATCGGCATTTTCAGCGAACGCGACGCACTGTTGAAACTCGGGCGCGAGGCGGCGGAACTGGCCGATCGGCCGGTCTCCGAGTTCATGACCGCCAGCCCGCAGACGCTGCCCGCCGACGCCAAGATCGCCTTTGCCGTCCGCCACATGGACCAAGGCGGTTTCCGACATCTGCCCATCGTGAACGAATACGGCGTCCTGGTCAGCATGATCTCCGTTCGTGATATCTTGCGATATGTCGCCGAACGAATGGGCGCCGGCAATCAGGCCGGCAACCAGGATTGACGCACGCCCCAGACGGGCGAACGTTTTGGCGCCACCCACACTGCCATCGCCGCGTTCACTCATGGCTAGGCGGGCGTCGGTCCGGTGACCGCGCTTTGCGCGGCGACTTCAGCGGCGCCGCGCCAGCTCGTTGGCATACCGCCGGCCCACCGTATCCGCGTGCTCGGCGAGCCAGTCGGTCAGCCGGGTCGTGCCGGCCGGAGACGCATCGACATACAGCAGCCCCGCCATCAGCCCGGCGATCTCGTCGCGCGTGATGGTCACGTCGCGCATCCAGCCGCCCACCGCGCGGCCGGTCCAGTAGCCGACCCCAGGCGGAACGCCGATCACCGGCCGCCGCACACCGATCGACCGGCCGATGGTCTGCACCAGTTCGCGAAACGTGAACGTCTCTGGGCCGATGGCGTTGATCACCACATCCTCGGTCGCATCGCCCTGCGCCACCGCCAGGCGGGCCAAATCGTCAACGTAGATCGGCTGGAGACGATAGCTGCCGTCGCCAAACACGCCAAACACGGGCAGATGGCGCAGCAACCAGGCGATATTGTTGATCAGAATATCCTCTGTGCCGAACAGCACCGTGGGCCGCAGGATGGCGTAAGAGAGCCCCGAGTCTCGCAGCGCCTGTTCGAGCCGCGCCTTGCCGCTGAAGTATTCGAGCGGCGAGTCTTCGGTGGGGTTGGTGATGCTGACGTGGACGATCCGCCGCACGTCCGCGCGCCGCGCCGCGTCGAACAAGGTCAGCGTGTTGCGCACCGCATCGGCGTGACGGAACCGACGATGATTGAAGCGCACCCAGTAGGTGTTGTACAGCACATCCACCCCGCGGAGGCTCGAAGCCAGTTCCGCGGGCTGATCGAAGTGGAACGGATAGGCCCGCACGCGCCCGTCGAATTCGTTGGTCTGATCCGTCGAGTTCGTGAGAGTGATCACCGCCCGCCCGGCAGCCAACAGACGGCGGGCGATGTACCGGCCCGAGTAGCCAAAGGCGCCGGTGACGGCATGGACGGACGCAGCCGACGCGTCCAACGTTTCGAGGACCATGTCGTAGCTTTCTTGTTCGCCGCGGACGCGAAAACGGCCGCACAAAGGTTGAACTCGATCCAACACCGGAACGCCGCGGTTCGTCTGGTCGGCTTTCCGTTCCGACTCGCGCGACGTCAATTTTCGTTTCTTCGACCCGTCCTCGGTTCCGACCCCGAGCGCGGGATGCCTCCATCGCGCCCCCCTCAGTGCGCCGCGATCATCTTGTCTCGGCATCCTTTCCCGAGGCAAAGGCTGCCGTATCGCCGATCACGATCAAGCAGGGCGGACGAACCTGCTCGCGTTGGATCACGTCGGCCACAGTACCCAACGTCGCACGATAGGTCTGCTGGTCCGGCCACGAGACGCGGCGGACGATCGCCACGGGCGTGTCGGGCGAGCGTCCGCCGCGTACGAACTCCTCGCTCCACCGCCGCGACGTACTGACTCCCATGTAAAAAACGACCGTACCGGGAAAACCAGCCAGGCGGGCATAGTCCAGGGGCGGGCCGTGGACCACGTTGGCCTGATGCCCGGTCACCAACGCCACGGCTGACGCCGCCTCGCGATGCGTCAGCGGAATCCCGGCGTAGCTGAACAGGGCCGATGCGGCGGTCACGCCGGGGACGATCTCGAACGGCACCCCAGCGGTCGTCAAGGCGGTGACTTCTTCGGCGCCGCGCCCGAACACGGCCGGATCGCCGCACTTGAGCCGCACGACGGTCCGGTCGGCACGGGCCGCTTCGATCATCTGTCGCTCGACGTCGGCCTGAGGCGTCGCGCGGCCTCCGTGAGGACGGCCGAGGCAGACGAGCTGGGTCGACGCGCGGGCGTGCCGCAAGATCGCCGGATTGACCAGATAGTCGTACAACACGAGGTCCGCACGACGCAGGCACTCGGCCCCGCGCAGCGTCAGCAGATCGGGATCGCCCGGACCGGCCCCCACGAGATACACGATTCCCACTGGCTAATCCCGTCTGATTCGGACCATTGTCATACACTACGCCGCGCGCGGCGTGACGTAGGCCTTCTACGGCGGACCTCGGTCCACCCCGGCCGCACCCGAATTGACGATCGTAAGACCATTTCCAGCCCCATGGCTTACCAATGGACCGTACACCGTCTGGCCGACCACGAACATCTGTTGGTCAAACCAGCCGTGCTTCGTACGTGACCGGCCGACGAAACCGCCGTCTGGCGCGTGGGTCCGGTGAAACACGCCCAGCGTCGGCGACTTGGTCCCGCGCCCAACGCCGGCCGGCGACGGCGTCGTGAATCCGGAACCCGATCGTCCTATTTTTCTACGATCGAAACACCTTGTGCCGATTATAGCGGCGGCTTCCCACCGCGTCAGCACTGGCCGACGGTCGAAAGCCGCGCGGACGAGTGGCTCGACCCCGAGCGCAGGCCGCTGTCGAGGCGGATTCCGGATCCCAACGCGGCCGAAGCCGGATCCACGCGGGCCCAGTCCACTTGCAGCCGGTGTCAAACGCCTGTCCGACGGCTGATAACCCGTCGGCCAGGGGCGGGTGCGTCGAGCGGTCACCGCCTTGAGACGCCGTTCACAATTCCCGGACGTGGGAAACGCCGGGAATTCCCCTCGCAGCCGATTGCGAATAGAATCCATTGCACGCTTTTGTGAACGAAACCTGCCCTGTTGCGGCCAGCCTCATGCCTGATTTGGATTTAACGTTCGTCGACCGCGTCGTAGCCGAGGTCGGCGACGGAGCGGACGCGGTGATCCCAATTCTGCAGCGACTGCAGGACCACTACCGGTATCTGCCGCAGCCGGCGCTGCGGCGAGTCTGCGAGCTGACGCAGATCACGCCGGCGGCGATCACGGGCGTCTCCGGCTTTTATACCCAGTTCCGGCATCACCCGGTGGGGCAGCACGTGTTCCAAGTCTGCGTCGGGACGGCCTGTCACGTCCAAGGCGCCGAGTTGGTCCGCGAGGCAGCCGCCACCGAGCTCCGCCTTGGCGAGGGCGAAGACACGGACTCCGACGGGTTGTTTACGGTTCAAACCGTAGCCTGCCTGGGCTGCTGCACGCTGGCGCCGATGGTCCAGATCGGCGACACGGCGTATGGCCATCTGACGCGCGCCAAGGTTCCCGACGTCCTGCGAGACTATTTGGCGCGAAAAGATTCACAGACGCATACTCCGACGGCCGTGCCGCGTGCGCGGACGCGGCTGGACGGCGAGGTTCGCGTGGGGCTCGGCTCGTGTTGCATCGCGCAAGGCGCGGACAAGGTGTTTGCCGCCGTCGAGCACGTCCTGGCCGACAACAACCTGTCGGCCTGCGCCAAACGGGTCGGCTGCGCCGGCGTCTGCTACGACGAGCCGCTGCTCGAGGTCGTGCCGGTGCACGGGCCGTCGCGTTTGTATACCCACGTCCAGCCGGAGGATGTCGAGGCCATTTTGTTGCGGCATTTCCAGCCTCGCAACGTGCTGCGACGGCTGGGCCACGTCGGGCGCCACTGGCTGGACCAACTACTGAACGGCGTCGACGACGCCGATCCGCCGGACCTGCACGCGGACGCCTCGTGCGCCGAGGACGTGTGCGCGTTTCTCGAGCCGCAGAGGCGTCTGTCCACCGAACACTGTGGGAAAATCAATCCTACGGACCTGGACGAATACCTGCGGACGGACGGCTTCGTGGCGCTGCGGCGCTGCTTGGAGTCGAACGACCCGGCGCACATCATCGCTCAGATCACGAGCAGCGGCCTGCGGGGGCGGGGCGGGGCGGGCTTCCCCACCGGGATCAAATGGCAGAAGGTCCGCGAGGCCGCCGGCGACGTGCGGTACGTGATCTGCAACGGCGACGAGGGCGATCCGGGCGCGTTCATGGATCGCATGATCCTCGAGTCGGTCCCGTATCAGGTCATCGAGGGGATGGCGATCGCGGCCCTGGCGGTCGGAGCCCGCGAGGGTTTCTTCTATATCCGCGCCGAGTATCCGTTGGCGGTACGGCGGATCCGCGAGGCGTTGGACGTGTGTCGCCAGCGGGGCTGGTTGGGCGACAACATCTTGGGCAGCGGCTTTTCGCTGCAGTTGAGCGTGCGCGAAGGGGCCGGGGCGTTCGTATGCGGCGAGGAAACGGCGCTGATCGCGTCGATCGAAGGCCGCCGCGGGATGCCGCACCTGCGTCCGCCCTATCCGGCCGAATCCGGCCTGTGGGAAAAGCCCACCTTGATCAACAACGTCGAGACGTTCGCTCTGGTGCCCTGGATCATCCGCCACGGTCCGACGGCGTTTGCGGCCTACGGGACGGAGAAGGGCAAGGGAACCAAGGTCTTTGCCTTGGCCGGCAAGGTCGCGCGCGGGGGGCTGATCGAAGTGCCCGTGGGCGTCACGATTCGACACGTGGTCGAACAGATCGGGGGCGGCGTGGTCGGCGGCCGCCGCTTCAAGGCCGTCCAGATCGGCGGCCCGTCGGGCGGATGCGTTCCCGCCGAGCTCGCCGATACGCCGATCGACTACGAGCCGCTCGCCCGCATCGGAGCGATCATGGGCAGCGGGGGAATGGTCGTGCTGGACGACAGCGACTGTATGGTGGATATCGCCCGCTATTTTTTGCGCTTCACCCAAGACCAGTCGTGCGGCAAATGCACGTTCGGCCGGGTCGGCACGCGACGGATGCTGGATATCCTGGATCGAATCTGCTCGGGGCAGGCGCAGAGCGGAGACCTCGAGCGACTCGAACAACTGTCTCGCCACGTGTGCGCGGGCAGCCTGTGCGGGTTGGGAAAAACCGCGCCCAACCCCATCCTGTCCACACTGCGTTATTTCCGCGACGAATACGAGGCGCACGTCCAAGGCCGCTGTCCGGCGGGCAAGTGCAAAGAGTTGATCGCCTACAAGATCAACGATCGCTGCATCGGCTGCACGTTGTGCGCCCAGCACTGTCCGGTCGACGCGATTCCACTGACGCCCTACGAGCGGCACGTCATCAACCTGGATCTATGCACCCGCTGCGATACCTGCCGACAGGTCTGTCCCGTCGACGCAGTGTACATCGAGTAGGTCGAACCACGAACGAGATGAACCGATGGTCACCATGACGATCGACGGGCAGCCGATCCAAGTTCCCGTCGGCAGCACCGTGTTGCAGGCGGCCCGCGCGCTGGGGATCGACGTGCCGACGATCTGCTATCTGGAAGGCTATCAGGCGTCGACCTCGTGCCTAGCGTGCCTGGTCAAGCTCGAAGGAACCGACCGTGCCGTGCCCGCGTGCGGCACGCCCGCGGCCGATGGGATGCGCGTGTCCAGCGAGACGCTCGACGTGCACGATCTGCGGCGCACGGCGCTCGAGCTGATCCTCAGCGACCACGTCGGGGATTGCATCGCGCCCTGCGTCTTTGCCTGTCCGGCGCACATGGACGCCCCGCAGATGTTGCGCGAGATTCGCAGCGACGATTTGCGGCAGGCGATCGCCACGGTCAAAGAGGATATCGCGCTGCCGGCGATCTTAGGACGGGTCTGCCCCAAGCCCTGTGAAAAAGGATGCCGGCGGCAGGGCGCCGATGGCCCCGTCGAGATCTGCGACTTGAAGCGATACGTGGCGGACCGCGACCTGGCGTCCGGGGATCCGTACCAGCCCGAATGCAAGCCCGACACGGGGCGCCGCGTGGCGGTGATCGGATCCGGACCGGCTGGCCTGGCCGCGGCGTTTCACCTGCGTCGCGACGGTCACGCCGTGACCGTGTACGAGGCTCGCGAACAGCCCGGCGGACGGCTGCAGGCCGACTATTCGACCGATATCTTGCCGCACGAAACGTTAGAGGCCGAGGTCGGCGTGATCTTCCGCCTCGGCGCCGAGCTGCGAACCGGAACCCGGATCGGTCAGCACGTGAAATTCGACGACCTGCGGGCCCAGTACGACGCCGTTCTGGTCGCCTGTGGCGTCGTGGATCGCGACGAAGTGCGGTCGTGGGGTCTGACGGTCGGCGCTCGCGGCATCGAATCGCGGGTGGGAACCTATCAGACGAACGTCGAGGGCGTGTTCGTCGCGGGCACGGCGATGCGCGGCAAGGGGCTGGTCGTCCGCAGCGTCGCGGATGGGAAAGAGGCGACCGAGGTGATTTCTCAATACCTGGCCGGCCAGACGATCAAGCCGGTGCAGCGGGCGTTCTCGTCGCGGATGGGCAAGATCCAAGCCGACGAAATGCCCGAGTTCCTGTCTCGCGCCGCCGATCTGCCTCGAGTCGACGCGACGCGCGACGTGGTGGGCGAGTTTCAGGCTCGCGAAGCGACGGACCAGGCGCACCGTTGCATGAGTTGCGACTGTGTCGCGCACGGCAACTGTCGGCTCGAACACTACGCGGCCCTGTACGGCGCGGATCCGGCCAAGTATCAAGATGGGCGGCGGGCATTCGCCGTGGTCAATCGGGCCGGATCCGTGCAATACGAGCCTGGGAAATGCATCAACTGCGAGCTGTGCATCCAAGTCGCCGCCAGGGCCAAGGACGCCTTGGGATTGACCTTTGTAGGCCGCGGATTCGACGTCCGCATCGGCGTTCCCTTCAATCGCACGATCGACGAGGGCGTCGGCTCGTTGGCGGCTGAATGCGTCGCGGTCTGTCCGACCGGCGCGCTGTATTTTTCCACCCCGAGACTCGTCCAGTTGGGCACGCCCCAGAACCGCCGTTGAACCTCAAAACGGCTTTGACAGGATCGCCCCCGGCGGCCCGGATTGCCGTGGCGCGTCCGGCGGCGCGGCGATCGGCGCCGCCGCAGATTGCGGACGCGAGCTCGGAGCGTGTTGGCCGAAGGCCATTACCAACGTAGCCTGGGGCAACGCCCCAGGAGTCAGAGACGACAGCAACCCTGTTGGCTGAAGGCCAACATCAACGTGTCGCCGCGGCCCGCATGAATATGGCCTTCGGCCAAAAAAGGCACACACGCGACGCCAGCCCTGGGGCGTTGCCCCAGGCTACGATGATCGGAGGCCTTCGGCCAGACAGATTCAGCGTCCAAACGGGGCTGCCCGACCGTGTGCTATTGGCCGTTGAAGTCTTAGTCCGTATCGTGCGCGCAGCTGGTACACCGATCTAGACAGTACACTGTTGGGCTACGGGCGCTAGCCCGCCCTAGTCCAGAAAGCCGACCAGTTCCTGGCTGCGGCACGGTTGCTGCAGTTTACGGACGGCCTTGGCCTCGATCTGTCGGATGCGCTCGCGGGTCACTTTGAAGATATGCCCGACCTCTTCCAGGGTGTAGCTGTAGCCATCGCCCAGCCCGTAGCGCAGTTTGATGATCTCGCGCTCGCGGTAGCTGAGCGTCTTGAGCACCTTGTTGATCCGCGTCCGCAGCATCTCCTGGGACGCGCCGATGGCCGGGCTTTCCACCGTGCCGTCCGGCAGCAAGTCGCCGAAGTGGCTGTCCTCGCTGTTGCCCACCGGGCGATCCAGGCTGATCGGATAGCGGCTCATCGCGAGCACCCGCCGCGACTCGTCGACCGTAGTGTCCGCGCGGCGGGCGATCTCTTCGAGCGTCGGCTCGCGACCGTTTTCCTGCAGCAGTTGGCGAGACACATCGCGTACGCGGGACATCGTTTCGACCATGTGCACCGGAATGCGGATCGTCCGGCTCTGATCGGCCACGGCGCGCGTGATCGCCTGGCGAATCCACCAGGTCGCGTAGGTACAGAACTTGAAGCCTCGCCGATACTCGAACTTGTCCACAGCCCGCATCAAGCCGGCATTGCCTTCTTGGATCAGATCGAGGAAGCTGAGCCCTCGGTTACGGTACTTTTTGGCGATCGAGACGACCAGCCGCAGGTTTCCTTCGGACAGCTCGCGCTTGGCCTGCTGGTAATCAGAATAGACCACCTTCAAAAAGGCGATGCGGTTCATCAGGCTGCGGCGAGTCTCTTGGGTGGCCGTCAGAATGTTGCGATACTCCTTGACCCAGGCCTCGCGCTGCTCGACGGATTTCCGGTCTCGTTTGCTGTTGTCGATGTTGGCTCGCAGTTCCGCAAGCCGTCGAGAAAAGCCTTCCAGGACGGGGATGAACTGTTCGATTTTCTGCGTTCGCAGCCCCAGTTCCTCGATCAATCGCACGGCCCGACGTCGTCGACGCGACAGGCGTTGCCAAGCGTCGCGACGCCGCTTTTTGGGGGACGACTTGCTGAGCGCCACGCGATAGTCATAGCGGTTTCGCTTCAGCAAGACCTCGAGCGTCCGCAAGTTGTGCGGGATCCGGCCCAGGATCTGCTCTTTTTCCAAACGATCCGTCACCGAGACCTGGACGGTCCGATCAAAGGGCAGCTCGCCGTCGTGGACTCGCTTCAACGTGCGAAACGCCATTTGAATCACATAGTCGCACTCGAGCAGTCGGGCCCGGAACCGACGCCGCGTGATCTCGATCTTGCGCGCCAGGCGGATCTCCTCTTGCCGAGTCAGCAGCGGGATCTCGCCCATTTGAGTCAGGTACATCCGGACGGGATCGTCAGACCACGTCTCTGCGTCGTCTTCGATACCGGCCAGCAGATCTTCATCTTCCTTCAGTTCCTGGACGTCTGCATCCGCTTCCGAAGCCACTTCGATCAGGTCGTCGTCGCTGTCATCGACCTCCTCGAGCGGCAAGCTGCGCAAGCTCTCTTCGTCGTCAGGGGTTCGAATGACGTCGTCTTCAAACTCGTCAAGCAGTACGTCGTACAAGGCGGTGCTCCTTAGCAACACTCCGTTCATCAACCAACAGCAGAACGCACGGGATATCGAGGCCATCGCCCGATGCCGACGTGCAGCCTGCCCTGCGCGCTCTACTCATTCAACCCGTCAGCCCGCGAGTCCGCGGGCACACGAGCGCGGAGACGGCGACTGCCTGCCGCCAACGACAAGCCATCGCATTCTCCGAACAGGATCAAGACCGTCAATTGTACCACCTGCCCGAAGCACATTCTTCCGAAGTGGACAATTGGTAAGAGATTGCGCGCCGCACGGAAAAATGGGCGTCGCGCACATCTCCCACGCTTCCCAATTTCTCAAACAAAGAGGCCTTGTGTCCCTGGCTTCTTGCATCCCTGGCTTGTCGAACACAGCGGGTTCGCACACCTTCTTTACGGGACTAAGGTGATCTGCACCAAGCGTGTAATGCGCGGGGGGGCGAAGCGGCTGCTGTGGCTTTGCTGAATTTTAACCACCCATTCGATAAGATCCAGAGGCTTGAGGGAAAAAGCCAGAATAAAGCCGGAATAAAGTAAAGTACGCCGCGGTCGAGCGTCGCAGGGCGCCGTCGCCAGGGCGCGGTTGGCGCGGTCAATTTCTGAGACTACGGCCGCTTCGGCTGCTGCCCGTTTGAGCGCAGAAGCGCCGCTGATGCTGTTTGGCCGAAGGCCTCCGCTCACCGTAGCCTGGGGCAACGCCCCAGGACTGGCGCCGCGCGCGAGCCTTTTTTGGCCGAAGGCCATATTCATGCGGGCGGAGGTGGCACGTTGATGATAGCCTTCGGCCAACACGGTTGCTGGCGTCTGTGCTTCCTGGGACGTTGCCCCAGGCTACGTTGAAGACGGCCTTCGGCCAGGACGATTCCGGTCGTCCGTGCTGCGCAACAGCCTGGCAAGACTAATTTCTCCTAAACTCCGCAGTTTCCGGCTTTTTGACCGCGCCCACGCACAGCCGCGTCATCGCGTCGCCCACGGCTGGGGCAGCGCAGCTTCGTTACCGTTCAGTCGGCCTTTGGTTTGACCCGTCGGAACGTCAGGCCGGGATCGTCACGCGGGCCGCCCGGCAGGATGAACTCGAAGGCGTCGGGGCCCTTGGACGCGACTTGCGCAGCCAGCGCACCCTGTTGTTCGCTTTCCAGGACGAGCGTGTCGTAGTCGGCATCCACCGTTCCTGATAACGTCACCGGCGCCCCGCTGCGGGGCGTCGCTTTCCAGACAAAGTTCCAGTCTTCATCCACAGTCAGGTCAAAGGCATCGCCCTCGCGTTCGGCTCGCCACTGTCCCACCAGATCGGTTTCCCGAGCGTCCTCTTCTCGTGGCTCAGCCGTCGCTGCGACCGCTGGTTTCGCATTGGCAGCATCAGGCTTCTGAGCATCGGCCGCCGTTTTTGCGCCTGCGGGCGCATCGCCTTCCGCGCCCGGCTCAGGCGCTTGCAGCGAGTCCAGGAGCCACTGGGCCACGCGATCGTTGGGCTGCAATTTCACCACGGCCTGCAGTTCCTTGGTTGCAGCTTCGACATGACCCAGAATCAGGTAGTGATAGGCGAGCACAAAACGCGCGCCGGCATCGGACGGATGCTGGCGGGTGAACTCTTCCAGCTTGCGAAGCTGTTGCGTGTAGTCATCCGGTTGGCGGTACAGGCCGATCAGCGTGGTCCAATCCATGCCCGGTGCGGCTGCGAGCAACGAATTGAGAATGATTGCGGCGCGGTCAAAATCTCCGGTGGCGAACAGGCTCAACGCGGCAAACTCGTGCAGAATGGGGTCATTCGGAATCCTGCGAATCGACTGTTCCGTCAGTTCGAGCGCGCGCGCATACTCGCCGGCGGCAAAGGCTTGGCGAGCGTTCTCGAACACGCCGTATGCCTCGCGAACCTCGGGCGATTCTTCCGGTCCCGGAAGTGGCTCAGGAGTTCCGGCGATATCGCCGTCGGCGGGCGCATCAAACACATTGATCGTGATCGGTTGCGAATAGTTGAACGCCGGCAGCGCCGACTCGACATAGTACGGATTGACAAACGTCGAATGGATGCCCCACGCGGTCAGTCCATATACCAGCGGCACATGCCATCCACCGACCCAATGGTTGCACCACGCACCGTGGAACCATCCGTGATGGCGCGGGTGGACGTGGCGGCCAAACCAGAAATTACCCCAGCCAATGGCCGGCCCCACGCCCCAACCCACGCCGGGCCCCCAACCCCAGCCAGGCCCCCAGCCCCAGCGCGGCCCCCAACCTCCGCCCCAGCGCGGGCCCCAGCCCGGGCGGTTGTTGATGATGGTGTTTCCCCCTCCAATGTTGATGTTTCCGCCGCCGATAATGCCGACACCGGGCCGATTGCCGCCAATGCCCGGCCGGCCCGGGCGATCTCGGATCGGCCGGTCTCCACCGATTTCAGGCCGACCGATGCCCGGCCGATCACCGCCAGCGCCCGGCCGACCGATGCCCGGACGATCGCCGTCAACGCCAGGCCGACCGATGCTCGGACGATCACCGCCAGCGCCAGGCCGACTGATGCTCGGACGATCACCGCCAGCGCCAGGCCGACTGATGCTCGGACGATCGCCGCCAGCGCCAGGCCGACCGATGCTCGGACGATCGCCGCCAGCGCCAGGCCGACTGATGCCCGGCCGATCACCGCCAGAGCCAGGCCGACTGATGCTCGGACGATCGCCGCCAGCGCCAGGCCGACCGATGCCCGGCCGATCACCGCCAGAG
>JAVYAJ010000189.1:0-6911 GCA_032229885.1 Candidatus Anammoximicrobium sp. | reverse complement strand
CGGGCCGGACAACCTGGTCAAGGTCGGGGACGGCACGCTGATCCTCCGCGGCAACAATACCTATATGGGCACGACCAAGGTCAAGGCCGGCGCGCTGCTGGTGGACAGCTCGCTGCCCGACCGACCGGCCAACGACCCGGATGTCATCGTGCTGGCCGGCGCCACGCTCGGCGGCACGGGCACGATCCCGGGCCAAGTGCTGGTGCAAAACGGCGGGCATCTGGCCCCCGGCGCCAGCCCCGGCGTCCAAATGTATGGCGATCTGACGTTGGCCTCCGGAGCGAACTTCGACGTCGACATCTGGGGCGCCACGCCCGGCACAGGCTACGACCAGATCATCGCCACGAATTCCGTGAGCATCGGCGGGGCTAACCTGAACCTGGATTTCGGTAGCGTCCCGTTTGTTCCTACCGCGGGCGAAACCTACACGATCATCGACAACCGGAGCGGCGATGGAGTTGATGGCGAATTTGCGGGCAAGCCGAACGGCGGCATCTTCGTGGCCGGCGGCAACCGCTTCGGGATCCGCTACGACGCGGGCACGGGCAACGACGTGGTGTTGTACGCGCTGCCCGCGGCCACGCCGAGCCTGTTGTATGTGAACGACGACTGGGCTGGTCTTGCACAGTTTGACGTGGTGGATGGCGACTTGGAGGCCGTCGGCGCGCAGACGGCGTATGTGGGCCACGACGCCTTTGCCACGATTCCTGCCGCGCTGGGCGCGTATCCGAGCTATGCAGGGCCCATCATCGTCAACGGTGGAACCTACGACGACGCTCCGCTGGCCGGCGGCGGAGGCGTCACGCTGCGGCTGGTCCAGGATCTAGCAAACGGCCAGCCGGACACGACGTTGCGGAAGCTCTCGGGCGATGCGTCCGACACGATCGCGACGCGGTTCCATGCCACGGCCGACGCGAACCTGATCGTCGAAAGCGGTTCGTTCACCGGTGTGATTTCCGGCCCCGGCACGCTGACCAAGACCACCGCGGGCGCGCTGGCCCTGGGCGGCAGCCTGAACTATACGGGGGCGGGCGGAACGACAGTCGACGGCGGAACGCTCACGCTGAACAAGGCCGGCTTGTCGTTTCCCAGCTTGCATTCGACGGGCCAGTTCGGCTCGGCCCACACCATCACGATCAACCCGACAGCGACGTTGCAGTTGAACGCCAGTTGGGTCATCGGCGATGGGTTGGCGAATGCGGTCGTGGTCAACGGCGGGACGCTGCAGTTCTTGAACAGCGACAACTACCTCGGCAACATCAGCTTGACGGGCGGAACGATCACCACCAGCAGCGGTGGGCGTCCGTGGCGCGTCGGCTTTTTCGGCAGCGGATCGATCACGGTCCACCCCAGCCACACACCCTCGATGATCGACGGCTCGTTGACCTTGGTCGGCAACGCCACGTCGCCCCAACTGGTCTTCGACGTCGCCGACGGCGCCGCCGTAGACGACCTGTTGGTTTCGGCCGTGATCGCGGACCATCCAGGCTTCGAAGGCCGGATGCGCGTGGTGAAGACCGGCGCGGGGACGATGATGTTGTCCGGCGACAGCGCCTTCACCGGCGGCTTGCGCATCGATGCGGGCGTCGTGAGTGTGTCTCGCTTGACCCGCGCCGACGTCAAGGGCCCGCTGGGTGTGGCGACCAGCACGAAGGCCGCCAATCTGGTGTTCGACGGCGGCGCGCTGCGTTACACCGGCGCCGCGTCGTATGTCGGCGCCAGCGCCATCAATCGGCCGTTCACGGTGGCGGCTGGCGGCGGCACGCTCGAAATCGCCGACAGCGGGGCGACCGTCGAGTTCGACAGCTCGGCTGCCATGGGGCGGCCCGTCGGCAGCAGCGGACTGTTGACCTTGACCGGCGCCGGCAGCGGCGTGCTTCGCCAGGTGCTGGATAGCTCGTTCGCCGGCGGCGTGTTGAAGTCCGGCGCGGGCACGTGGACGCTGGACCGGGTCACCGGCTACCTTCCGGCCGCGCCCGGCGGCATCGTGGTCTTGGCGGGCGCGACGCTGGCCGACGTGACCGGGGTCGCCGGTGGGATCATGGGCGGCGGTTCGATCGTTTCGGATCGCTCAGCCGCAGTGTACAACTATGTCAACGATGGCTCGACCGCCACCTTTGCCCTGGCGTTTTTCGACGGCGCGTACACCAAGTCCGTCAAGATTCGATTGACCAACTCGGGCGGCGACGTCGTGGGCGCGGTGGTGGACGCCAAGTACTGGATGGGCAACGTCCTGAGCGGATTCGATTTCGACGCCACCTCCGGCGGCCATGCGATTGCCATTGCCACGTCGGACACGGCGCAGGGTTACGGTTGCAAGGACCTGACGCTGGTCGCCGGCGTGAACGACATGTATTCCGGCGGGACCACCATCAGCCAGGGCACGTTGCGCGCGGTGCGCGGCGGCGCGGCGGGCGCGGATGTGGTCACCCTGGGCGACGAGAACACGGGCGCCCACGACGTGGCTTGGTTGATTGCCGCGGGCGCCGAACTGGCGAACCCCGTGGTGGCGTCCACACAGGGCACAGGCGCCGTGACGCTGGGCTCGTACTCGAGCGGGGCGCCGGCGACGTTCAGCGGATCGCTCGATCTGCAACGCCCGGTCGCGTTGGTCGACGCGACGGACGATCGGACCACGTTCTCGGGCAAGATCTCCGGCGCCGTGGACACGCTCACGATCGCCCAGGGCCGGGTGAGTTTCGACCACGGCGGCAACGATTTTGTGGGCGAGCTGGCGATCGACGCGGCGGCCGTGTATCAGAACGACGCGGCGGGCGCGATTCCCGACGCCACGGACGTCCGCGTCGAGGGGATCTTCCAATTGAATGGCGTCGACGAGGCGATCAACGCCTTGAACGGCGGCGGCGCGGTCCGGAACTTCGTCGGCTCCAATGTGTTGACCGTGGGCGCCGCCGGCGGAACGGGCATGTTCACGGGCCTGGTCACCGATGGCGCCGGGCCGTTACGCCTGGTCAAGGCTGGCGATGGAACACAGACGCTGACCCCGCCGGCCGGCTCGACGACCTACGACGCGGGCTACCTGCCAGCCGCGCCCGCGACCATCGCGATCGCCAACGGCCATCTGGCCACGGTGACGGGCGTCTCGGCGGGGATCATGAACGGCGGCTTTATCGGCTCGGATAAAAACGCCAGCGTCTACGACTTTACCAACAACGGTTCGGTGGCCACGTTTGCTCTGGCGTTTTTCGATGGCGTACACACCAAGGCTGTCAAGGTCCAACTGAGCGACGCGGGCGGCAGCGTGGTCGCCTCGGTGTTGGCCTCCCGCTACTGGACCGGCAACGTTCTCGCTGGGTTCCATTTCGACACCACGCCGGGCGGCACATCGACCGGCGTCGCCACCTCGGACAGCGCCACGGGTTACGGGTGTAAATCGCTGACGTTGACGTTCGCGGCGCCGTTCACGGGCGGCCTGACGGTCAGTCAAGGAATGGTGCTCGTCGGCAACGACCGCGGGGCCGGAACCGGGATCGTGACGCTCAACGACGCCAATACCGGAGCGAGCGACACGACGTTTCTGGCCACGGGCCCGTTCACGGTGTCCAACCCGATCACGGTGGCCAATCATGGCGCCGGGGCCAGCACCATCGGGACCACGGATTTTAACCCGGGCGCGCAGCCCACGCGGTTCACAGGCCTACTGACGCTGGACCGAGCCACCGCCTTCCAGGGCGGCAATACCGACCGCACGACGTACCAGGGAAAGATCAGCGGCACGGGCGCGATCACCATCGCCAGCGTGCCCAGCAGCGGCCGGCGCACGACGTGGGAGAACAACACGAGCGATTTCACGGGCGATGTGGCGATCGTAGGGGCGGGAACGATTCTGCAGATCGGCAGTCATGGGGCTTCCAGCACCGTGATCCCCGACACGGTTGGCGTCGAGATCGAGGCCGGGGCATTCCTGTATTTCGACACGGGCGCCGAGACGATCGGCGCGCTGAGCGGCGCCGGCACCGTTCAGAAGCATCCCAACGTCGGCGGCACGATGGAGTTCACCGTCGGAGCGGGCGGAGCCAGCTCGACGTTTGCTGGGCGGATCATCAACGGCAGCGGCACGCTCGGCCTGACCAAGATCGGCGCAGGCACGTTGACTTTGACCGGCGCGAGCGCCTACACCGGCCCAACACTGGTCGACGGCGGCACGCTGCTGGTGGATGGATCTGCGGCGCCCGGCAGCGCGGTGACGGTGGCCAACAGCGCCATTCTGGGTGGCCACGGCACGATCGGCGGCTCGGTGACGCTGGCCGCCAGCAGCACCAGCACGCTTTCGCCCGGCTCGCCCGTGACGACCACGGCGATCCTGGACACCGGCTCGCTGACGCTCGACGGCGGTACGAACTTCGACGTCCAGATCAACGGCCTGACGGCCGGCACGGATCACGACCGGGTCAAGGTCACCGGCGGTGTGGCGCTGGGTAACGCGACGCTGAACGTCAGCGGCGGCTTCACACCCGATCCAACGATCCTTCAGCAGATCGTGATCATCGACAACGACGGCACGGATCCGGTCGTCGGCACGTTCGCGGGACTGCCCGAGGGCGGGGAGGTCGCGCTCCCGAATGGCAAGATGTACATCAGTTACTCGGCGGACGCTGGGGGATCCGATCCAGGCAATGATGTGGTCCTGTATTCCCAGCCCGTGATCAATGGCACCTCGGGGGCCGATGTCGCTACGATCGAGGCTGTCGACGCCGCGGGCAATATCAAGATCGCCTATTCGCTGAACGGAGGTCCGACAACCAGCGTCACCACGACCGTGCCGCCGGACGCCTTTACGTTCAACGGCGGCGATGGGGACGACACGCTGAACGTGTTGCTCAACAATCACCACGCGTTGCCGGGCGGGATCTGGTACGACGGCCAGGGGCCCACAGGGCCGTCTGACGATTCCGGCAACCCGGTGCATGGCGACGTCCTGCACATCGAAGGCACGGGGACCCAGACCGCCGTCTATCGCAGCGATCCCACCGTTGCGCGCGCCGGGACAGTTGGGACCGCGGGCCTCTTGGGCACGATCCATTTCACGGGGCTCGAACCCGTAGACATGTTCAACTTGGCCCTAGTCGACGTGGCCTTCGCCAATGGGGACGAGGTGCTGGCGATCGACAACGGCTTCGGCGCCACGGTGGCCACGTCTATGGACGCAGCGCTGGTGGTCAGCGGGACCAGCGGCAGCGTGATCTTCGAGTCGGTCCACCTGCGAGGCAATGCTCTGGTGAACATCGATACGGTGGCGGGCGGAACCGATGGCACGGATCAAATCACAATTCACAGCGGCAATAATACCCACGGCAACGCCAACATCACGTTCCTCACCGGCACGGGCAGTGACGTGATCAAGTTCGAGGGCGAGCTGCGCGTGTCCGGCACGGTGACGATCGACAGCGCGAACGCGTCCGTAATCGACAACAACAACACGAGCGTGGACATCACCGCGGCGACGCTGGTCGTGACGGCAGGCTCGTTCGGCACTGCCGGCGACGCCATCGAGACGTCCGTCGATTCGTTGTCGATCGACGCGTCCGCCAACAACGGCGACCAATTCATCAACGAACTGACGGGGCTGAGCGCGTTGGATCTGCGCGCGGGGACGGGCCTCGTCGAGTTGACGGTGACCGAAGGCGCGGTCCAGGACACGGATCCCAATATCGATATTCAGGCCGCCGGCGCGGTCGTCCTCCTGGCGGATGCGGACGACACCGGGGACAACTTCGGCTCGTCGGCCAACCCGATCGGGACACAGGTCGATGCTCTGTCGGTGGACACATCGGCGGGCACGGTTCACGGCAGCCAGTGGATTGCACAGGACGGCGACCTGATCGAATTGAATCTGAACGCGGGGACGGGCGGCGACATCTGGCTCGCGACCACGGGCAGCATCTCCAGCGCGGACTCGGACGCAGACCTGACCGGTCGAATCGTCACGGTGTCCGCGGTCGGCGGGATCGGAACAAGCGGCACACCGATCGGCACCCAGGCCGACACACTGGACGTCGTCAACAGCGGCGCCACGGGCGGGATCTTCATCGTCGAAACGGCCGCGGGTGGCGATCTGGCCGTGAGCCGCGCACGGCAGGATGGCTCGTCCGCCGGCGCGATCTCGATCAAGACGGCGAATGGCACGCTGACGCTCATCACCGATGGCGCAACGCGGGCCGCGGCGGGGCCGATCACGTTGTCGGCCGGCGGAGGCACAGGCAGCCATCTGCAGATCAACGCCGTGGTTACCAGCAGGGGCGGGGATATCGCGCTGTCCGCGGACCAGGACGTGACGGCGGACGGCAGCGGAGCAATCACCGCCGGCGCCGCCAACGTGCAGATCACGGCGGACGCCGATGGCAGCGGTCCGGTTGGCGCCTGGGGCACGATTCAACTGGCCACGGGCGCAAATATCAGCGGAAACGACGTCACGTTGAGCTTGGCCGATTGCGACGGTTGGGTGAACAGCAACATTACTGCGGCGGGCGACATCGTCAAGAACGGCGTTGGCGCGTTGCGGCTCAACGGAAGCAGCAACTACACGGGCCAGACCACGATCCACGACGGGTCGCTGATCGTCAATGGCACGCTGACTGATTCCACGCCCACCGTGGGCGGCGTGGTGGTCACCGACAATGCCCTGTTGGGCGGCAACGGGACGATTACGGCCAATATCACGGTCCAGGCGGGCGGTACGTTGGATCCCGGTGATTTGAACTCGAGCAATTGCGATCCGCTGCCGGGCGTGCTGACGGTAAACGGCAATGTCGATATCCAGTCGGGCGGCCAGTTCCGCGTCCAGTTGAACGGACTGACGCCAAGTACGCAGTATGACCAGTTGGTTCTGATCGGCAATGGCCAGTTGCACGGCGCGGTGCTGGACGGCAGCGGCGGCGCGACGCTGACGG
>JAVYAJ010000188.1:0-10489 GCA_032229885.1 Candidatus Anammoximicrobium sp. | reverse complement strand
TCCTGGGGCGTTGCCCCAGGCTACGTTGGTGATGGCCTTCGGCCAACACGCTTCCGGTCGTCTGTGCTACTAACCTGAAACATCATGAAATTTTGACAATGTTTTCGGGCAGCGACAGAGTTAAGCTGTTGAAGGATTACGTCTTGTGCTTGCAGTAGCTCTGTGTCCTCTGCGTCCCTGCGTTTCATGGACGTCCTTGCGCGGGCGAACTGGCCGGGCTACATGAAAATACGGAAATACGTTTGGGAAACGCAGAGACGCTGAGGACGCTGAGATCTCGGCGCCCCTCGTAGTCGGGAGAGACGTGACAGGCGAATCACGGCGGATGGACACGGATAGCCGGTATGAAGACAAACGATTAGACGCGATGTCTTCATTCGCGTGATCCATGGTCCTCCCCAATATTTCTCAGCCCTTGTTTGGTTGCGGCTGCGGGCTGCGCTAGGTTCCGTGCCTCCTGCGTCTTCCGCGTGCTCCGCGGCTTTCCTCGCTGTTTTTGGGCAGTGACGCATTGCCAGACGAAACTTGCCCCCGGGATGTGCCTCGAGCCCAACTTCTAGACGTCGAAGACACTCACACGAAACGCGTGACGACGCAAAGGGCCGAACGCGCGTCCCTCGGCGGCTCGACGCCTTTGCAAAAGGCCGCTTCCATGCCTGTGAAACGAGTCTCGGGGCGAATCCGTAACGTGCGCCGTATCAGCCGGTTGCGCACACACGACCGCGGAAAATAACGCGGGCCATCCAAGCCCGGTTTGCCGGGTTGCCCAGCCGCCTACAATAGAGCGATGTTTGGCCCGGTTGCCGGGCCACCCGCGTCGACATGCTGTCGATGCGACCCGTTTACTTTTTGTTTGCCGAGAAAGGTAACAGATGGCTTACACCCTACCGTCGCTTCCGTACGCCTACGATGCGCTCGAGCCGCACATCGACGCGCGAACCATGGAGATTCACCATACGAAGCATCACCAGGCGTATATCAACAACGTCAACGCGGCGATCGCCGGCACGGATTTGGAAAGCAAGACGGTCGAAGCGTTGATCACGGACATCAGTTCCGTGCCCGCGAACATCCAGACCACGGTCCGCAACAACGGCGGCGGTCACGCCAACCATTCGCTGTTCTGGACCATCCTTGGCCCCCACGCCGGCGGCGAGCCGTCGGGCGACCTAGCAGCCGCCATCGCTGCGGATCTAGGTGGCCTGGACAAACTGCGAGCGGCATTCAACGACGCCGCCGCCAAGCGGTTCGGTAGCGGCTGGGCATGGCTGGTGGTCGGCGCCGACGGCAAGCTGGCGGTCGGCTCGACGGCGAACCAGGACAGCCCGTTGATGGGCGCCGCCGTGGCAGGGCTGGCCGGCACGCCGATCCTCGGCCTGGACGTGTGGGAGCACGCCTACTATCTCAAGTACCAGAATCGACGGCCGGACTACATCGCCGCGTTCTGGAACGTGGTCAACTGGGATGCCGTGGCTGCGCGTTTTGCAGCCGTCAAGAGTGACTGCGGTTGCTCGGGCTAGCGGATCGTCAAGGCTTGATGGCAAGAGTAGCCGCGGTTGCCAGCCCTCTGGAGACGGACGCGCTGGCGAGTGCGGCTACGGGAAAATCACGTTTGGACAACGCACGAGCGCGTCGTCCAAACGATCGGGCGTCGGTTGCTCGCAAGAGCACGTACATCCTCAGGTTCCGCACCTATCCGGCTTCCGACGCCGTGTCGATCGCTCGTCGCCATCCACGGCAGTCCTGCGGCACGCTGCCGCGGCCACGGGGCGCCTGGTCGCTCGAGGCGGCCTCTTGCTCGCGTGCCCTTGCTGCATGGACCGCGACGCTGACGCGGGCATTCCTGCCGGACGACGGCGCACATTTCTTGTCGCCGACGGCACTCGGTGCGAGTCTGTTCGACTCGCGTGGTGTTCTGGCGGAATGCGGCCTTCTCCTTCTGTATGCGATCTTCGTGCTGTCCCGAATACTTTCCACCTCGGCGGGTAGCGCCGCTTCCTTTTGCAACATGGGCCTTCGGCCCGCCGTAAAACCCCAGGCTTCGTCCTTGATGTTGACGACCGACGCAGACGGCCAGGTGGTTTTCTTCTTGACTTCTTGGAGCACTTCCTATTGACTAAATGCCTGCTGTCAGCCGCCAGACCCGGCTGAAGCCCGTCGGACAATCTATGTCGGTGCGCGTCGTGGGAAACCCAATAGGAGGCCGCAAGATGTCGAACCAAGGCGACCTTTCCATCAGTCGCGCCACCGCGATCGGTCGCGCCACGGCGATCCGTCGATTTGTGCTTGCCACCGTCCTGGCGGCGGCTACCGCGGGCGGCGGTTTCCTCGGCGCTGGCGAGCCGAGCGCGCCATTGCACGACGCGCCATTGTACGAGCGACGCGACACGTGGGCCGAAACCATGCGAGCCACACGGGCCAATTATCTGCGATTCCGGCAATCGGAAAACGCACGCTCGGCGGGGCCTCGCATGTCGGGGATGGCCACTGATCTGATTCCGGGCGATGGACCCGGACAGCAACTATCGGTCAGCGTGGCCGGTGCGCGCTGGCTGCACTTGGCGACCGTTCTGGAACAGGGCGGAGGCAACTGCCATATCTGGGGCGAGGCTCGGCTGGTCGCGAGCGATGGATCGGCGACCCGATTGGGAGACCTCAAGCCGTTTTCCATCCGCGTGGGATGGGGCCAGTTGCTGGTCGACAAGAACTGGCAAAACCAGCCGCTGCAGATCGGCCAACGAAAGTTCGACCATGGGATCTGGGTTCACGCCGACAGCGATGTCTATTACCCGCTGGACGGCAAGTTCGAGCGGTTCGAAGCGTGGGTGGGTATGGACGCCGCTCGCCCGATCGGGGCCGCGCGGTTCAAAGTGCAGTTCGATGATCCGGACGTGCTGCCCTCGCTCTGGCAGCAGATCGCCGCCGACTTTCCCGCCGCCTGCGCCAGCTTCGTCGACGATCTGGGCAATCGAAACCGCAACCATTTGCAGTGGTTCGCGGACGCGGTCGCGACGCGCTGCGACGAGTCTGCGATCCAGCGCGCCTTGGGCGATCGCCACACCGCGCTGCGCGCGCAGCTCGCCGCGCTGCAGGCCGACAAACCGCCGAGCGACGACCCTCGTTGGCTGGACCTTTACCGGCGGGCTTGCCGCCTGCGCGAAGGCGTGCACAGCACCGAGCGAATCTGGCTCGGCGATTTGCGGCGGCTGTTAGAAAATCGATTCACCGAACTGGCGACGAGCCAGACGCCTGTCGAGGATCCACAGTGGGACGCGCTGCTGGCGCAGGTCGATCGCATTGGTCAGACTTTGTCGCCCGCGCCGACGATCGAGCTGAGTTCGTTGGCGATGACGATCGACACGCTCCGTCGCGCCATGCCGAACCGAATGCAAGGCCTCGAACAACTGGCCGCGCGGCAGGCCGCGGGTGCCGCTCGTTGGTCGGCCGTGCTCTCGGCCGTCGCGTCCGGCGATCCGACGGCGCTGGCCCAGCTTTCTCCGCTGGCAGACGAGATTCAGGCGTTTCGTCGGTCCTTGTTGCTCGCCGTCCGCGGAATGCCCGAGTTTCTGGCCGCACCGGCGCACGCCGGGCTCGAGCGCGAGTGGCGCGAGCAGTTCGCGTCGCTGCAGCTCGATCTGCGCAACCGCGGCCGGCTGGCGCAGCTCGCGGCCGAAACGCATCGCGGCGAGTCGTTGGTCGCCGACGACGATCGCGACCCGTTGGACATCGTGCTGCGGCGGGCCGACGCGCTGTTGAACGACTTGCGGCGGATGCCGGACGCCCCGCGGCTCGATGACTGGGCCCAGGAACTGGCCGAGATCCGGGCGGCCGCAGCGGCGATCGATCCGCGGCAGGTCGAGGCACGATATGTCGCGTTCGCGGACGCCTGCCGTGTACGCCGGCAGATTGCCCTGCGCAACCCGCTGCTGAGCTTTACGGACATCGTGTTCATCAAACGGCATCGCGCGCTGTTCAACCACATGTGCGACCAGTACTACGGCATGGCGGCCACGCCGGGCGGCGGGTTGTATGTTCTGGAGGACGCGTTTGGGCCCAGCCCGCGGGTGCGCGATGTGCTGGCGGACGCCGTCGTGCCGCGGGGCCGCCTAGCCGGCCAGCGGCTAAGCGGAGGTTCGAGCAAGCCTCCATCGCTGCGCTTCGACGGCATGGGCAACCTGTCCGGCGAGCCAACCGAAGGCGGGTCGTTCTTGTCGCCGGACCTCTCGTGCGACGGCCGACAGCTCGCGTTCGCCTATGTGGAATGTCGCGGCGACACGGAACATCGACATCACACCAACCCGGCTGAAGGCCATTGGGACGCAGGCCGCTGTTACCACATCTTCACGGTCGGCGTGGACGGCAGCGGGCTGGCTCAGTTGACCGATGGCGGCTGGAACGACTTCGACCCCTGCTGGCTGCCCAACGGGCGGATTGCCTTCATCAGCGAGCGGCGCGGCGGCTACTTGCGCTGCGGACGCGTCTGCCCGACGTATACGCTGTACGACATGGCGCCCGACGGCGGCGACATCACGTGTTTGAGCTTTCACGAGACCAACGAGTGGCATCCCAGCGTCACGAACGACGGGCTGATCGTCTGGACGCGTTGGGACTATGTGGATCGCCACGGGTGTACGGCGCACGCGCCGTGGGTGACCACGCTGGACGGCCGCGACCCGCGTCCTGTGCACGGCAATTACGCGCCGCGCAATTTACGCCCGGACATGGAGCTGGACTGCCGCGCCATTCCCGGATCGGAACGGCTGATCGCCACGGCCGCGCCGCACCACGGCCAGGCGTACGGATCGCTAATCCTGATCGACCCGCGCGCGCCGGATGACGACGCCATGGGGCCGGTCCGGCGGATCACCCCCGAGGTCGGATTTCCCGAGAGCCAGGGCGGGGCCCAGGTTTACGGGACGCCGTGGGCGCTCAGCGAGGACTACTATCTGTGCGTGTACGATGCGGCCATGCAGGCCGACGCGGGAATTCAGGGCGGCCGTTTCATCCCCGGCAACTATGGGATCTACCTCGTGGACGCGTTCGGCAATCGCGAGCTGATCTACCGCGATCCGGAGATCGGCTGTTTGAGCCCCATCCCGTTGCGGGCGCGGCCCATGCCGCGTGTCGCCGTCGAGCTGACGCAGCGGGGTCCCGAAACCGACCCCGCCCAGCGTCCGTCGCTGGCCCCCAGCGAGTGCCAGCCGGAAGGGACGTTGGCCCTGGTGAACGTCTACGAGGGACTCAAGCCGTGGCCCGCGGGCACGCAGATCACGCACCTGCGCGTGCTGCAACTGTTGCCGATGACCGTCCCGTCCGGCGAACCGCCGCACGAGACAGCGTTGCGGCAGGCCTGGGCTCGCGATTCCGTCGTGCCCGTGCGATACGTCTTGGGCACGGTGCCGGTCGAGGCGGATGGCAGCGCGCATTTCACGGCGCCCGCCAATCGCGAGCTGTTCTTCCAGGCGCTCGATGCACAGGGGCTGGCGGTCCAGTCGATGCGCTCGGCGACGCACCTGCGGGCCGGTGAACATCTGATGTGCGTCGGCTGCCATACGTCCAAGAGTCGTTCGCCGCTGCCGACGATGGCCATGCCGCTCGCGCTGGCTCGCCCGCCTTCGCGGATCGAACCGGACGTCGACGGATCGAATCCGTTCAGCTATCCGCGGCTGGTCCAGCCCGTGTTGGATCGACACTGTGTCGAATGCCATGCGGACCAAGCCGACCGCGCGCCCAATCTGGGCCGCGAGCCGCTGGTCGGGCGCTGGTATGCGTCGTACGCGAACCTGGTCGACAAGTATGGGTTCACGGATTACGCGGACGGCTATCGCACGTTGCCCGGCCGCTTTGGCGCGCGCGCTTCGAAGCTGTACGCGCTGCTGCAGCAAGGGCATTACGACGTGAATCTGCCCGCCGACGATCTGCATCGCTTGACATTGTGGCTGGACTGCGCGTCGATGTTCTACGGAGTGTACGAGCGCGAGGGGGCCGAGGCCCAGTTGCGCGGCGAGATCGTGCGGCCCACGTTGGAGTGACGACGCGATGCCGACCCAACCCGGCGACCAGCCCGACGACCACCCGAGTCTCCCTCACGGCGACCGATCCGCCGAGCGCGCCCATCCCGAATCGTGGGCCGACGCAGACCCTCGTTGCCCGCCCTGTGATCGGCCTGTGGACCCGTGCAGCTTGGCCGCCACGCTGGATCTGGCGCAGACGCTGAGCCAGCCGCCGGACCAGGCGGGCCTCGCCACCAACTTGGCTCTGACGGATCTGGCGGGGCAGACCTTCGACGCGTACACGCTCGAGTCATTCCTGGGCAAGGGCGGGATGGCCCGCGTTTTTCTCGCCCGCCACAATGCGCTGTATCGCCCCTGCGCCATCAAGATCCTGACCCCGCGAGGCGGCAACGCCGACCTGTTGGAGCCGTTCCTGGCCGAGGCGCGGGCTGCCGCCTCGCTGGTTCATCCGCACGTCGTGACCGTGCACAATATCGGGCAGTACCGCGGACTGTACTATATCGAGCTCGAATACGTGCCCGGGCAGACGCTGCAGCAGATGCTGCACGCCGCCGGCCGACTCGATCCGCACGCGGCCACCGAGATCCTGGCCCAGGCCACTTCGGCGCTGGCCGAAGCGCATCGCCGCGGGTTGGTGCATCGCGATTTCAAGCCGTCCAACATACTGGTCCACCGCAACGGCATGGCTAAACTGGCGGACTTTGGCTTGGCCAAACGCGTGCACGGCGGCGAGACATCCATAGACGCCCTGGCGGGCACGCCCTACTTCATGGCCCCCGAGCTGTTTCAATCGCAGCCGGCCAGCAAGGCCAGCGATGTCTATGCCATCGGCGTCTCTTACTATTACCTGCTGACCGGCGAGTACCCATTCGATGGCCCGCACGCCGCCGCGTTGGCCCAGCAACACATCCACACGCCCGTGCCCGACCCTCGCGAACGTGTGCCCCGGATTCCGGACGAAGCCGCCGAACTAGCCATGCGCTGCCTGGAGAAACATCCGGGCGACCGGCCGGCCAACGGGACGGAGGTCCACCGCCAGTTGCACGCGATCGGCCGCAGCACGTGCCGCTTGGGCGAGTTGGTCGATGCGGCGCTACGCGGCTTGACCGTCATCCGCGAAGACCACGATACGCGAGTCCACGTCCGCGTTCCGCAACCCCATGGCCGATCGCAACAGGTATGGGTCGAAGAGTGTGCCGCGCGGGTCGATGGCCAGCGACTGATCCGGATTTACAGCATCTGTGGACGCGCCCACGGAAAGTATTATCGTCGGGCGCTCGAACTGAACTCGCGGCTGTGCCATGGCGCGTTGGGCATCCAAGAGATCGACGGTGAGCCGTTCTTCGTGATGTCCAACAGCTATCCGCGGGCGACATGTGACCCCGAGGAAATCCAACACAGCATCCAAGAGATCGCCCGCTGGGCCGATCGGATCGAAGCCGCGCTGACCGGCGAGGATCAGTACTGATTGGGCCACCCGCGGCGCCACACCGCCCGCGCACGACGGCGTATGATTCAGTACACGGCTGGAAGCCGCGTCCACGTCCCGCGGCCCCGCGCGCGACGGCGCTTGTTCATCTACAACTCGCGCTGCGCCACAAGTCGACGCGCTGATCCCTCTTCAAAACGTAATCATGTCCCGGACCGCCAATTGCACCTGTCAAGCCCGCCCGCCGGGTAGAACTCGGTTCGAGTTTCGATCTTTTCGGAATCCCGGGGCCAGCGTGTTGTCCCGTCGCGACGCCGCCCACTGCGGCGGGCGTCCGCGTTCATCGAGGCTTTGAACTTGTGCGAGACTCGTGAACCAACCAGACTGCCATCCCTCTCGCGCCAACTGCCAACTGACGACTGACCACTGACCACTGACCACTGACCACTGACCACTGACACGTTCCGGCCGGTCCCGGCTTGAATGGCCGTTTGAGCAGGGATAAGGTAAGGTTTTCGCGATCCGCCAACCCGAGGCTCCTACGATGGGGCGTGAGAAAGGTGAAAGCATGAGCAAGCGTACTCCCGGCATTCCGCGCCGCTCGTTCCTCAAGGCCGCCGGTTCCGCCGCCGCGGTGGCGACGGTCGCCGCCCCGCGCGTGATTCCGTCCGGCGTGCTGGCTGCCGAAGGCCGCGCCGGCGCGAACGACCGCTTGACGTTCGGCCACATCGGCGTCGGCGGCATGGGCGGTTATCATCTGAACGACATGGCGCACCGGATGCGCAGCGGCGATGTCAACGTGGCCGCCGTCTGTGACATCGACGAAAAGCGGCTCGAAAACGCCTCGCGAACCGCCGGGCCCCAGGCCGACTGTTATCGCGATTACCGGTATGTGCTCGACCGGCCGGATATCGATGCGGTGGTCATCGCCACGCCGGACCATTGGCACGCGGTGCAGACGGTCCACGCCGCCGAGCGAGGCAAACATGTGTACGTCGAGAAACCGGCCTGCTGTACGGTCGAAGAAGGCCGGGCGATGATCGCGGCCGCGAACAAGGCCAAGATCGCCGTCCAGGTCGGCTCGCAAGGCCGCAGCCAGCCGGAGGCGTACTTGGCGCACCGCTATCTGGTCAACGGCAACATCGGTCGGATCACGCGCGTCGATTGTTTTCACTATCCCAGCCCGAGCGGCGGCTTTGCGCCCGACAGCGATCCGCCGCCCAAACTGGATTGGGACATCTGGCTGGGTCCGCTCCGCTGGCGGCCCTTCAATCGCGGCTATTGCCACGGAACGTTCCGCTGGCTGATGGAATCCGGCGGGGGCCAGATCCGCGATCGCGGCGCGCACGTGATGAGCTGCGCGATGTGGTGGATGAACGCCGACGGCACGGGACCGGTCGAGGTCGAAGCAACGGGCGAAGCGCCGCAGCGCGGGCTCTGGGACTCGGCGGTGAAGATCAACGTGACCTATACGTTCAAGAACCCGGATTGGGTGCTGACCTGGAACCAACCCGGCGAGCCCGCGCCGCCCGAAGAGCGGACGGGAGACGAGCCGGGCGGGCGGATCTCGCGGCCCGGTTACGGCGCCGTCTATCGCGGAGATCTCGGCACGTTCACGCATTGGGGCGGCGACGGCGGGACGTGGGCCGAGCGCAAGGCTCGCGAGTGGCAGCCGGGACCGGGTGCGATCGATGTGTACCGCAGCCCGGGCCACAAAGAAGACTGGTTCGAGGGCATCAAGACGGGCAAGAAGACGATCATGAACGTCGAGGCCTCCGTCGATGTCGCCATCCTAACCGTGTTGGGCAACCTGTCGTTCCTGCTGGGCCGCAAGCTGCACTGGGACCACAGCAAACGCGAGATCGTCGGCGACGAGCAGGCGCGCCGCCTCATGGGCCGCCCGCAGCGCTATCCGTATACGATGAACGCCTGAGCGAACGCGCGGCCGGGCACAATTGGCGCGCGCCAGACGCGTGGCCACGAGGCCCGATGCGCCACGCGCAACCATCGCCCAAGCGACGAGGGTTCGCTTGATCCGCTAAATCGACGCGGCACTCAGACGCGTCGCCGCGGATCTGCGGCCCTCGACGCAGTACGGTCAATATTCACTATGGCGCCGCGCACACCTAGCCACGGCGCCGGCGCCGAAAAGGATCCCTCGCCATGCACACGCAGGCCGCGGCGAGGATCGACGAGCACAGGCTTGATCATCCCTATTTGAAGCAAGGATTTTCATCATGGAACCATTGACCCTGGAAACGCTGCTGAAGGACATCCAGAGCAACGAGGACGCGGTCCGTGCCTCGGCGCGAGACCGCGCAGGCCAGGTCGGCGCGGCGGCCGTCGCGCCGCTGGCCAAGATCGCGGCGGAGGGTGAGCTCGAGATCGCTCGCGCCGCCCAGCGAGCGATCCAGAACATTGTGTACCACGCCGGACGGCCCGGCGCGGACAGCGAAGCACAGGCCGTGGCGGCCCAATTGATCGAACTCGTGAATCAAGACTTGCCGGTGCAACTGCGCCGCGACGTGCTGTGGATGACCTGGCAGATCGCGGGCGAAGAAGCCGTGGCCCCGGTCGCCGCGCTGCTGGCCAATCGCGACCTGTACGACGACGCGCGGATGGCTTTGGAGCGGTTGCCGGGAGACAGCGCGACCGCCGCCCTGCGAGCCGCGTTGAAGGATGCCGCGGAGGCCGACAAGCCCGCGCTGGCCCATTCGCTGCGCGCCCGCGGGGTCGAGGTCTCCGGCGTGCCGGACCTGCGGCTGAAAGCGACGAAGAGCACCAACGTCAAACCGGTGGGCCGATAACGGGCGGGGCAGCGGCATCTCTGCCCGTGCATTCGCGTCGGCGAGCGATGGGTGGCGCGCTCGTTCGCTGCGCGCCGTCGACGAGGGGCTCGCCGTCGCCGACGATTTTGCGCCCCTGGGTGAACGAGATGTCTCGCGCCTGCCCGCCGCGAGAGCGAGGCGCGCGACGCACGTCGCCAGGCGCGCCCGAGTGGTGTGCGAGCGAGAGGAGTGCGAGCGAGTGGAGTGCGAGCGAGTGG
>JAVYAJ010000187.1:0-4241 GCA_032229885.1 Candidatus Anammoximicrobium sp. | reverse complement strand
CTTCGGCCAACACGGTTGCTATCATCTCTGACTCCTGGGGCGTTGCCCCAGGCTACGTTGATGTTGGCCTTCGGCCAACACGCTTCCTGTCGTCTGTGCTGCGCAACAGTCATCCAACTCCAATTTCACCTAACGCGGGTTAGTGCCAGTAACCCTAAAGTGCGCTGTACAGGCTAAGTACAAGATGCGCGCACGGCGCGCGCATGATACGAACTAAGACTCTGGCATCTTTGACAGCGCGGGCAGTATTCGTAGAAAACGCGACAATCGACATAGCCCCCGCTTGCAGGTTTTGCTAATCTCCCGCGCCCTCGGTCGTTACGCACCGCGCGCTCAACCCCCGCTTGCCCCTTTGCTAGGAGTCCAAAGGTGTATATTTCCAGCCTGAAGATGACCCGATTTGGAATGTGGGCAGACTTGAAACTGTCCGGGTTCTGCGAGGGGTTGAACGTCATCTACGGTCCGAACAGCTCGGGCAAGACGACCGTCGTCCGTTTTCTGAGCGGCATGTTGTACGGTTTCGACGCGGACACGCGCCGCCGATACCTGCCGGCCGATGCCCGCGCGAGCGGCGCGTTGACGCTCCAGGGCTCGTTTGGCCGGCGCACCGTCGTACGGCACGACGAGGGCAGTGGCCGCGACAGCCTGATCGTCGAGAACGCGGATGCGTCGGTGGGCGGAGCGCATCGCCTGCACGAGCTGCTGGGCGGCGTCCGACAGGACGTGTTCGAGCGGGTCTTCCAGGTCGACTTTGAGGGCGATCTGGACATCGACAAACTGGCGCAGACCGCCTTGGCCGAAGGCTTCGATCTGCTGGGCAGCCATCACGAGTCCGATCGGATCACCGAACTGCAAGATCGCTTGCACGGCAAACGCCAGGCGTTGGCCGAGATCGCCACGGCCGAGATCGCGTTTGACGAGCTGGTCCGTCGCCGTCGCAGTCTGCAACAGGAGACCGAGGCGTTGCAGGCGACACTCGAACAGCGCCGCACGTCGTGGGAGCGACGGTTGGGCAAGCTCGATGCGGTCCTGGCCGACCTGACCGAACAGATCGACACGATCGAAGACGAGCTGGCTTCGATCAACTCGGAGATCGACGCGCGACAAGCAGATCAACAGGGTCGCGAGGTCGAACTCCGCCAGGCTCGACAGCGCCGCCAGCAGTTGGAAACCGAACGGCGCCAGGGACTTTGCGAAATCGACGACCAGTTGGCGCGGTGGCGCGGCGTGCTCAAGGATTTGGAGGACCGTCGTCGGGGCCTGCGCGATCAAACGGAACTGGCCATCGGGGTCGAGCGACACCGAGGCGCCGATCCGCGCGGCACGCTCCGCAAGCTCGAGGACGGGCTCGATCGTCTACAGCACTCGCTCGCCGACCTGACCACGACCGCCGGCGACTCGTGCCAATGCCAGTCGCTGCGAGCCGTGCTGTATCCTGCGTTGACCGCGCTGCGCGAAGACGTATACCGACTGTGCAACGAGCTGAGCGATTGGGAAGTCCGCACCCAGCAGCGCGAGAATCACGGCCAGTTGAGCCAGACGCAACGCTGCGAAGCCGAGTTGCGAGCCGCGATCGCCGATCTGGCCCTGCAACGCCAGACGTTGCTGGCCGAGCTGCGTGCGGACCCGGCCGCGGACCAACTGGCGGTCCACCCGGACCAAACGAATCTCTGCCATTGTCATCATCATCCGCGTTTCGAAGACGCGGCCTCGAGCGGCGGCAACGACGATGTCCAGGATGAAACTTTGCTGGCATGGCACGCCGAGCTGCGCCGCCTGGGCGCGCGGCGCGACGCGCTGCGCGAGAATCTGGCCGCCTTGAAGGACGAGCTGCGCGAACGGAACGAGCAGCGTCGTCAGACCGCGCTCGAGTGCGACCCGGAGTTCGAGCAACATCGGCTCAAATCCAGACAACAGGAACTCGAAGGCATCGAAATCCAGCTCCGCCAGTTCGAGCGTCGCCGCGAGTTGATGGGCGCGGTCACATCGATGGAAGACGAGCTGCGAGGGCTGACCTCGCAGGTGCAGACTCCGGCGATCCTGATCGACGCTTCCGAGCGGCTGCGTCACCTGAGCGACGGCGATCTGCTGAAGCTGACGGTCCAGGCCGACCGATCGGTCTGGATTCAGCCGCGTCGCGGAGGACTGCTGGCCTACCACCAGTTGGGATCAGGCGGCCGCGAGCAGGCCTATTTGAGCCTGTGCCTGGCGCTGGTTGCGGCCTACGCCCGCCGCGGCACGCGTTTGCCGCTGATCCTGAACGACGCCTTTGCCAACATCGATACGTCGGGCGTGGCGTCCGGCGCCGCCGTGTTGCGCGACTTCTGTCATCAGGGCCATCAGATCTTGCTGTTCACGCGGCGCCAGCAGGTGGCCGACCGTTTTCGCGCGCTCGACGTTGCGGTTCGCCAGTTGCCTTCCGCTGAACAGCCTCGCCAGACTGCGCCCGTCTCGCCGACCGACCTAGACGACTCGCTGTCGCTGAACGAGATCAATCAGCAGTTGAACATGCTCAGCGACAATTCCGTCGCCCCGGCGATCGTCGCGGACAGCCCGATGTGGAGTTCGGAAGAGTTTCCGGGCGAGCTGACGGATCGCGCGCCGCGCAAGCCGTCGGAGCCTGTCCACGAGCCGACACGGATCGACGCAGACCTGGCCGCCGAGTTCTTCCTGTTGGAGAGCAGTCCGATCCAGGATGCGCCTTCGATCGACGCGGCCACCGCCGAACGATTTCGAAAGATCGGCGTCCTGCTGGTCCGCGACCTGCTGCACTTGGACGTGGTCGACGCCGCCCACCGGCTGCGTTATGCGGGGATCACCGCTCCGATGATCCGCCGCTGGCAGGCCGAGTCTTTGCTGACGTGTCGGATTCCCCGCTTGAGACCGTACGATGCGCGAATTCTGGTGGCGTGTGGGATCGCGACGCCCGAGCAGTTGGCCCAGCTCGAAGCGGCCGACCTGCGACGTCGCGTCGAGCACTTCGCCGAGACCAGCACGGGCGACGTGCTCATCCGCGCGGGCAACCGGTACGAATTGTCGCGTTTGACCGAGTGGATTCATGCGGCCCGCCGCGGACGCGAACGAAGCTCCGCCCCGCACGCGGTCGCCGGCCAGCCGCTGCCGACCGGACGCGACCGCGACGAGTCGGCGGCGCGCGAACAGCGCCGTCGCAGATCGCACACTGCGCGCCGCGAGCGGCCGAGCATCGAACAGCCGAACATCGAAGGGCCGGGCACGTGGCACGCAACCGGCACGGAACCGCGCCGCGAGCGACCCGCCGCCCGCCACCCGAGCGCCGCCGCTTCGAGCGCTCCGGTCGGAGGCAACGGAGTCGATCACGATTCGTTCGTGCTGAAAATGGACACCGAGGATGCGCCGATCAAGTTCTATCTCGAACTGACCGACCCCATCGAGCGCGCTCCGTCGATCGGACCGCGAACGGCCCAGCGGCTCGAGGCGAACGGCATCCGCACCGTCGCCGATTTCCTGCGGGCCGACTCGGCCGCGACCGCATCGCGGCTGAAACGCCACAGCGTCAACGCCGACGTGATCCACGCCTGGAAGCAACAGAGCCTGCTCGTCTGCCGGGTTCCCTGGCTACGCGGCTACCACGCCCAACTGCTGGTCGCCTGCGGCGTGACCACCCCCGAGGCGCTGGCCCGCCAGGACGCCGCGACCCTGTTCCGCGCGATTCGTCAGTTCGCCGGCGCCAGCGCCGGCCAGCGAATCCTTCGCAGCGCAAAAACGCCTGATTTGGAAAAAGTCAGCCAGTGGATCGCCTGGGCCAACCAGGCTCGCGTCGTGCGCGCTGCCTGACCGTTCGGGCTCGAGTCGAGCCGCGCTCTCCGGCAACCCGCCGCCCACCTGCGGTGGCGGTCCGCCGCCCCCGCGGCCGAGAATGATGGGTCGTACGCTCCGTCGCGGCCACCCGGTTGCGGCCACGACGGAGCGTAGCCCTCCAGCGCGGCATGGGCTTGCCACGAAGGCTCGACGCCAGGCTGAGAAACGAGAAAACGTCTGTCCGTAGTGGGTGATGTATTCTGAGTTGTGGCGCCAGCCCTCTAACGCGGGGCACTGCCCGCAACCCAAGAATCTGTTTGGCCGAAGGCCTCCGCTCACCGTAGCCTGGGGCAACGCCCCAGGGCGGCGCCGCGCGCGTGCCTCTGTTGGCCGAAGGCCATATTCATCTGGGCCACGGTGACACGTTGATGTTGGCCTTCGGCCAACACGGTTGCTGTCGT
>JAVYAJ010000186.1:0-2899 GCA_032229885.1 Candidatus Anammoximicrobium sp. | reverse complement strand
ATGCGGACAACGAGCTCTTCGAGATCGTCGGCGACGAGCTGCGAACGGCCGTCGCGTTGGACGAGGAAGGGCCCAGCGAGTACCAGATTCGCGTGCAGGCCATCGACTTGGGCGGCCTGTCCGTCGAAACGACGCTGGTCATCCAGGTGGCCCCGGCCAACCAAGCGCCCACGGCGGTGATCCTATCGCCTTCGACGGTGCTGCGCGGCGTCGGAATCGGCGAGATCGTGGGTCTGTTCACAGCCTTGGATCCCGATGCGGGCGACGCACACACTTTCGAACTGGTGTCGGGCCCGGGCGATGCGGACAACGGCATGTTCGAGATCATCGGCCAGGAATTGTGGACCGCCGCAGCGATGGACAGCGAAGTGTCCAGCGAGCTTCAGATCCGCGTCCAAGCCGCCGACCTGGGTGGAAAGACCGTCGAAACCGCGTTGGTCGTGCTCGTGATCGACGTCAATGCGGCGCCGATCAATACGGTGCCTGGTCCGCAAAACACCCTGCAGAACCAACCACTGGTGTTCTCGGCTGCGACCGGCAATGCCATCAGCGTCTTTGATCCGGATGCGGGCGACGACACGTTGTCGGTGCGACTGGTCACCGAGCATGGAACCGTCAGCGTGGACGAGCTGTTCGGGAGTCTATCCGAGTTGAACGACTTGTTGGACGGCTTGACGTTCACTCCGGACGAGGATTTTATGGGCGAGACGTTTTTAGACATCATCACAGACGATCTGGGCCACAATGGAGCTGGCGGACCCCAGACGACCATAGATCGCATCCTGATCTCTGTGAATTGAAGCCACGTAGCAACGCGGTCCGTCCGTTTCTACACGGTACGCGGTCGAAAAGGCGAACATGGACGTCCAGTGCTGGACCCAAACAGCGGACTGAAGTTCGCCGTGGGGCCTCGGTGCGGCAACGCTACAGAGCCTCGGTGCGACGATCGCACGGGCGTCAACCGGGGCGGCCGGATGCGGTCAAGTCGAAATTGAACGTACCGCCGGAATCGGTGACCGTCGCCGTGTTAGAAGGCGTTTCCGCGGTGCATTGCGGTGTGTAGATCGCGGGTAGCTGCTCGACAGCTTCGACGTCCGCCGCGGTCTTTCCAGCCGGGATCGGCGAGCCGTCCGGCATCGCGAGTTTCGAGAAAGACACGCTGTAATTTCCCGCTAGAATGCCAGGCTTGTTGCCGCGGTTGGTCAAGACATAGTTTCCATCGCTACTGGTCGTGGCAAATGCGCCGTTTCCGGGCGTCCCGCTGCGCGGCGAAAAATGCACCGATACGCCGCCGATCGGCTTGCCGTCGAGCGTTACGGTGCCGGAAGCCGGCACCAGCCGGTCGGCTTCTGGGTCGGATTTCGGACATCCGGTCAGCACGAGACACACAACTGCCAAACTGGCCCACTTGCGCATGCCGGTCTCTCTCTAAAAAAAGTGGTTGGCTCTCGCGACGTGCGGCTACACGTTCTTCGCGGGCCGGGTTATCCATTCGTCGGCGCCAGGGCGGTCTAGCCGACTGGAACGAAACGAGGCCGTCTGGCATTCGATTCACACCACGCGATCCTTCGCGTGGTTTCGACCGGCCTCTTGTTGTACGGACTTCGATCTGTAACGTCGCGGTTAGTCGGATACACCGGACTTCCCGCCGTTCGCGCAGATCACATCGCGTCCGCCCTGCCCGAAATCGCGGAAATTCGGGGACCGTCGGTCGAAATGCGCACCGTCAAAGTCTTCCGTCCAGGCTCGTTGCACCGTGATTGATATGCGCGCGGCCCGTTCTGATCCGCGCGCGGCGGTCGATTGTCGTGCAGCCAAAACTGACCGATGGTCTCGCCGTCGGCAATTCGGGACAGATTGATGCGCGTGGCGGCATCGATCGTCTCGCTGACCCAATGAACCGAAGCGTCGGCCATGACGACCTGCATTCCTCCCGGATGCAAGCTGCCGACCGAGCCCCACTCGCCCAGCCGTCCGACCTGGTAATTCGCCGGGTTCCAAGCCGGATTTTGCCAACTACAGCACAACCAATCATTGATGTATCGAGTCTGCAGCCCACTGCCGAATCCAACGCCCAACCCGACGTGCGACGCGCACGCCCACGATGCGCATTTGCCATCGTAGACCTCGAGTGTCGTCTCGCAAACCGCTACCGTGTTGCTGGTGCCATCCAAGATGTGCCGAAAATTGGAGCTCGAGTTTATCCCGAACAGGGTTCGCGTTTGGATTCCCTCGGACATCCATAGCGTACAACTGTTGGCGTTGCTGATGCTGAAGTTGTAGCACGTTCGGCCGCTGTTCGCGACTCCGCACCCGTACGTGGTGTCGGCGCCGGTGTAGAACGGATTCCCGTTGTCGCTCGGGCACAGCAGCGCCTTCAGGATCGTCGTCGACAGCGCCGCATTGCCGCTGGCCACCGCGCCGCCGCCGGCCAACGTGCCGCTGGTCGTGTTGCGATCGCCGGTTGCCGCCTGGAAATTGAACTGCGAATACAACGCCTCCTGTTCCATGAACGGAAGCAACGAGAGCTAGCCCGTATGGTTGGTTATCGCTTGACGCGGCTCCGGCGCGAACTGAACCGTACACTGGCCGGGATTGGACGACGAATACGGAAAGACGCCGTTCACGTCGTGATAGTTGTGCAACGCAACGCCGATCTGCTTCAGGTTGTTCGAACACTGACTCCGTCGGGTGCCCTGTCTTGCTCCTCTTGAAACTGGAATGTCGATCCGTTTGGGTTAGTATAGACCCATGCGGAGGTACTTTCCATGAGCAACGCAACCCGAAGGCATTTCACCCCCCGACAGAAGGCCGAGATTGTCCGCCGACATCTCGCCGGTAAAGAGGCCGTGTCGGCCCTGGCCGAGGAACTGAAGGTTCAGCCCAGCCAGATCCACCT
>JAVYAJ010000185.1:0-4893 GCA_032229885.1 Candidatus Anammoximicrobium sp. | reverse complement strand
CGGACGCCGACCGGCCGCTTGACTATGCGCTCGTGATCACCGGTCGCGAACTGCTCGAAGGCGCCTATGCCGACGCCCATACCCAATACATCACGCGCACCTTGCGAGGGTTGGGCTTGCACTGCCTGTTCTCGGTTTGCGTCGATGACGACCAGTCAGATATCGGCGACGCGGTGCGCGAAGCGGCCGCTCGCGTCCGGTTGGTGATCGTCACCGGCGGGCTGGGGCCAACCGAAAACGACGTGACGCGCCAGGCGCTGTCTCAGGTCACCGGGGTGCCGTTGCGCGAACATCCCGACGTGTTGCGCGAGATGGAGCGACGGACGGGCGTGGCCCGCGACCAACTGCGTCCCAACATGCGGCGGCAGACGCTGCTGCCCACGCGCGGCACGTACCTCAAGAACGTCGGCGGTTCGTCGCTGGGCTTGGTCTTTGATTGGGATGACCGCGTCGTCGTGGCGCTGCCCGGTCCGCCGCGGGAACTGCAGCCGATGGTTCGCCAGGAACTGGTTCCCTTTCTCAGCCGCCGTTTCGGGACGCGTTCGAGCGGCTGTTCGATCACGATCCGGTTCGTGGGCATCGGCCAATCACAGATCGATCATACGATGGAGCAGCACGCGCCGTTGCCGCCCGGAACGCTCGTGTCGTCACAGTTCGAGGGCAGCCGCGTGGATTTCACGTTCTCGCTGATCGACGACACGCCCGAGAACCAAGCGCGGCTGGCCAAGTTGCAGGCTCAGACGACGGCCTGCCTGGGCGAGTACATCTACGCCTATGACGAGAAGACGACGCTGGAACAGCACGTTGCCAGCCTTTTGGCCCAACGTCACCGTCCGCTGGCGATCGCCGAGATCGGCAGCGGCGGTTGCCTGATCGGGGCGCTGGGCGGCGAAGAGGCTGCGCGGTCGTACCTGGCGGGCGGGTTCGTCGCCGGAACAGACCAGCGGATGCGGGCGCTACTGCGCGTCCCGGACGACCAGTGGTCGGCCGCCGTTTCGCCTGCGGACCGGACACAACGCCTGGCCCACGCGATTGCTGCCGAGACGTCCGCCCAGTTGGCGTTCGTCGTGAGCGACGTCTCGCAGAATCCAGACGGCGCCGCGTTTGTCGACGTCGTGTTTCGCCAGCCGGATGGCAGCCTCGAGACCCAGCGTCTGAGCCTCCGCACGGGAACCGTCGGACGCCAGCAGTTGACGACCCAGCTATTGGACCGACTGCGCCGCTGGCTGCAATGACCGACTGCCGAGTCCGCCGCGGGCGCGCGGATCTTTGACGGATGTTCGACCGTTCGGATCACGTTCACATGCCCTCGCTCGGATCGTCCCAGCGGCCCTCTAACTCGATGCGGCGGCCTTGAGCGATGCGCCCCGTCGCGTCCGCGGCTACGCCATTCGGATGCTTCACGAACTCGTGGGCCACCAGGACATTCGTACCACGATGGTTTACGCCCATGTTTTGAACCGAGCCGGCCGCGGACTCCGCAATCCGGCTGACGGACTGGTTCGCGATCCCAGCCAGCGCTCGGTAGATCTCCACATTGCGACAGTTGCCCACCATCGAATACAATGCCTGTTGACATGGAATTGCAAGCATATTGCGAACGCGAAAATACTTCCTCGTGTTCACCAAGTACTGATGGATTTTGGGGTTCCAATTCCAATTATATGTACTCCCGAGGAGTTGATGGGCAATGATCCACAAACGGAAGACTGACTCAATTATCGAGGAAATCCACAAGATACGTCGCGAAATTGCGGATCGTTTTGATGGAGACATCCGGGCAATTTCTTCGGATGCCGATGCCCGAATGGTCGCCTCGGGATGTCCGGTCTGGAAACCAGAGGATGACCAACGGATGCACCGGAGCCGGTCAACTCCACCATTTACCCAGAATCAATCTCGACCCGGTGATCCTTGACCTTATGCCGCGAACCGATCACGATGAAGAGAATCCTGATTCCGACCCAGTCTGCCAATGATTGGCAGCGTCTACTCGCAAAGCCGGACCTACATCGGAAGGCAGGCGCCTCGGCGATGGCGGCGGCCTCGTCGTGGGAATCCGCCAACGGATTTCCTCGAGAGATCGCTGCGGCGCTGGAGTCCGGACCAGAGGAACTGTGCGGTCTTGAACTTCTCTTCGCAGTTTCCGGCCTTGAGGCCGAGCCACGGCGGGGCTACCCAGCGGCCTATGGCGCCTGCGTCGCGATGGCGTACAGACGCGAGCGATCCGAGACGTACATCACTCCATGGCTGATCGTCGGCGTGCTGTAGATCGATGACGGAAACTCGATCTCGGCGAGCTTGTTCATCGTTCTGCCCGTCGCAAAGATCGACAGAATGCCGTCTTCGTCGCCCAGGAACAGTTTGCCATCGGCCACCATCGGCGAGCCCCACACGGTGGCGAACACGTCGGCTTCCCAATATCGCTGGCCGGTGGCAAAGTCGACGCAATGAATCCGGCCGCTCAAGTCTGGGGCGTACACCAGCCCATCGCGGATCGCCACCGTCGACAGCGTGCGACGAAAACACTCGCCGCCTTTTTCTCCCGTGCGCGTCCCGTCCGGATCGATCCCGCCCCAGTGCCAGATCTGCGCCGAGTTCGGATTCGGCCGATTGTCGGGGGTCATCGGGCTGACGTCGCCCTGTCGCGTCGCGTCGATGCGATACAGGTGGCCGATGCCGTCGCCGTGTTCCGGATCTTGACCTCCGCCCAATATGACACTGTTCTCGAAGAACACAGGTGTGGCGACGATGCTGTTGCGTGTTCCTCGCCCACCCAACTCCCACTTGGCGTCCTTGGGATTCAAGTCGAACCGCCAGATGTGTTCACCGGTCCGCGCGTCCAGCGCGTACAGCCATCCATTGCCCGCCGGAAAGTAGACCTGCATCCGGCCGTTCACCATGCCCGCCGCGGGAGAACTCCACTGTCCGTGCAGGATCGCGTCTCGCGGCGAATTGTCCGTCCACGCGATCTCGCCCGTGAGCTTGTTGACCGCGATGAACGACGGCGCGTCCGGCGCCGGCAGCTTGACGTGCGACTCGTCTACGCCGTTGGATGTCAGGACGTACACCAGATCGCCCACGACGATCGGCGAGCTGGTTGCCAAGTTGTGTGGAAACACGCCCAGCGTTCCGATCATGTCCAGAACCCAAACGATATCGGCGTCTTGCAGCTCGGCATCGGGTTCGTCCGTGTAGGGTCCGTCGTTCTGATGATCGTAGAAACCGGCCGTATCCAGGCAGATCAGTTCGCACCGGTTGGTGACCAGCCACATCCGGTCGCCCTCGACGAACGGCGCCGAACAAATGCCCTGATCGGGCCAGTCGTTGGCGCGGCCTTGCGGCAATTTTTCCCGTGTCAGTTGCCAGAGGAAGCGGCCGGTCTGGGCGTCGAAGCACAGCAAGCAACCGCGATCGCCCCGATGTTTTGGGCGGTATCCGGCACTGTTGTTGGTTCCGACGTACACTTTGCCATCGGCTACGACCGGATTGCCATAGGTTTGCGAACCCAGTTGGGCGACCCACAGCAACCCGCGTCCCGCGTCGGCGGTCGGCGCTGGTTCAAAATCGATCCCGATCCCCGTGGTCGCGTTGGCCATGTTGCGCTGGATGTCCCCGCCCCAGCACGGCCAGTCGCCGGACACGACGCGACCATCGGTCGATGTCGCCGTAGGCACGACGGACGCCACGCCGCCGCGGGTCGCGTTGGCGTCGCCGTCTATCTTGCTGTCGCCGCTTGTCTGAGCCGCATCGGCCGCCGGCTCGAGCGGAACGGATCGCTCGGCGTTCGACGCGTTTTCCGATTCCGAGCCCACCTCCGACGCCCTCCTCTCGTTCGGTTGGACGTCGTCGTCTCCCGGAGCCGCGGCCGCCGGCTCGTCGGCTGGTTTCGGCTCACGTGCGTTCGGCCGAGTTGGCTCATCGGTCGCCGCGTTGCCCGTGGCTGCCATGCCGGACGCGGCTTCGCCCGTTCCAGCCATCGGGTCAACCGATACGGCGGACGGCTGCTCGACCATCGGATGGCTGGCAGCGTCCGAAGCGCTCGGGTTGGGCCGCGCGCCAGGCGAAGGCGCGCACCCGGTCGTCCAGATCGTGGAAATGGCGGCGAGCATGATCAGCATGGCAGACAGCAGGTAGGATGGCGTAGGCATGGTCATTTCCTGGGGATGATATGTGTCGCGCAGGGTTTCGCTCATTCACACTGACCGTATACGGTAGCCGAGCGAGGCCTCGCGGTGGTCAGCCGACGGCGCGGGTGTGAATTGCCGCCGGAAACACGGATCGCACGGACGATGGACGCGGAACGGATACGATCAGTCGAACCATTCGTCGCTCGGGTCGAATTTCGGGATCACGATGATCATCACGCGCATTCGCCCGAGGGCTCGATGGCGGACGCCCGGGCGGATCAAAATGCACATTCCCGGGTGGACCGGGACGATCTGATCGTCAAGCTGCATCTGGGCGTCCGATTCGCACTCCAGAAAGAAATACGTTTCCGTCAAACGCCGATGATAGTGCAGGCGGGCATCGACCGAGATCTCCGTCACGTGGACCGTGCCGGGAAAGTCCGGTTCGTCTTGAAATGCCCGCCGTGCCACGCCGCACGGACACGCGACACCCTCCAACGCGGCAAAATCGACGATCTCATACGCTTTGGCCATACGCACACCTGAACCCATGACGACTCGTCCGGCCAGCGCTGCCGGTCTGTCTCCGCTCAACACGGCTCGACTCGGCTTGTTCGGACGATCGAGCCGATGGGCAAACAAACGCCCGTGCGACGCGAAACCCGCCGCGGTCTGGCTGCACGGTACTGTAACCAAAGACACTGCCCGAGGGCGGCGATACGAACGACGGACGCGACGGACGCGACGGACGCGACGGAGCGCG
>JAVYAJ010000184.1:0-8838 GCA_032229885.1 Candidatus Anammoximicrobium sp. | reverse complement strand
CCTGGGGCGTTGCCCCAGGCTACGTTGGTGATGGCCTTCGGCCAACACGCTTCCTGTCGTCTGTGCTGCGCAACAGTCATCCAATGCCAATTTCACTTAACGCGGGTTAGTGCGAGTAACCCGAACGTGTACTGCACAGACCAATGTACAAGATGCGCGCATCGCGCGCGCATGATACGAACCAAGGCTCTAACTCCCATGCAAACGCGCCTGACCGTGATCATTCCGTGCAAGAACGAGCGGCCCAACATCCGGGCCTGCATCGAATCGGTGCGTGGGTGACAGTGGCCGGTCGAATGTTACGCAACGTGCGGCCAACGGAGGCCGAGGCTCGCTTCACAAAGCGCCGTTCTGATCCGCCCAGTGCATAACGCGGCGTTGTCGGGAGAGTTCTCGGATCGTGAATGCCTCCCAGCCGGTGCGGTGGACCCACGAGGCGCCGGGCCGCGGCGCGGGGGTTTCGCGACGGCAACGCGGCCTTCGGCGTTCCGCGGGGGCGAGGCCCGTCTTGGCCGCGCGGCGTCCGTGCTCGGCTATTCCGCGAGGCGCGCGGACTCGGGCGACGGGGGCTGCTGGCGAAAGACATAGTATAAGACGGGGGTCAGGAACTGGTTGAGGATCAGGCACATCAACATGCCGCCGATGACCACGATGGCCAGCGGCTGTTGGCTCTGCGAGCCGATCCGCGTGGACAGCGCGGCGGGCAACAACCCCAGGATCGCGGTCAGAATCGTCATGAGCATCGGCCGCAGACGGTTGATGGCCGCTTCGCGCACGGCGTCGTCCAGCGACATGCCGTGCAGCCGTAGACGGTGAATCGAGGAGACCACGATCAGGCCGTTCATGACGGCGACGCCAAAGATCGAAATGAACCCGACGGCGGCCGAGACGCTGAAATCGGCGCCGACCAGCAACAGGGCCAGCACGCCGCCGCAGACCAGCGTCGCCACGTTGGCGAGCACGATCAGCACGTCGCGGATCGAGATGAACGCCAGGTACAGCACGACCACAACCAGGGCCACCGACAATGGCGCGACGATCTGCAATCGCCGTTCCGCGCGCTCCATCTCCTCGAACTCGCCGGCCCATTCGAGGCGGTAGGGCGGCGGAACCAATTTTGCGGTAGCCTGTTGCGCGGCCGCCACCGCGCTGCCCAGGTCGCGCCCTTCGACGCCAAACTTGATGGCGATCAGCCGATGCCCCTGTTCGCGATAGATCGTCGAAGCACCGGGTTGGACGAACGAGCCGGTGGTCGGGTCCAACTCGCCCTGCTCGTCGAGCGGCGTGACCAGGTCGCGCAGCCGGCGGCGAGGGCTGCGGCTCAGATCATTGAACGCGGCGTCGCGAGCGCTGCCAGTCTGGGATGGCATGGCGACTTCGCTGCCGATCGGCGCCGGACCGGCGGCCGCCCCCGTCAGCAGGGTCGGTCCGAGCGTTGGGTTGGGCGTCGTTTCGACGGCGTTGGTCCCCACATCGACGGGGATTTCCAGAATTGATTGGCGATCCGACCGTAGCGGGGCCGGCCATCGCAGCGTCAGGTCGAACGAACGCTCGCCTTCGATGATCTGGGTCAGCGCTTTGCCGCCGACCGCCGTGGCCAGGGCGTCTTCCACGTCGCTCACACTGACGTTCCAGCGGGCGCATTTCTCACGATCGATCGGAAAATTCAGGTTCGACTGGCCCATGATCCGAAACACGCCTGCATCGACGACGCCGGGAACCGCGGTCAATCCGACGACGACCGCATCCGCGAGTTGTTCGAGCTTCGTCAGATCGGGGCCGATGATCTTGACCGAGTTTTCGCCCTTGACGCCCGACATGGCTTCCATGACGTTGTCGCGGATATACTGCGAGAAGTTCCAGTTGACGCCGGGCAGGCTCCGGGTCAGCTCGTCATTCATAAGCCTCGTGATCTCTTCCTTGGTCCGCCGCCGCGTCATTCCCGGAGGCGTTGGCCATTGGTTGCGAGGCTTCATGGGCACGTACAGCTCGACATTGTAAAACCCCGTAGGGTCGGTGCCGTCGTCGGGGCGGCCGATCTGGATGGCGATCGACTCGACCTCCGCATATTTTTTGAAGACGTCGCGGACGAATCGGACGCGGTGCGTGACCTCCTCGAGCGAAGCGTTCAACGGGAACGTGCCGCGAACGTAGATATTGCCCTCTTCCAACTGCGGCATGAACTCGCGCCCCAACATCGGCAGCGCGACGACGGTCGCGGCAAGCACGCCGACAAACGCCACGATCGTCACGGACGGACGCCTCAGGCACGATCCGAGCAGCCGTGTGTAGAAATATGTCAAAAAGCGGACGAGAAAGCTGGCCGGTTTAGGCCGGACGTTCCGCAACAGCAGCGAACACAGCACCGGCGAGAGCGTCATGGCCAACACCAGCGCGCCGCCCAGCGCAAAGGCATACGTATTGGCCATCGGTTTGAAGATCTTCCCGGCCGGGCCTTCCAGCGTGAACAGCGGAAGGAATGCGCACACCATGATGACCGTCGAAAAGAACAAACTGCGCTGGATATCGTTGGCCGCATGTTGGATCCGCGCGTTCAGCGGCTGGTCCGCCAGGATGCCCTGCGACAGATAACGGTAGATGTTTTCGACCATGATCACCGACGAATCGACAAGGATCCCGAAATCGACCGCGCCGATCGACAGCAGATTCGCCGATTCGCCGCGCAGAAACAGCGCGGCGAACGCCACCAGGATCGCCAGCGGCACGTTGATCGCGACGATCAACGCACAGCGCACGTTCCCGAGGAACATCAACAGGACAATGCAAACCAACGACATCCCGGTGAACATGTTCTCGCGAACCGTATCCGTGGTGGTGTGGATCAGCCGCGTGCGATCGTAATAGGGGGCGATCTTGACGCCCGGCAACAGGTTGCCGGGCGTATTGTTCAGCTCGTCGACCAGTTGTTGCACGTCGTGCAGCGCGGGCAGCGAGTCCTCGCCTTTGCGTAGCAGGACGATGCCTTGGACGACGTCGTCCTCGTCCTGCCAGCGACGCTGACCGTTCCGATCGAGCCGTTCGCGGCCCTGGGCGTCGGTCAACGGTTTGCTGATCATGATCTGGCCCAAACGGCTGTGGTGGCCGACCACAACACCGCGCTCGCCTGGCACATCCTCCGGTTGCAGCGGGCCGCCGTCGACGATGTCGTCCACGCGAATCGGCACGTTGTTGACCGAAGCGAGCACGATGCGGCGGATCTCGCGAATCCGCCGAGCTTCTTCGCTGCGCAGGTACGAGGCGGCCGCCAGCGGATCGTCCATCGACAAGGCCTGTTCCAGCGGATCCTTGCCCAGTCCGATCAATCCCATCCCGCGGACAACCTGAACGGTCTGCCCCTGCGAGATGTACTGGCCGCCGATGTTGCTGTTCGCGGCGGAGAGCGCTTGTTCGAGTCGCTGCAGCGTGATTCCGTATCGCTGCAACCGAGCCGGATCGGGTTGGACTTCGTACCGTTTGAGCGTGCCTCCGTAACTGCCTACGTCGGCGATCCGCGGGACGCGGCGGAACCGCCGCTCGAGCGTAAAGTCCTGCAGAGACTTTAGATCGTTCAGCGTATAGATCTCACGGCCGTCGGCCGTTTTGGGCGTCTGCAGCGAAAACCGCATGATCTCGCCCGTGGGCGACGTGGGCGAGATGACGGGCGTGACCGTGTCCGGGATTTCAGCCAATCGCAGTCGGTTGATGACCTCTTGGCGGGCGTCCTTCAGCGGCGTGCCGTAGAGAAATTGACAGCGGACGTCCGCCAACTGAAACATGGATTGGCTGCGCATCGTGTCGAAGCCAGGCATGCCGGACAGGGCAACTTCGAGGGGAATGGTGACCTGTCGCTCGACTTCTTCGGCCGAAGCTCCCGTAAACTGGGCAATCACCTCGACAATGGCCGGCGCCGGATCGGGGTATGCCTCGACATTGACGTTCCAGAACGCGTAGATGCCGAGCGCGCCCAACGCCAGCGCTGCCAGAACCGTGACCAGGCGGTTGTGGATGGCCCAATGAATCAGGTTCTCAATCATCGTTCGCAGGCGTCCTGCAATGCCGCCGAGGTTTACGTCGGGAGCCGTGGCCGGCGTCTTGAAACTCGCGGCGGCTGGCGATCGATTCCCGATCGATTCCCGCGTGTCGCCGCATCCGTGCCTTATTCCGCTCGCCGCGCGGAGCGCTGTTGGCGGGCGATTTCAAGATCTTCGGTTCGTTCATGCGACCACGCGTCGGCCACGCGACAACTGGCATCGTCACCTATCCATCCCCAACGCGAACGCGTCGGGGCTTCACGGAACATTTGTTTTCTCGGGAGTTGTCGCGGTCAAGTCGGTCAGGGCCTGCTGCAGTTCAACCGCCCCTGAAACCACGACGATTTCACCCGGCCGAAGAGGTTGGACGGAAAGTTCCTGAGCGGGCGTCGGCTGGATGCGCACGCACGTCGTCTGGCCGACCTGACGCGACACAGAGACGCTGCGGCGAATGAAGACGGGCTCGGGCGAAGTCTGTACGAACACCAGGCTTTCGCCGCCTTTCTCGATGATCGCGGACCTAGGAACCGCGGCTTCGTTTCCAGGTGGCGGCAGGTCTATCGTGGCCGAGATGAACTGCCCCGCGCGCAGCCGCCCCGCGCTGTTGTCGATCCAGCCCATCACCAGCGCCGTATGCTGCGTAGGGTCGATGATGTGTCCGATCTGGTCGATCGCAGCCTCTTGATGGGGAAGCGTGGGATCGGTGGGAACCGAAATGGTCCATCGGCGCTGCGCCGAGGTGAGCTTGTCCAGTCTGGGCAGATCCTCTTCATAGGCATAGGCCAACACGCGAAGCTGCGTCAAATCGGCGACCTTGAACAAGTCGTCCTCGCTCGAGACGATATCGCCGACGGCGATGTTGCGTTCCAACACGATGCCGTTCAAGGCCGCGCGAACTTCGACGCGTGCCCATTGTTGAGTCAGATCCTCGGACGGCTTTCCCTGACCGGCAATCAATCTCGCGGCTTCTGTTTTCACCGCGGCGATCTCCTCGTCCGGGACTCGCCAGGTCTGCAGCGTTCGCAGCGCGCGAGCCGCGGCGATCTCGTTTTCTTGCACGTCATGTTCCGCGTCGCGATACTGACGTTCCGGGACTTCACCGTTGGCGTACAGTTGTTTCAGCCGCGTCAACGTCCGCGTATGCAGATCCAACTGCGCCAGGGTTTCGACCAACTCGCTTTTCTTCTCGCCCAGATCGCGACTCCAGACGACTGCCAGCAGTTGGCCCTGGGTAACGTGGTCGCCGAACAGAATTGGGTGTGAGTCGGCGCCGGTTTTGCCGATCTCGACGACTTCGCCGTCAAAGCGGCTGCGGACCTGCTGCAGCCTGCCGGCGTCCAGCGTGAGCGTGCCCGCCAGTCGCAGCGTCTCGACCAGGCGCGCGTCGCGCACCGTGGCCGTTTTGATGCCCATGCGCTGCATGACGGCAGCGTCCATTCGCAGGCCCGTGGCCGATCCTGGCGCGAGTTCGATCGAAGCCCGGTCCTTCGGCGCGTCGGCCGCCTGGCGAGGCGAGATAGCCGTCGCCTTGAAGTGCGGGTACGCGACCATCGCTCCGACGATGACGATGATCGCCAGAACCGACGCGAAGATGTCTCGAACACCTTTGTGCCACGGCGAAATCCGTGCCATCGCAGGCATCTTGCAATCCTTGTGCTCGACGCTCGTTAACCGCTGATGTTCATCATCATATCGGGGCGCATAGCGTGGACAAGGGGCCCGCGAGAGACGCCTGAGAGGCAGAGAAATCCAGTTGTGATCGACGGCCGCATCGCGTGGCGAGACGCAAAAGACGTCTTGGACAGAGGGGGCTGCGCGGTCGACCTCAAGGCGCGTGGACCAATGATCTCGCCTTTAGACGCTGCGTTTGTCCTGCCGATGCCCCGGAACGCAACGCCGTAGGGCGATCTAGAGTCTTAGTCGGTATCGTACGCGCACCGTGCGCGCATCTTGTACATTAGTCTGTACAGCACACGTTCGGGTTGCTGGCGCTAACCCACGTTAAGTGAAATTGGCATTGGATAACTGTTGTGCAGCCCAGACGACAGGAAGCGTGTTGGCCGAAGGCCAACATCAACGTGTCACCGTGGCCCAGATGAATATGGCCTTCGGCCAACAGAGGCACGCGCGCGGCGCCAGCCCTGGGACGTTGCCCCAGGCTACGGTGATCGGAGGCCTTCGGCCAAACAGATTCTGGGGTTGCGGGCAGTGGCCCGCGTTAAGTTCGAGGCTGCACATTTCTCGAGCCGACAGCGAGGCCGTAGCACCCCGGACCCCGGGGGGGCGCTGCGTGGCCGCGCACCCCAACTCGCCCGGCATCAGGCGTCACCGGACCCTGACGGATCGCCCCCGATCTGGGAGGCTGCGTCGCGGCGGTTCCCCAAAAATTCGGTCGGTGAGGAACATGGCCTCGCGCCGGTCTGTGCCTTAATTTGGAGAGAGTCGATGACGATCGCTAGAAATGCATGACTGTAAAAACCGCGGTCCGCGCGTTTCACACGGGGCGTGAAGTTCACACGAGGGCATTCGCGGGCGCCGCGTATCGTTCATCGGACCCGCGATTCGACGTCATGGCTGCACAGCAGGCAATGCACCGTGCTCGACGATCATTTCGACCTGGAACAAGTCGTCCACCTGGAGCAATTCGGCCAAGTCGACGAAGGCTTGCCACTGGTCTTCCAACGCATCCAAATACTCGCCGATGGATTGGCTGAGTTCCTGCTGGGCGATCACAATTTGAGCGAAATCAACACTTTCGCCCGCCTGTCGATAGCGGTCATAGATCGCGCGGTAGATGCGCACGTTGTCTCGCAGGATCTGCTCGCGCATGACCGTCGCAATCTGGCGATTGCTCAGATACCGGTTGTAGGCGTCGGCCAGGCTTGCGCTCAGCGAGTTGCGCGTCGTGCCCCAGGCCTGTCGCACCCGAACCAGTTCGGCTTCGGCGGCAACGATGTTGCCTCGATTGCGATTCAGCACGGGCAGCGGCACGCTGACCTCGAGATTGTAGGTCGTGTCGCCGCGCGGCGTCGTGTCGTCGTATTGGACGGCGGTTCGGACATCCACGTCTGGGATCGGCGTGACCCGTTGCAGCCGAAGGTTGTACGCCGCTTTGTCGATTTGCGTCTGGGCGATGAGCAGGTCGGTATGATGCCCCAACAGATAGTCCAATGCCGTCTCGTAGCGAATGTCGGGCAAGGCTACGTCTGTGGCGCCCCGCACCAGGCGACAGGGCATGTCAGGATGTCCTAACGTGGCCGCCAACTGGCGCCACGACGCCAAGTGCTGGTTTTCCGCCACGACCAGCGCATTGCGAGCTCGAATCGCGAACACCCGCAACTGCAGCAGCTCGTAGGCCGCCGCCTCGCCCCCGACCACCAGTTCGGATTGCGTTCGAAAGGATTCGTCGCAAAGCTGGGCCAGCGCCCGCATATACTGGATCCGCTGCTGGGCGATGATCACCGCAAAATATCCCCTCCGCACCTCGCTGGCCAACGTGATCTGCGTGCGTCGCAGATTCGCTTCAGCCGCCTGGACATCCATCAATGCGGCTTGTTGGGCCAGCGTCAACTTGCCCGCCGTGATGAACGTCTGGCCGATGAATCCGCCCTGATAGCCCGATGTGCCGCCCGTGTTCACGGTGTCCGATTGATAGCCGACCACTGGATTCGGCCATAAGCCGGCTTGAATCGCTTCGCCACGGGCGACATCCACGGCTGCCGTCGCCTCGCGCAGCATCGGGCTGCTAGACAGTGCGGTTTGCTGTAAATCGCTCAGCGTCAAAGCGCCGGCCACCGCTTCCTGCGAGAACACGACTTCTAAGGGCAGCGTTGGCAACGCGTCGAATAGACTGGCCACCTGCGCACGACGTTCCGGCAGCGGCTGGTCGGGATCAAATCGCGGCACTCGCAGCGGCGGAGCATCGGCTCCGGGCAGGTCGTTGGGGACCGAAAACGGTGAGCGCTGTGCGCTGGATTCCGGACCGACTGGCGGTGGCAACGGCTCGACGTCCTTCGCGCCCGTCGGGGCCGACCGCGTCAAACCCGGTCCGGTGGGCGGCGTCGACACGCTGCCCTCGGCGCTGATCGGCAGGCCCGTGACGGAGCCGCCCGCAGCCGAAAGGTCTAGCGGCATCGCGTTCAACTGAGCCAGCCGTTGGTCGATGCAGCACTCGGTGCCATAATGGCATCCGGATGCCATCAAAATCGCAGCGCACAGCCCCAGCCGCCCCGCGAATCGCTGACCACTGTCCCACATCGTCCACCTCCGCTCGACGCGTCCGCAAATCAAATGCGGCGCCCCGCACGGGGAAAACATTCCTCGCCCGCTGTGCCCAAAGCCGGTCTAGCCTCGGCGCACAGCAGCGCCTCTGTTGACGCGATTAACGATCATATCGGTTCAGCGAATTGTCCGACTTGAACACGACGAACCGGATCGCACGCTTTAGACAGGATGTAACGGGGGGGGGCGCTGTCCAACCAGCGGGTTGGTTCGAGACGGCTGATCGAGATGGCGTGGCCTCACGCGCAGGCCGCCACACGCAAAAGCCCCTAGCTCTCTACGCGCCTGTCTGCGTATTCGAAACTGCCACAATAGAGGCTCAGTTCGTATCATGCACGCCGTGCGCGCATCTGGTACACTGGTGTGTACAGTACACTTTTAGGTTATGGGCACTAGACCGCGTTAGGTGAAAGTGGCATTGGATGACTGTTGCGCAGCACGGACGACAGGAAGCGTGTTGGCCGAAGGCCATCACCAACGTAGCCTGGGGCAACGCCCCAGGAGTCAGAGATGATAACAACCGTGT
>JAVYAJ010000183.1:0-10418 GCA_032229885.1 Candidatus Anammoximicrobium sp. | reverse complement strand
CCGGCAACGGGCTGTTTCGGCAGAACGTGTGCGCTACGTTTGGGAATGTAACCGATGGCCTGTCGCATACGGCGATGTTCAGCGAACGGGCGAAGGGCTCGTGGGACAAAGTCCACGGGTGCGATCCCATTCTGCGCAACAGATTCTCGGCGTTTTCCCGGTGTTTTTGCAATCCTGGTGCTGCGTTCAAGCTTTGGAACTCATGGGCTGAGGGTCCCAACACCAGTCGAGTCGTCCGTCGTAGCGGAGGTGTCGGCGTTTGGCAGCCATCCGTTCATCCCAGCGGCCTGTGAGCACGTGAGCGCGGACTTGGAACATTTCTTCCGCGTGAGCCTCACGCCAAAAGATCCCATTGCCTTTGAGCCGAAGATTGATGACGCGACGAATGCTGCTTTCAATCGCACCGCTGCCCAGCGGAAGGCCACATGCACGAAACGTCGGGTACTTGAGACGTCCCGCTTCCCCATGTGTGGTTAGGTACGCAATTTCCGTCTGAAGCTTCGCGTTCCCTGGACTCAGCTCGGCCAGATCCGTCAACTCTTCCACCTGTCCATTGCGTAGCAGCGTGCGATGCTAGCGATATTGCGGCATTCGCTCTTTGTCCGTCAGCCCCAATGCGGCCAAGGCCAGCGAAATGTGGTGCGCGGCGTGACAACAGTCCAGCACTTCGTTCACCGGAACGCCTTCTAATCCGGCTAAACGGACAATCGTGGGAATCCGGTCCCAAATCCAGGGCGCCCCATCCGCGACGAACGTCACCTTGGCGGCCTGAGCCACACCCAGCCGGTGCAGATGTATCGCAATGAGCTCGGCTACGGCGTCCGGACCCAAGAACGTCCCGTCAATCGTTGGTTGGGAGCCTTTGACCATGCGGCCCGTTTCGTCGTGGACAAAAATCATCACCAGTTTCGGCTCTCGCCATTGGGCATCATACGTCTTTCCGGGACGCTTCCGTGAACGTCCGGGCGCAGTGTCGATCAGCAAGCCGTCCTCGTCCGCATGCTCCTTGCGCCGGGCAGCCAATCGCAACGCTCCCCGGATGTTGGTCCACCCACCATCGATCTGAACGCACACCTGCTTACCTGTAAGCTCGGCGCCTGACGCCAGACGGTTCGCCCGCCATTGCTGCAACTCGTGCGTCCGCAGAGCCAACAGCCCACGCCCACACTGGGATGCGATCCGACGAGCGGTCTTCACGTCCATCACGACCCTCTCACGCGCCAGCTCCTCCACCGCCAGTTGAAACGAAGGGCACAACGCCGCTTGCCGGCTGACCTTGTTCTCCAGGGCGGGAGAGCAACCTTTGCCAAACCCGAACTGAGCCAACTCGACATGCAACCCCGGCGCCGTCACGTCCGCCTCACCAGACCGACGCTTGGCCGGAGCGGAGTACAAAGACGTGATCCATACGACCAGCCCACCCAGTAGCCGAACTCGTAATGTTCGCATCCGGCCCCGGCGAAGCGGGTGGCGAGAATGGCGTCGAGTCTGCTCGCACGCCGCATCAAACGCCGGTTGCTTCATCACGAGGGCCAACAGGCCAAATCAGCGCCTCGTGCAAAGGCAGCATGGACATCGTGCTCCAGCGGGCCAAACTGCTCCGGCTCCTCGGCCAACGGTTGCTTCCAAGCCGGTATAGCCGCCGTCAGCTCCGCGTAAAACCGTCCGGCCATTTCTTCGGGGCCCGTCACACGCGTCCCGTCTGGTCCATCCACGTGAGCCTCTCCCATGCTCTTCCTCTCCTTAACGCTACCCGGGCATACGTCACAGGAGATCAACATAGCCAAATACCGGCTTCCCAGCGGAGCTCAACGACCCGATCTGGATTCCCTAAGTGCAAGCACGGCTGGGAGTTAGGGTGCACAACGGGAATGCACCCCACCAGATTGAACCAGACAACCGTTGCCGAATCTCCTGGGAAAAATGTCGAAAAGCCGCGGAAAAACGTTTGACAACCGAAACCGGTTCAGTAACAATTACGGCTGAATCCTCACCTGAGAAGGTTGAGTGATATGGCAGGCAGGAGCCGCCTTTCATGTGCCGTGGTTCGGAGGTTGTCCTATGTTCCACAGCCTGAGATATTTTCTTGCACCGGCCACCGGCCACCGGCCACCGGCCACCGGCCACCGGCCACCGGGCGTTCTTTTCGCCCGCGTTGTCCGGTTTATGATCGCTGCCATCCTGCTTTCTTCGGCAGTGCTCAAGACGCATCAGCTGGCCACCGAGCCCCTCTTGGGTTCCGGTCTTCTCCAGTCCCGTTGGTTCTTGGCGTTGGTTGTTGAATACGAGTGCTTTCTGGCCTGCTGGCTCATTTCAGGCCTGTACCCGGAAGTCGCGTGGCGGGTGAGCTTTGCAACTTTTGGCGTGTTCGCTGTTGTTGTCACGGGAAAAGGAATCGTGGGGGAGACTTCTTGTGGATGCTTCGGTCGCCTGCCCACCAGTCCATGGCTGGCCCTGTCCATTGATCTTGTCGCGGTAGTCCTGTTATGGTCAGTTAGATCTTCTGCTGGCCGGGAGGTTAGCCCACTGCCGAGCTGCGACGAGATGGGTGCCTATGTCCCAAATCCACGGCGTCCGGTAGGACACGTAGCGGGTTCGGTGCTTTGCGTTTGGCTGGTCGTGGCAATCGGGTGCGGGGTGGCGATTGCGAGCTCGCGATCGGGTGTGGCAGAAGCGATCGGTCAGCGTATTGGGAACACGGTGGTGATCGAGCCGGAACGGATGGTCGGCCGACCCTTCGCGCTGGGCCGGTACATTGATATCGGCGAACGGCTGGCGCGGGGCCGTTGGCTCGTGGTCTTCTATCGGCCGGGGTGTGCGGACTGTGAGCGTTTGATGAAGCGATGGGGAGAATTGGATTTGGAGTCGGTGCCACTAGCAGGCACCGCGTTTGTCTCCGTCACTGGGACTGCGAGGCTGGGCAACGGTTTAGACGGACACGAGACGTTGGGTGGGTTGTCGCCCGAGTGGGAATGGTTTGCGCCAACTCCGTTCATTGTGGTCCTTTGCGAAAACCGCGTCTTAGCCTCACGAACGGTGACAAGGCCGAAGGAGGCGGCGTTGTTTGTGCACGACACGGAAATACCTGCGAGCTGACGCTCCAGATCGTTCTGAGGGGGTGCTTGGATGGTTTGCGGCTCGAACAGGCGGATCAATCTTTTGTCCGTTCGCGCCAAGGTGGGCGTTCCGCTCCCTGGGATTGTGGCAGGGGGGGTGATCTTTGCCGGCATCGTTGTATGGGCCTACGTTTCGACGGGTTCAATGCGTTTGGTCGGCCCCTTTCTGAACGGGCAACGCCTTTTGATCGAAAGGCCCGTTTTGTCGCTGGGATCACGCAAAGCGGGAGAAACCGTTGATTGCGAACTTGCGTTGCTGAACTGCACGGGAAAGACCGTTCGCATCCTTGGTGCGCAGACGGACTGCGGGTGCATGACGATTGACAAGTTTCCAATGGCTGTCGCCGCAGGCGAGCGGCGGCAATTGTCATTTGGAATCCGCCTGCCGCAGCAGAGCGGCGCGTTCCGAAAACGTGTTGTCTTCTTTTCGGATTGTCCTGATCAGTCCCGCTTGCTCGTGGAAGTAGAGGCGAATGTGGCTGGGGAGGCACAGAATATCACAGGACAATGATACCTTTGCAGGCCGATGGTGCGATTCTTGTTAGCGACCCGAAGGCCGGGATCCTACCAGAACAGTCTGTTTGTTTCCTCGGGGCGTGCCGCGGGTGACGTGTACGAGTGTGCCGGTCTTGTGCTACCCGCAGGAGCGGCGTGTTAGGAGGGACTTCGGTAATGTTAAATTCTTCACTGTCCAGCGTCTGTGGTGGTGTTGCGGTGGCGCTGCTTGTCATGGGGGGGTGGCTGGGGATGTGCGTTGAGCGCGCCAGTGCGAGTTGTTTTGCTTGTGGTGGCACCTGCGCCACTACGTCGATTTCCTCGTGTTCATCGGGGACGTGTCCACAAGATTCGTATGGCTGTAGGGGTTGTAGGTGCCAGCTCGATAGGCAGGGCTTAGCCTGCAAATGTCGTACCTCGATAGGCGGGGATTAGCCTGCAAATGTCGTTAGGCATCGGCTACCGAGCGGGCGGCCGCCTCAGACGTGAATTGGGTTCCCGAACCATCGAGACGCGTCTTCGGACACAGCGTTGGCGCCCTAAAGACCAAACGGTATTTCTGTGCCGTTTGGAAGTAGGCGGGCATGAATGTCGCATGTTGTTTCGGTGGAATTCGGAATGGTGTGGGCGTCGCGCGGTCGAACATGGAACAAAGGGCAACAGCATGCTTCGCAGTTCGATGAAGGTTCGGGCGTTGAACTATCGGGTCAGTGCCCTCCGGCTTATTGCCTTTGGGGGCGTTGTGTGGTCGTTGGCGATGGGAGGGGGGCGGTGTGCGTCTGGAGAGTCGTCCGGCAATCAGGTTTGGGAACGTCTGCTCCGCGAGGTTCCGGAGTGTGAGGAACGCCTAGAACGTTGGGCGAGTCAATTGACGGGCACCTTTCAGGTCGAGGTGAACCATACGGGAATAAGCATCCCGCAGAGCCGCGATGTCTACCGTTTTGCCGTAAATGGGATGCTCGTCAAGACAGTATTTTCCGTTGGGGACGGGAAGGAGGTCGTGCAGGCGGCGAATTCCAAGTATAGTTTTTCCCTGACCAAGCCGAAGGGAGAAGCTGATTTCTCCGTGACATTTCTCGAACCCGGAACCGGGGGAGATCGTCTGACGCAGGACCGAATCAAGGACATTGTCGAGGACATGAAAAGCGATGTTTGCGCCGCGTGGTATTTGCTAGGTCAGCCGTTGCGGGAATGGGTTCAAGACTCGCGGTTCCACATGACCGAGGCCGTTGCGAAGGCTACGGGTGGGAAGGAGTTGGTTCAAGTCCGATTCAAATGGCTGCCTCGTCGCGAGGACGATCCGCTAACTCGAATTGATTCCGCGAGTTTCGTCGTCGCTCCTGCCGCGCTATGGACAATCCAGGAATACCATGTGGAGCGGCAACGGGGAACGATCGATGCCGAACTTGAATACGCCGAGGGATTCGAGGAGACTCCGATCCTCATGCAGAAACGCCAGGTGGTGAAGGCCAAGCCGGACGATGGCGTGGTCATGACAAGAGTGGTGAAGTACGACGTTTTCGAGCGTCGTCTGGTGCCCGAAGATGAGTTCACGCTTTCCGCCTACGGTTTGCCAGAGCCAACGTTTGGCGGGCCGACTAGCTCAATGTGGATTTGGTTTCTGCTGGGAGCGGGTGCGTTCGGCGCGGCGTCGTATCTGCTTCGTCGGCGCGTTCTGTCTCCCCGCTCATCCCTGCCAACCGCGGCATCCGAGTCCGATGGTGCTTGATGGCGTGCGACCCGCCGGAGGCGCGGGCGATGACCGGGAACGATCGTGGGTTGGCTCGTTTTCCGGGGCTTGGGTGATGCCTTTGCTGTTGGTGGGAGTGGCGGCGAGCGCTTTCTCCACGAGCTGCGTGCGGGAGTGGGAAGTGGCAGCCGTGTTGGGCGTCCCTATGTTGCTTTTGGGCTCGCCTGTCCACCGATGGTGCGTGCTGTTGACAGTGGCCCTCCTGCGACTGAGTTACCATCCATTTCTCTGGCCTACCTACTGGATTTCCTTGGTCCCTTTTGTATGGATGTATTGCCATCAAGGAACGGATGTGCCGGCAGTGCGTCTCCCGTCGCGATTGCTCCGTGACTTCGGACCCGCATGGGTAATTGGGTTCGCGGCTGCTTGGCTAAACGCGCCGTACCTGCGAGACGCATTACCGCGTGGTGGAATTCTGGTGTTGGCGACGACAAGCCTTCTCTTCGGGCGGCAATTCTCGGTTCTGGCTTTCTTCGTCAGACTCCTACGGCATCGCAGACTTACGGGGAGTTCGATTCTGTTTGGGGTGATTGCCGCGGTTCTTGAGTACGTCCAAGTTCGATACGGGATCCGCCACAATCTGCTCGTACTCGCGCTTCCCGCGGCCGGAAGTGGGATCTCGCAACTCGCCTCTCACTTTGGGATCTTTGGCGTGTCCGGGATACTGTATACCGTCAACTACGTTCTGTGCCCCCACAGATGCGGATTCTGCGGTGACGGGTGGCTTCGGTGCGTCTTGACGGCGGCGATCGGGCTTGGATTGACGTCCTGGGGGCGAAGCATCGCACAGAGTCCCGACGATGAGATGCCCCCGGTGAGGGCACTCCTTGTTCAGCCGGATTCGGGGGCAGCGTCTCAGTGCGCAGAGCGATTCGAGGCTCTCGATCAGATCACCCGCGGCGCGCTTGCCTCGTTTCGGGAGGCGGAGTTGGTCGTCTGGCCGGAGACGGCCCTGGGCCTTTCAACATGGGACCGCAACCAAGCGGAAGGCGATTCCGACGCCCCAGACGACCAAACACTGCTACCATTGGAGGCAGATGACTTGAGAAGGGCGATGGATCGAGTGAGATCGTCGTATCGCGTACCTTTGCTGTCGGGTATCCTGTTAACCAAGCACAAGGCTGCTGTGTCCTACGGTGTTCCGATTCGGCTGACCTACCTGTCGAACTCTGCGTGCTTGATCGGAATTGAGATGGGCTGCGGCATTGGCGAACACAGCAAACGCGTGCTTGTTCCCTTTCGTGAGCGCATTCCGCCGTGCCTGGACCTGCCGCTTGTGCGGCGAATGATCGAAAACTGGTTGGGACATGTGCCGCGGTTGGAGCCAGGTCAAAGCGACGGCGTGTTGGCAACCACGCGCGCAGATGGCCAACCGGTCACGCTGGGTGTGGCCATCTGTTACGAAAGCCAATTCCCTTGGCTCCCTCAGTTTGATCCAAGCATTCGTGCGGACGCCATCGTGCATCTCGCCTACGACGGCTGGTGCGCGAGGTTTTCAGAATACGCCGTTCTTCAGCAATGGACGTGTCAATACCGCGCCGTGGAGACAAGGACGTGGCAGTATCTTTGCTGCGAGTGTTCGGGATCGGCGGTCGTCGACCCGCGCGGCCGCGTGCCCGGGCGATTGGGGCGCGGTCCGGGAGTCTTGATCGTTGGCAGGAACGGACAGGTTCGAACATGGCAGCCTCCAGCCCAAAGGTTATCGGCGTTCACGATCCGTGGAGGATGGCCCGCCGCGAGAGTGGCAATGGAAAAGAGCAAATGGCACTCCCTTCGCTAGGAACATGGGGCCGATATTCGCGGCCGGTCGCAGTGGGGTTGTTGTGTTACGCCAGCACGTCGTTGCTGGTGCTGCTGGGGCTCACCGTTGGATCCCGCCTTAGCCACCATGGTTGGGCGACGAAGACCGAGGGCGTGGGCGCCCTGAGCCCGTATTTTCAGACGGACGGCTTGGCCTATCGGAGCATCGCCGTGGATGGCTACCGTTACGATCCCGAACGTGCTTCATCTGTGGCGTTTTTCCCCGGATATCCCCTGTTGGCACGCGTCGTTTCCTGGGCTACCGGGCTGTGTCTTGAAGTGTCTCTCGTCGCCACAGCGCACGTTTTTCTGGCAGGATCGTTCATCGTCTTAGCGGTGTATCTAAGCTATCGACGGGAGGAGCTTCCCCGGAAGCAGGCTCTCGCGACGCTTCTCGCGTTCGGCTTGTTTCCCGTGACGTTCTTCTTTCGTATGGCCTTGTCCGAATCGACTTTCATGTTCTTTGCGCTTCTTGCATGCATCGGTATGCAGCGTCGTTGGCCTCTGGCCCTCGTCGCCTTGGTTGTGGGTGCGACCACGGCGATCCGCCCGGTTGGCGTCTGCTTGATCCCCGCATTCTTCCTGCATCTCGGCTGCGACGGCCGAAGCTGGCGGACGAACCTGTGCCGCGGACTGATCTGTGCGCCGCTTGTCGGTTGGGGACTCGAGGCTTACATGATCTACCAACATATGGAGTTTGGCGACGCGTTGGCCTACTCGAAGACACAAGAGAACTACCGGTTCCGGGAATTCCGCTCGCGGGGCGAAAGGATACTGGCCCTGGCCACCCTGGAGCCCATCTTGTCCGTCTACGACCGCCGCTCGCCGGCATACTGGGGTTGGACGCAGCCTGGGACACCGGCTTGGGTGAATCTGGCCTTCGCGAACCCACTCTATTTCATTATGGCAATTACCCTCGTCGCAGTGGGTTGGCGAAGGGAGTGGCTGACGCGCCAGGAAGTCATCATCGGGTTCCTCCTCGTGCTCGTTCCGTACTTTGCCCGCGGCTATGAGATGTGTATGGCGAGCCAGGCCAGGTACGCGAGTGCGGCTTTTCCAATCTACTTGGTCCTTGGACAATTGGTCTCTCACGTTCCGCGTCTGGTGACGATGGTGCTGAGCGGCCTGGCTGGATTCTTCCTGGTCGCGTACGCCGCGCTGTTCGCGGCGGGCTTTCCCATGTTGTGACGGACGATTCAGGCGACGTGCCTCCTCGGAGATCTCTGAAGGTGAAAACGAACTGGAGTGATCCTGCGGCAGGGCTGATGTCCGCCCAACGCCATTCGCGTCGCGCTGCCTGGATCGAGCCTCTGGGCACGGGAGCGGCTGCATACTACTTGACGACGTTGATCGTCGCGGTCGCGACGGCATTCGCAATGGAACTGGTGCCCCTGTGTCGGCAGTATCCCGGATCGCAGACGCGGTTGGATTGGTGGTCGGCCTTGGCGGCCTGGGATGGGGAGTGGTATGTGCGGATCGCGTCGGCGGGGTACAGCTATGATCCGGAGCGGATGTCGAGCGTCGCGTACTTTCCGCTGTACCCCAAGACGGCGTCGCTGCTCGTGTATGGGCTGGGCCTGCGGCCGGAATGGGCGCTGCTGATGGTGTCCCACGGGGCGCTGCTGGCGACGTTCGGGCTGCTGGCGGCGTATGTCCAGCGGCGGTACGGAGACGGTCCGGAAGATCTGCCGTTGTGGACCTTGCTGGCCTTCGGGCTGTTCCCCGCCACGTTCTGGTTCCGCATGACGTATTCGGAGTCGACGTTCGTGCTGCTGGCCGTGGCGGCGCTGTACGGCATGCAGCGGCAGTGGCAAACGGGGCGGATCGCGCTCGTGATCGGTTTGGCCACGGCTTCGCGGACAGTCGGGGTGGCCTTGGTCCCCGTGTTCTGGCTGTACCTGTGGCAGCAATCGGCGACCCGCCGCCGAGCACTGCTGCGGGCGACCGTCTGGACGCCGGTCTGCGTCGCAGGTCTAGCCGTCTACATCGCCTACCAGGGCTGGGCGTTTGGCGATCCGCTGGCGTTCGTCCGCACGCAAGTGCATTGGAACGAGCGACCGCCAATGACGTTGACCGAGCAGATCGTCGGCGGCTTGACGCTGGAGCCGATCCGGGCGGTGTACGATTCCTCGAGTTCCTGTTATTGGGCGAGCGTGCCGCCGCAGGGGAACCTGTTGTTCAACATGAAGGCGGCCAATCCGATGTACTTCCTGGCGACGGTGGGCTTGGTCCTCTTGGGCTGGCGAAAGCGGTGGCTCGATGCGCGCGAACTGCTGCTGGCGGCCGGCTTAATGGCGATTCCGTATTTCCTGCAGGGGACGCGCACGGGAATGAGTTCGCAAGCGCGGTACGCGGCCGTGGTGTTTCCGGTGTACCTAGTGTTGGGGCAATTGCTGCAGCGTTGTCCGGCTCCGCTGGCGGCGGCGTTGCTGGCGATCAGCGCGGTGTTTCTGGCCGTGTATTCGGCGCTGTTTGTGAGTTGGTATTGGTTTTATTGAGGAGAGAAGTGGGAAAGGCGAAAAGACTGGGTGAGAAAGGCAGGTTGGATGCAGGGAGTCGTTTCTGTCGTAGTGCCGTACTTCGATGAGGCGCCGGCGTTGCCGGCGCTGATCGGGGCGCTGGAGACGTTGGGGCGGCGGCTCGAGGAGGAGATGGCTTGCGGGCTGGAGATCGTGTTGGTGGACGATGGCAGCCGAGATGAGACGCGGGGCGATTGCGCCATATTAGGTGTTTTGGCATAACTGGGCAAGATGGCTTTCCGCCGTTTGCCGCGGAGGAGCGAGGGTTGAGGAATACGCACGCGCCGGGAGGTTATGCCATGTCCAGTATGAAGTCCGCCCGAATGCAGGATCACTTCGCCGAACTCACAGATCCGCGACGCCGCAAGGTGACTTATCCGTTGATCAACGTCGTGGTGATTGCAATTTGCGCAGCTTACCTTGAACAAGTCCTGTTTGGGGAATGACTTATGGTACAATCGGCCTGGATAGGAGGGGAAGGAGATGAGGGTTCCGAATCGAGTCATGCCGAGACCCGGTTTCAGTTTGGTGGAACTGTTGGTGGCGGTGGCCATCGTCGGGCTGTTGGTCGGGCTGCTGTTGCCGGCGGTGCAGAGGGCGCGCGAGGCGTCGCGGCGGGCGCGCTGCGCGAATCATCTGAAACAGATCGGGCTGGCGCTGCAGAACTATCACCAAGCTTTTGGCAAGCTGCCGTTCGGGATCGGCTCGGACGACGACGGCGCGGTCGCGTCGCTGGGG
>JAVYAJ010000182.1:0-15893 GCA_032229885.1 Candidatus Anammoximicrobium sp. | reverse complement strand
GCTGCCGATGGGTCCGCTGCCGATGGGTCCGCTACCGACTCGCCGGCCCGTGCGCTGGTCTCGATCCATGGGTCGGACGCTCCGCCCAGCTCCAGTCCGACAAGCAACATGCCGATGACGCAAGTTCGCATCTGTCTGTCCTCGCACAGCGTTGTCTCGCCATGGCGGCGGTGGCTAGATTCACGTGACGTCCGGCGGCGAGCCGGCGCCGTTCTCGCCCGATTCGTTCCGGTGTGCAACCGCATCCCCCGGCTGTCGCACAGCGCGGCAACGCTGGTCCGGCTGCCGAGCAACATCGCTTCGGACTGGCCCGACGGGAACCAGCGATGCCTTCGGGCGGCTCACGATCGGCTTTTTCCCAAGCTCCGCCAATAGGCGCGCCGCTGGTTATCAAGGCCCAAGTCTTCGGTGATCTTGCGCCATTTGTCGGCGGCTTCGTTCAAGCAGTCCGCCGGCGACCGATCGCCGCGAATTGCCGCCTGAACGGCTTCGTCCAGCGCCGCCAGGTAACGCTGGCGACCGGGCAGCCGGATCGAGTTGACCGTCAGCGTATGGCGGAGCGTCTCTTGCAGCAGCTCGCCATACGCCTTTGCCGAGGCGTCCGAAAACCCGCCGCCGACCCATGCCTGCACGTCCGGCAACTGGCTGCCTCGGAACACCGTCGTCGCCGTGCTGAAGGGCGACACGTCTCGATTCCACTCCGGGCCGGACAACCGCACCAGCAGGCTGCTGGCAGCCGAGATCCGGGGGGATCCGGCGACCACCGAACCCAATCGCCCGGCGACATTCAACAGCGTGATCCGTCCCGATTCCGTCGCTTCGCGGGGCTGCCATTCGTCGTTCCCAGGATGAAAAGCCTCGCGCGATCCGGGCAGGTCGGCCGCGGCCAGCAGCACACGGCGCTCGGCGGTCGCGGTTGCGTTTTCAGGGCCTCGGGCCGCGCAGGGCCACGTCATCCCCATCAGGCAGCGCCCGGCCAGCAGCAGCTCGCGAATGCGCTCGGGCGTCCATTGAACAGCTTCGGGTCCGGCGAACGAGGCCGCGGCGACGAGCTCTTCGAGTCCTTTGACAAACGGCGGTGACGCGATCCGCGGCTCCATCGTCGTCGGGTCGAAGAGTGTCGCGAAATAGCTGCGGTGGCGGGCGTAGGTCGCCGCGCGAGCCAGCAGCGTCTGGCCTGCCCAGCCTGGTCCGAGCGGTTCGGCCACGGGATGCCAATCGGCTTGCGGATCGACCAGATCGGTCAACAGCTCGCGCGAACTCGCCAGACGCCGACACAGCGCCGCATACTCGTGCCACGTATCCGGCGGCCGCAGCCCCAGTCGCTCGAAGGCGTCCGCGCGATAGACCAGCACCAGCGGCGGCGAACCGAGCGGGACGGCGAGAACCTGGTTCCCCCAGACGATTTCATGCTGTCGAAGATGGTCAAAAATGTCACGACGCGCGAACTCGGGCGAGTCGAGCGCGGCGTCCGACAGCGGTTCGAGCCAGCCGCGTTCGGCCAGTTCGCCGAGCAATCCGCTCGGATAGATCACCGCATCGGCGGCCAAACGTCGTCGCTGGGGGGCGCACAGTTCGTCGGACGTCAACGCTTGCAGGTCCAATTCGCCTTCGGCCCGTGCGGTCCACTGCTGCTGGATGGCCGCGGCCAGCGGCGGGTCGTCGACGACGATCACGCGCAAGGCGCCCGCTGCCGGGGCGGGCGTCTCGCTGGGCGGCGACGGGCCTTGGGCCGGGCAACCGCACAGCGTCAGAAACACGGCGCCCAACCCAAATCGCCAACGGTTGAAGCGTGATTGTCTCATGAAAATCGCCTGTAGCCGGAGGGGGGTCGAAAACGCCGAACGTCGCATGCGGCCGGTCTTCAGTCTACTGGCAACGGCGCGCTTCGACGAGGGGCGTCGGCCGTGGTTGACGCGCACCTTGCGCCGCGCGGAGCGACCCCGTGTTTGGGGTGATGCTTGGCGACGAGGTCTGCCGGCGCATCGCGCTGCGCGCGTTTGGCGCGTCGCCACGCGTCGTGTTATTCGCCCGACTGGCGGCCAAACAAGAGGCCCGCACCGGCGATGGCCAGCCCGATTACGATCGCCGATCCGGCGGGGCCGCCGAGCGACGCCACGCTGGGCAGCCCGCACGACGGGCCGAACAGCATCACGGCCGCGGCCGGCAAGGCGAACAGCGACATTTTCCAACCGCGGAAAAACGCCAAAAACACGAGCATTGCGCCCGCGACCCCCGGGGCGAGACTCGTGAACCATTGCCCGACCAGCGGCAGCCGCAACGGCGTCGCCTGAAACTCGGCCCCAGACTGCAAACCGCCGGCCAACGAGCGGATGTCGGTCGACTGGGCGTCGGCCGCCACGCTCCGCAAACGTTCGCCGGCGCCGGTCAACAACTGATTCTGCTGCGCCCAGAGCGCACAGCCCGCCAACAGCAGGCAGCCCAGCAAGAATCGCACTTTGCCGCTCAGCGCAAATCCAACCGGGCCAAGGGTCAGTATGCGCCCCCACGATCGGCGCGGTGGTTTCGCTTCGCTCCGCGCTTCGGCCAGCATCCGCTTGATCCGTTCGCGTTTCTGGGCCGCGGCGACTTTGGGGTCGATCGGCTCGCTGGTCGCCTGGTGGGCGTCGAGTCGCGCGGCGGCCGCCTGGTCGACCCAGGCGTTGGCGAGCCGTTCGGCTTGGGCTTGAGCGGCCGCCGCGTCGAAGCCCTGAGCCTGCAACGCCCGCTGCTCGATCTTCTGTAGGTGCCGTTGCTCGCGGGCGACGCGGATCTGCTGTAAGCGCGATTCTAGGGTCGCGGCCAGCGGATCGCGCCAGCCGCGGAAGCGTGGCGTCCGTTTGGCGTTTGGATCTTCGCTGCGCTGCTGCCGAGCCGCCAGCTTCGCCTCGTAGCCGAACAGCGCCTCGTAAAACTCCTCCCAGCCGTCGCCGCTGTATCGAGCGACGAAGTCGCGCAGCGATTCCTCGGCGACGCCTTGCAGCCGCAGACTTCGCAGCATGTCCGTAACGCCGTCCAACGCGCCCTGACGCTCGCGTGACACGCGTTGATCGACGACCGCGTGAAACACCCATGCCAGCCCGACCGCCACGACCGCGGCGCCGAGCCAGATCCACAGGCAGCCCAGCAACCACAACAACAAGATGAACAACAGGCCGCCGATCACCCAGGTGGCCCAGTCGCTGAGCCGGCTGTTCCACAGCAATTCACGAAACCGTCTCCACAGCGGCGCGTCGCGGCGGATGCCGCTCAGCACGAAGTACGCGGCCGCGGTCATCACGGCCAAGCCGACGACCCCACCGGCCAGTCGCCAATTGAACAGAACCAGCGCAACCGCGGCCACGGCGCACACGCCGAAGAAAGCCGTCGCCGCGAGCCCGCGCAGACGCGCGGCCGGGGCGGCTTGGAACTCGGTCACCGCATGCTGCAGACGCTGCAGGTGCTCGTCGCCCAGCGCTGGCGGCCCGGACGGGCTGGCGTTCAGGAACCGCTCGAGGTCCGCGATCACCTCGCCCAGGACTTGGTACCGTTGTGCCGGATCCTTGGCGACCATCCGGAGCACGATTTCCGATAGTTCCGGCGGCAAGCCCTGGACGATGGCGTCCGGCCGGACCACCGGCGCCGTCTTGTGTTTGGTCATGACTTCGAGCGCCGTAGCCCCCTGAAACGGAGGCTGGCCGGTCAACAGCGCGTACAAGGTGCAGCCCAACGAATAGATGTCGGCGCGATGATCGACGCCCGCCGCGTTTTCCGCCTGTTCCGGCGACATGTAGGCGGGCGTTCCCATGGCCATGTTCGCGATCGTCACGTCGGCACGCGCCTCGCTCAGCGAGACCCCGCCCACGCTCGGCGCGCCCGCCTCGGGCTCGACTTCCAGCGATTGAGGCGTCTTGACCAGCCCCAGATCGGCTACCTTGACGACGCCTTCGTCGCTGAGCAGCAAGTTCGCTGGTTTAATGTCGCGATGAATCATGCCGTGGCGATGAGCGAAATCGAGCCCGCGCGCCGCCTGGATCACGTATCCGATCGCCTCGGCGGGCGGCAGCTTGCCGCGCTGCTCCAACACGTCTCCCAGCGACTGGCCCAGGATGAACTCCATGCTAAAAAAGTTGGTGTCGCCCGCCGAACTCAGGTCGTAGATCTGCACGACGTTGTGGTGCGTCAACTGCGCAGCCGCATAGGCTTCGCGCACGAATCGAGCGACGAAGGTCGGGTTGCTGGCCCATTGCGCCTGGATCACTTTCAGAGCCACTTGGCGATCGAGCGACAGCTGGCGGGCGAGATAGACCGCTCCCATGGCGCCGCGGCCCAGCTCCTTCATGATTCGATATCCCCCCAGCACCGCCCCGGACGCCAAGTCGCCCAGCGATCGAGGGCCGTGGCTCGAGACGGACGCCGCCGGGCGCGCCGGGCCGCCGGCTTGCGTCGCCTCCAACTGGCCTTGAACGGTCTGGTCGCGCGGCGTCGGCGAACGCACCGGGGGGCCGGCCAGCGTCGCATCGACCCCCGCGATCGTCCCCGGAGCCGCCGGCGCGGGCGGCAGGGTGGCGTCCAAGTCGTCCGCGGCCGCGGGGTGCGGCCCACCGCCGATCGTCTCGGCGGCCGCGGCGCCCGCCGCCGGCGCAGAGCCGGATGGGGCCGGCGACGCCGGACCAGCCAAGGTCGCGTCGGCCTCGGCCGGGCTGGCAGCGCCCCCGGCCACGGCAGATGCGCGTGGCGCCAGCGGCAGGGTGGCGTCCGTCGCGCTCGAAGCCGCAGCCGGTCGTTCGGATGGCTCGGTCGCGACGCGGGTTGGCTTTGCGCCGAGTTGCCTGGCCGCGGACAGGTCGCCGGGCGCCGCCAGCGTTTGCGCCGCCGGCCCCATCGTCTGATCGGTGGCCGGACGCGCACTGCTCGCCATCGTCTGCGCGGCATCCGGGAGCGCGCGGACTTCGGGCTGGCCATCTTCATCCGTCGGCACGAGCAGCGCGAACCGCCGGGCGCACTTCGAGCACTTGGGCTGGTAACGCCCTGCTTTGGCATCCTTGACGTGCAACGGATGCCGACAATAAGGACATTCAATCGCGATGTGCATACTGGGCTCCGATCGATCGAGGAGAAACGATAATGAACAGGCCCTTGCGGGCTGTAATGATTCCCGCAGTTTACTGACAACATTGCCAAAGTCAACGATTCGCCAATCGCGTCAGACGGTTTCCGGCGGCGGGTCGGCCATCGAGCGAGCGGCCCGGTTATCGACGGGTTTCGTAGGCCTGGTCGCGATTGCCGTCCGTTTCGCGACGGGTTGTCTCGAGACCCCACGGCCGCGATGGAACATGGGGCGCCGCGCCTGGCCCATCGCCCTGAGAGACCGCGCTGCCGGATGCGTCATTCGTCGCGCAGCGTTCGGGGGGGCATACGGTCGCGGGTGGGTACGACCTCGGCCGCACTCGAATCTCGGCCCGCGCGCCGCGGACGCCAGAAGCGACTGTTCGACTCGGGAACGCGCGGAGGAAGAAAACGGGTAGAAGCGATGCCTGACCCACACGATGCGGGTGATCCGCGCCCTTCGCGGGCAAAGGTTCCCTTTGTCGGGTTGCGGGCGGGAGGCCGCATCGAGAAAGAATCGCCGTGCGGGATCAGCTCGTCGAAACCGTCCACAGCCGTTCGGCGCGCAACGCGCGCCCCAACGCCGCCAGCGTAAAGAGCGAAGGATACAACTTTTCGTAGTACCACAGCTTCGCGAAGTACAGCCCGATTGGCGACGCCTCGCGATGCCGATCCGCTTCGACGGCCTCGACCAGCCACTGTACGCCGCGCCTCGCGGCGGCGAGTCTCGCGGCGTCGGCCGGCGTCCCGCTTAGCGCCTCGACCGCCAACGCCGTCTCTTCGACGCTGCTGTGCGTTCCGTCTCCGCCCCAGCCGCCATCCGCGTTTTGCGCCTGGCACAGCCACGCCGCGCCGCGTTCGGCGGGCCGCGCGTCCGCCGTTTGCCACTGTTGATAGGCCAGCAGGACTCTGGCGACGCCGTACACCGGATTCTGTTCGTCCGGATGATCTTGGTTGCCGAACCAGAGCGGACTCCAACTGCCGTCCGGCCGCTGCTGTCGAGCCAGAAAACGGAAGCCGGCGCGAGCCGCCGATTCGATGGCGGCATCGTCCGCGATATGTCGCCAGGCGCGCAGGGCCCGCAGGACGTGGGCCGTCAAGTCGGCGCCGCTTCGATCGAACGGCAATCGGCCCCAGCCGCGGCAGAACGTCGGCCAGCCACCATCGCGATTTTGGAGCCCGAGCAGCCAGGCAACGCCAGCGCGTGCCGCTTGGTCGATACGGGCTCGGTCCGCCGCGCGGCGCGAGGGCGCGTCTCGCCAGGCGGCCAGCGCCAGCAGAGCGCCGGGCGTGTCGTCCGCGTCCGGCACGGCGCCGCTCAAATCGCTCCAGCCCCACCCGCCGGGCGCGGCCCCGGTGAAGCGATGAACGTGCGGGTGTTGACACGCGAGCAGCCAGTCCAAGCAGCCCAGCCCGGCGACATCTTCACCCGCGGCCGCCAGCGCGTGGAAAGCCAACGTCGTGGTCCACGTCGCCAGATTGACGTCGATCGGCCAACTGCCATCGGGACGAACGGAATCCAGCAGGAATTGGACGCCGTGCTGGACGACCGCATGGTCCGCCCGTCCCGAGGCGGCCAGGCTCATCACGACGAAACTCGTCAACGGCGCCGCTTCCAAATAGCCTCCGCTTTCCGGCTGCATCGCCCGCAGGACGCGCAGGCTGGGATCGATCGCCACGCTGCGCAGCCAACGCATCCAGGGCCACGGGGACGGCTGCTGGACGTGTCGGACTTGCCCAATGGCCACCAGCGCGGGGATCGCATAGCTGACCACGGGCAATCGGATGAAGCGATAGAAGCGTTGCGGGACGCAGGCCAGCTCGAAAGGCAGTGCCGATACCTCGGACCAGGAGGCCAGCCCGGCCAACGCACAGTTGGTCAGGATCGGCACGGCGAACGTGCGGTCGCGACCATACCTAGCCCGCAGTCCGCCGAGTCCCCCCTGTGCCGCGATATATCGTTCGGCTCCGGCCAACGCGGGCGCGTGCTGCTGGGCGGCGTCCGCCAGATGGATCGCCGCGCGGACCAGCAGCGTCGTGGCGATGTTCGATCGGCTGCGGTCGGTGTCTCCCCAGCCCCCGTCGACGTTCTGCTGGCGCGCGATCCACCGCACCGCGTTGTCGATCAACGCGACGTATCGATCGTGGGGCGGCGAGTGACGCTGGACCAACGCCAACGCACTGACCGCCGTCGCCGTGGACAACGCCGACGACGACAGCTCGCCAAGCCAATGCCCGTCCGCCGTCCGCTCGGCCAACAGTTCAGCGCGGACCTGGGCGCAGGCGGCTCGACAACGGGCGAGGTTCGGCGCGGCGAGCCCATCGGCCGGATGGCGAGTCGTCGCTGGCATGGTCGATTCCCCGATTTGGTTTGTCATAGGCCGATCGTGCGTGGGTGGCTGCCAGGCCGCTCGGCGCGGGAAACATCGCCGGGCCCGCCGCGTCGTACGGCGCTCGCACATCGGCAAGTCCAACGCCTCGCGGCGGCACTGCGATGGGCAACCGCGGCTGCGCGGAAACCAAAATGGACGACGCACAAATGCCAAATCTCGTGCTCGTGCAGTTGGGCCACAGGCGCCTTCACCGTTTTGGCCGTATGCCATCGATCAACGTCGCCTACCGCGCTGTCTAATCATAATTTTCGGGTGTGCGACACTCGCCACGGCCCGCGGTTTGCCGCGTCGCGGAGCTGGCGGTTATTCCACCATTTGGTATGGACGACGCCCTAGCTTGTCTGGTCTTCAAGCCGTTTCACATCACCGGACGTCACGGTGATTCGGCGACAGAATCCGGTGTGGACGCGGATATATTCGAGGTGTTCGCAGGGCTTCGGGTCCGCGTGCAGGGCGTCTTCAATCTGTTGCTTTCGGGTTGTATCCAGGGAACGAAGCTCGGCGGGCCAGACCGTGACGGTTTCCACGACCAACGCTTCGCGGTAGCTATCGAATTTGTCGGCCATGCCATCGAGTCTCCTATGCCGGGCTGCTTGCGACGTAACTGTGCGGGTAGTATACGTACTGCTGCGAGAGGCGAAAGTACGGCTAGACTTGGAAACTGGCCGTACGGACGAGCGGCAGGATGCCGCTTCCACGGCTGCGAGAGGGCCGGAACGGAAAACGCGGCGTTGGGGAACGGCGGCCTGCCGTACGCACGGGCGACGATGGCCGAGCTTGTGGCTAGAATTGAAGTGGCCAGAATTGAAAACGACAACCAGGAGACTAGGCTCGTGAACGAGCACGTGGCGCGGCTATTGCAGGACCTGGATCGCATCGCCGAACTGGACGCGACCGCGCGCGAGGCTGCCGTTCAACACGCGAACTGGCTTGGCCGCGCCTCGACCGACGACCTCGAGGCTCTGTTGGCCGCGTTGCTGGAGCGTCCCGGCGATCTGAATCCGGCCCAAGACGCCTTTGCGGCGACGATTTTTCGTCAGGCGCTCGTGCGGCCCACCGGTGCGGACGACGTCTCGGGGCCGCGTTTGACCGACGCCGTGTTGCAGCGGGCCGCCGCGGTATACCGTCATTTTGGCCCGCAGGTTCGCGCCAAGGCTTTCTTGCTGTGCTGGTTCACGGCGTCTCGCAGCCGGTCGGCGCTCGAGACCTGGGTCGGTCTGTTGACAACGGATCCGCCGACGGATGGCGACCTGGTCGCCGCCAATTTCGGTCCGTTGTTTCAACACCGCGACTACGACCCGGCGGCCCTGTTCCCGCGGCTGCTGGACGGGCTGATGCACGTCGGCCTGGCCGTGGCGATCCTGGACTTGAGCAACTTTCTGACCCGCGAGAAGATCGTTCCACGACATCCGGCGGCGGAACGCGCCCAGGATCTCGCCCTGCTGTTGGCCGGACTGGTCGGGCGTTTGAGCCAGCTCGAAGCCGCGGCGCCCGTCGAGCGAGGGGCGCGCCAGTCGGTTCGGCGAAAGGTCGACGAAGGCGTCTCGCTGGCGATCTCGCTGTGCGACGCGCTCGCCTTGAGCGGCGATCGAACGGTGGTGGGCAAGATATATCAAGCGCTGGAACTGAGCCATCGGCGGTTGCGGGCCGAAGCGGCGGCGGCTTTGGCCAGATTGGGCGAAGCCAGCGGAGGCGAGGTGTTGATCCAACTGGCCGCCGAGCCGACCGTACGTTTGCGAGTGCTGGCTTATGCCGAGGAACTCGGGCTGTTGGATCGCATCGACGCGCAATTCAAGACCGAACAGGCCAAAGCCGAATCCGATCTGGCGCTGTGGCTGGCGCAGCCTGGACAGATGGGCCTGGCGCCCAACCGTTGCGAGCTCGTCGACTCGCGGATGCAAGTCTGGCCGGGCTACGACGCCCCCGTCGAGTGCTTTTTGTTCCGTTTCGTCTATGTCTTGCCGCACGCCGAGTTCGCCAACATCGGCATCGCCGGCCCGCTGACCCATGCGTTTGCGTCCGATCTAGCCGATCTGCCGCCGGAAGACATCTATGCGGCGTTCGCCGGTTGGCACGCCGAATCCGAGTCGATCTACGAGCTGCCGGTGGATTCGCTCGACGAAGCGCAGCAGCGCGAGGTCAAGCGTCTCGAGCGGCGTCTGCGCAGCGCGGGCTACGACGCGATCGTTCCGCAGGTTCTCGGATTTTTCTTCGGCGATCCGGCGCTGGTGGCGACGGTCGTCTACCAAGGCGCGCCCGGCGTGGCGATCGCGGATCACGCGCGGTGCATGTGGTGGCCTCGGCGCGGCAGCCCGCGGGCGATCAACGCGGAGGTCGCACACTGCATCTACCGTGGCCGCCGGTTGCTGCAAGCCTTCAACTGACCGGGCTCGCCGCCCCGCCCCAGCGTTGGCGCCCGTGGAGCGCGACGACATGGCGACGACTGCCACGGCTCGAGGCTCGGGAGCTCGGGCAACGCCGTCTTCTGCTCTGGTGAAAAGCGGTAGACCGTCGTAAAATCGAGGCGCGCCGCGCACGGGTGTCAGCGGATACGTATCCGGTGGGATCCCAGATGGCGAGCGCGGGCTGGCCCCTGCAACCGAGCCGTACACTTCCGCGCGGCGCGCCGTACGCGCAACGCGCCCGCGCCGAGGTTTTCCCACAGAACGACGCGTTCATTCCCGAGAGTTATCGCTAACCCATAATTTGCACTCGCGGCATTGCACCTGCGTACATGTCATACCGGTCGATCAAACGCGTTATCGGCGAGACCAGCTTAGAGCGGAAATGCCGGTTTCTGTTCGTGGCCGGCCTGACGGTTCTGCTCGCGGTGACGTTCTGGTGGGTGGAACATATCGCCGAGAAGCTGGTCGAACAGACGGCGATCCGCAAAAGTCGCGACCTCGTCGACGCCGTGCTGTTGCGATACCACTGGGAGCAGTGGGACGCCCCGGATCCGGCTTCGGATCAACAACATGCCGAAGCGTTACGTTCCATGACCCGCGAGCTGACTCGCGACCTGCAAACTCAGAAGTACGACTGGGCGATTCTGGCGCTCGAGGAAACACCGGCCGCCGATCTGCCGGCCAGCGCCGAAGAACGCGAGATTCTGGTGCGGCTCAAAGCCGAGCTGAGCGCGCAGATCGAGACCCGCTCGCATCAGACCGATCTGCCCGGTTTAGGGCCGGGCGGCGACGCGGCTGCCGAGCCAAGCCGGGCCGCGCCGATGCCCACCGCGTCGACTTCGTCGCCGGAAATCCTTCCCGTGTACAACTTCCAGCCGGTCCCATCGAAACAGGAAATTCACTACTACCAGCCGGTGTACTGGAAAGAGAGCTGTGCCCGGTGCCATCTCGGGTTCGAAGGAGTCGATGCGTTTTCGCGCGCCGACATGCCGCTCGAACAAGTAAAACTGCCGTTTCGCGTGGTCAAGGTCATCATCCCGGATCGCGAGACGCAAGAGGCGGTCACGCGGAGCCGGGCCCTGTTGGCCGCGATCGGAATTCTGACCGTTTTCCTGGCCCTGATCATCCTGTACGTGATCATCCGCTATGTCGTGGTCAAACCGCTGAACCACCTGCGCAGCGTGGCTGAGGAAATCAGCCGCGGCAATACGGAGCTGCGAGCCGAAATCGCGACCAACGACGAGTTCGAGGAACTGGCGTCCGCGTTCAACCAGATGTTGCGGCATCTGACCGAGGCGCAGGACGAGCTGCGCCAAGTCAACAGCGACCTGGACGCCAAAGTCGATCAACTGGCCCAGTTGAACATGCGGCTGTACGAGATGAATCGCCTGAAGAGCGATTTCCTGGCGAACATGAGCCACGAGCTGCGGACGCCGCTGAACAGCATCATCGGCTTTTCAGACATCCTGGGCGGCATCGACTCGCTGTCCGACAAACAAAAACGCTATGCGAATAACATCCGCAAGTCTGGCCGACTGCTGCTGGAGTTGATCAACGACATTCTCGATCTGGCCAAGATCGAAGCGGGCAAAATGGAATTGCGGCTGAGCGAGTTTCACGTCGGCGCGGTGATCACGGTCCAGTGTGACATGGTTCGCGCGATGAGCGAGGCCAAGAACATCGATCTGACGTGCGACATCGCCCCCGATCTGCCGCCCATGTTCCAAGACCAGAGCAAGATCCAGCAGGTCTTGATCAATCTGCTGTCGAACGCCATCAAGTTCACGCCCGAAGGCGGACGCATCGTCGTCTCGGTTCGCCGCAGCCCGGATGGCCAGTTGCAACTGTCGGTCGCCGATACCGGGGTTGGCATACCCAAAGAGGATAGCGAGATCATCTTCGAGAAGTTTCGCCAGAGTTCTCAGACGATGGGCGATCGCAACCTGACCCGCGAATACTCGGGAACCGGCTTGGGCTTGTCGATCGTCAAGGAACTGTGCAAGTTGCTGGGAGGCGAGATTCGATTTGTCAGCGAATTGGGGCGAGGCAGCACGTTCACCGTCAGCGTGCCGTGGATCCTGTCCGATCCAAGCCTTCGCCAGTCGACCATCGACGCGCAGTTGGACGAGATCGTCGAGATGCAGCGAGTTGCCGCTCAGCGAGACAAGCCGGCGAAAGCAGAACCCATGACGGCGGACTCGTCGTAGTGCGTTGTCAAGACTGAATACCGGGGGGGGCCGCGGTCTCCAGACCGCGGCAATCCTGCGTGCTGACGAGTGTGACCATCCGCGAATTCTTAAACAACCATCGCTTCACCTGTTGCCCGTTGGAGCGCAGATAGCCGCTGATTCCGTTTGGCCGAAGGTCTCCGATCACCGTAGTCCGGGGCAACGCTCCCGGACTGGCGCTCCGTGCGTGCCTCTTTTGGGCGAAGGCCCTATCCATGCGGGCGGAGGTGACACGTTGATGTTGGCCTTCGGCCAACACGCTTCCTGTCATCTGTGCTGCGCAACAGTCATCCAATGTCAATTTCACGTAACGCGGGTCAGTGCCAGCAACCCAAAAGTGTACTGTACAGACCGGTATACAAGATGCGCGCACGGCGCGCGCATGATACCGACTAAGACTCTAACCCCCCCACAGTTTCCCACTTTTTGACCGCGCCACACTCGTTCGGCCGGCGGAACTTCTCTCGCGATGCAGGTCGTCTGGACGTCGTTTTCGCGCAAAGCCGCCGACTCGGCCCGTTCATTCACGGACCTACCGCAAACGCAAAACGCGGGTGAGATCGGACAGCCGATGCATCTCTTTCGAACGCATCGCCGGATGGCGGGATACGTCACGGATCCTCCTGGCTCCCGAATCATCCACAGCAGGCATTGTCTTCTGTATCCGGCATGGCCGCCGCGCTGCCCATTTCAACCGCCAAGCGGCCCGCCTGAATCGCGGGATTTGCTGACCGTCAGCCGCAGGAATCGGCACGGCTCCGACACGATTCCACGTGGTTCCCACAAAATCAGGGACATCCCCGCTTGGCCCATGCGGCGACCTTCCTTATATTCATGAGTATGACGTATTACAAATTGATCACACGCATGGGCGATTTAATCGGGAGGTCATGTCATGGACCATGTCTGGGGCTCTAAGCGGAACGCTGGGTTTACCTTGGTCGAGTTGCTGGTGGTGATTGCGATCATCGGGATTCTCGTGAGCCTGTTGTTGCCGGCGATTCAAATGGCGCGCGAAGCTGCGCGGCGCAGCGAATGCGGCAACAAGCTGAAGCAGATCGGCGTGGCGATGCACAATTTCCACAGCACGCACAACCGGTTCCCGGCCGGTCAACCGGAGAAGGTCTGCAGCACATATCCTCATGTCGGCGCATTTCTATATCGCTGGTCGTCGTTGGCCATGATCACGCCGTATATGGAAAAAGCCGATATCTTCGACGCCTTGAACTTCGACGTGCCGCTGTACACCTACACCGGCTCCGGCCCCGGTCCCGGTTATGACGTCCATCCCGACAACCTCGCGACGGTTGCCGAGCCGCTGGCGATGTTCCTGTGCCCCAGCGACAGCGGACGGAAGGTCGAGGATCTGTACGGGCCGACGAATTACATGGTCTGCTGGGGCAGCGGGCAGCCTCCGTGGACGGTCCACTCGAGGCCCGACACGGACGGCGTGTTCTATCAAAGCTCGGCCACGCGTTTTGGCGACATTCTGGACGGGACCAGCAACACGGCCATGGCTAGCGAGAGCACGTTGTGGTCCGGTCCTGCGCAGACGGCGCTCACGGCCGAGAACAGAGGTGACGTGCTGCTCGCCTTTTTTGGCGCCCCCTCGCAGATGACCGAAACCGCCTGTTCGACCGTCGGCGCGTACGGCGACACGGATCGCAACGGTCGCTGGGCGGACGGCTGGCCTCGGCATTGCGGCTATGACCACTATCTGGGTCCGAACTCGCGCGTTTCCGACTGCAGCGTAGTGGCGCCGATGCGCGCAATGTGGAAAGCCGCGCGAAGCCGGCATCCCGGCGGCGTGAACTTTCTGTTGTGCGATGGTTCGGTTCGTTTTGTCAGCGACAGCATCGACCTGGCGGCGTGGCGCGCGTTGGGCTCGCGCAGCGGCGGCGAACCGGCCGTCAAGTATTGAACCCCACGATCATCGTCGAGCGCCTGTTCGCCGCACGTCGCCCGTTCTTGCCCGCGTTTTAGAGTCTTAGTTCGTATCATGCGCGCACGATGCGCGCATCTTGTACATTGGTCTATACAGCACACTTTAGGGTTGCTGACACTAACCCGTGTTAAGTGAACTTGGCATCGGATGACTGTTGCCCAGCACAGACGACGGGAAGTGTATTGGCCGAAGGCCATCACCAACGTAGCCTGGGGCAACGCCCCAGGAGTCAGAGATGATAGCAGCGTGTTGGCTGAAGGCCAACATCAACGTGTCACCGCGGCCCGGATGAATATGGCCTTCGGCCAAAGGAGACACACGCGCGGCGTCAGCCCTGGGGCGTTGCCCCAGGCTACGGTGATCGGAGGCCTTCGGCCAAACAGATTCAGCGTCCAAACGGGGCTGCCACTCGTGCCTCGCCCCGAGCTCGACAAGCGTGTTGCGGACGGCGAACTGTCCACGTACAATCGCCGGGATGCTTCCGGAAGACAACCGTGCGCCCGTGCCCGAGTTCGATTCCCGCGCGTCGGGCGTTGCGCACGAATCGAGCGGGTTCGCGAAACACGACGCAAACGTCGGACTGGCCCCGGCGCGGGCGGTGCTCAAACCGCGGATGGCCGCCCCGTTTTATGGGCGGCACCCCTGGGTTTTTCGTTCCGCCGTCGCGCGGATCGAAGGCTCGTGCGCCGATGGCGACGTGGTTGATTTGACGACAGACCAAGGCGAGTTCGTCGCCCGCGGGATCGTCAATCGCCACAGCCGGCTGATGGTCCGACTGTACGCTTGGTCGATGGACGAGGCGCTCGACGACGCCTTCTGGCGACGACGCATCGAACGGGCGGTGCTGCTGCGTCGTCAACGCGGCTATCTGAATCCCGATGGCGCGGCGCGGCTGGTCTACAGCGAGGCGGACGGGCTGAGTGGGCTGGTCGTGGATCGCTATGCGGGCCATCTGGTCGTTCAGGTCAACGCGTTGGGGGTCGCCCGTCGCCTCGAGGCGCTGATCGCGGCGTTGACCGCGCAATTGTCGCCGCACAGCGTCACGTTGCGTTACGACGCGGCGATCGCCGCCGCCGAGGGAATCGACACGGCGGCGCCTGCTTGTCGCGCCGGGCTGCTGGCGGGGCGGCTGCCGGATGGACCGGTGTTCATCGACGAGCATGGCCTGCGGTATGGCGTGGACCTGGCTGCCGGACAGAAGACCGGCTTCTATTTGGATCAGCGCGACAACCGACGCGTGGCCGCGACGTATCTGGCCGACCGTCGGGTCTTGGATCTGTTTTGCTACAGCGGCGGATTTGGCCTGGCCGCGTCTCGGTTGGGCGGCGCGCGCGAGGTCGTGGGCGTAGACACCAGCGATCGTGCGATTGCGCTGGCGCAGAGCAACGCCCGATTGAACGGCATCTCGAACGCGCGTTTCGAGCAGCAGGATGCGTTTGCCGCCTTGGACCGATACCGGACGGCGGAGCGGCGATTCGACGCCGTGATCCTCGATCCGCCCAAGTTCGCCCGGACGCGACAAGACGTGGACGATGCGCTGCGCGCGTACCAGCGGTTGAACCGCGCGGCCGTCGAGTCGCTCGAGCGCGACGGCATCCTGGTCACGTGCAGTTGTTCGGGCAGCGTCGGCCGCGATGATTTCCTGCGAATGCTGGGGACCGTGGCTCGCAAGAGCGGCCGCGAGATCCAAGTGCTCGAACAGCGAGGCGCGTCGCCCGACCATCCGATCAGCGCGGTCTGTCCGGAGGGCGAGTATCTCAAGTGCTTCATCTGCCGCGTCCCGTAGCGTCGGACCGTGGCTCGGTCCGCTTCGGCGGCCCCTGCCCAGCGGCGG
>JAVYAJ010000181.1:0-4363 GCA_032229885.1 Candidatus Anammoximicrobium sp. | reverse complement strand
CGCATGTGTCGCTCGAACCGACTTTTGAGCGATTTCGTCGCAAGTCTGGCCGCCAACGCCGCTTACGATCCACGTCCGATACGACAGTGCCATTCCTCCCTACTACCCGTTCTGGGATGTCTTCTATCCGGAAATCACCTACCAGAATTTTCACGTGCGCGGGCCCGGGTCGGCCAGCGCCTTCCCTTGCGGCATCGTGTACCTGAACAAGCTCGCCGACGCCCTCGGCAAGTCGTATTGGCCGACCCCCGCTCCGCGCTCTTGGCAAGCGATCATGGAGGGAAATCTCAGCGGCTTGCTCCGCCAATGGATCGCCTTCACCTATGCCAACGGCGGAGCGATGCGCTATCCTCGCAAAGGCTGGGTCTTCAGCGAATCCACGCCTTGGTATTACCCGCCGCGCGAGGAATTCGAGCCGATCTATTCCTTCGTGCGCGCCCATCGGCAACTGCTGGACGACTATCAGGCCGTCCACCAGGTGGGCGTGTTGTACACGCAGGCCGCCGCGGGCGGCGCGGCCGCGTACTACACGCCGCTGAAACACGTTTGCGCGGAACTGGTGCAGCGGGGCGTGCCGTTTGCCCTGATTGTCGCGGGCGACGAAGCGGCGGCCAATCGCCTGACCGGCAGCGAGGCCGGCCGATTCGAGTTGGTGCTGGTCCCGGAACCGATTCGCCTGATCGACGGTCAACAAGCGGTGATCGACCGCTGGAAGGCGGAGGGCAGAGCGGTAGCCGTACGGCCTGAGGATGACGTGGCGGCAAAACTGGCCGCGCGCGTGCGGCCGCTGGTCGCCGTGGAGAGCGAAAGCCGGGTCTGGCTCTTCCCGCGCGCCAACCGGCGGGAGGCCCGCGCGCCGCTGGTGTGCCACCTCGTGAACGCCCGCTACGACGCCCAGCGCAATCGCGCGATCCGACAGCGAGCCATCCAACCGTCCTTTTCGACCTCCCTGTGGAAGGCACACCCGCCGCGCGAGGCCACGTACCACACGCTCGGCCGCCCGGCGCAGGTCCTGCCATTGACCTTCGCGGGGGACAGGGTGCGGCTGACCATTCCCGAATTGGATCTGTGGGGCATCCTCGCCTTCGCCAACTGAGTAGGTAATTCTGACCATGCGAACCGGCCTTGGCAACGTGCTGTGGTTCATGCGCGAGCCCGGAACCCGAACGGACTGCCCGCCAGGGAAGAAGCTCCGGGCGCAGGCGGCAGCGCTGCACGCGGGTTTGGCCGCAGCGGGAGCGATTCTTCTCTTGGCCGCCAACGCGAGTTTCGCCGAGGTCGCCACTTGGACGCGCTGGGAGCACTCGCTCACCAGCAAAGCGGACTACACGGCGCCCTACCAGCAGGTGAGCTTGGCCGTCACCTACACCGCTCCCAGCGGGCGAGAGTTCGAATGTTGCGGGTTCTGGGATGGCGGCCGGACGCACAAGATCCGCTTCATGTTTCGCCAGTCCGGGACTTGGAGCTGGAAGACGACCTGCTCCAATGCGCGCGATTCAGGGCTGCACGAGCAGCGCGGCGCCGTGAACGTAGTCGAGTACGCCGGCGACAATCGGCTCTTCCGCAACGGGCATCTCAAGGTCAGCGACAACGGACGGCACCTGGCCTACGCGAACGGCAAACCTTTTCTGTGGATCGGCGACACGCCCTGGTCCGCGTTCATCACCGCGACGCAAAACGAGTGGGAACGCTGCCTGCGCAACCGCGCGGACAACAGCTTCACAGTCGTGCAGGTGCATTGCGGAGGATGTTGGGAGTGGGTCGGACAGCTCAACACCGACCGCCTGGGAAATCCGCCGTTTTCCGGCAGCGGCAGCTCGTTGCAATGGAACCCGGCGTATTGGCGACAAGTGGACCGCAAGGTGCAAGCCGCCAACGACTTGGGCCTATTGGTCTACGTCTACGCAGTCCGCCAGCCGGGTCCGGGATTTCCGGCGGACGATGTGCCTCAAGTCGCCCGCTTTGCGCGGAACCTGGCCGCGCGCCTGATGGGCAACTTCGTCCTCTATTCGCCGATGGCCGACGACGTCTGGACACCGCAAGCCGACGCCGCGGGGCAGGCCCTCCACCGGACAGCGCCCATGCATATGATCTCCGCTCACCCACGTTTTTTCTTGGAGCCCGCCGTTGTGTCCCACGGCAGGGACTACATCGACCTCGTAGGACTGCAGACGGGCGAGGGATGGCAGCACGATCCTTACAAGAAGGAGAAACCCCTGCCTTGGTCGCCGTCGCTGGCGGCGCGAAACGCCATCCAGTGGCCTTTGGCGTTGTACCGCCTGAGGCCGGCAAAACCGGTGATCAATCAGGAGGGACCCTACGACCACCCGCCCTACTCGCTCGATTCGGGGCGTGCGGCGCCGTTGCCCACGCGCAAGGCAGGCTACTGGTCGTTCCTGTCCGGCGCGCCCGGATTGAGCTATGGCTGCTTTGGGATTTGGAACTGGGGCCGGCCTGTCCGCTGGATGCCTTCCTATGACTTCCAGGCCGCGTTGGACGTCGAGTCGGTGAGGCACATGAAGCTTTTGGCGGAGTTCTTCGGATCCATCGCCTGGTGGACATTGGAGCCCGCGCACGAACTGGTGGTCGGCCAGTCGGACGATTGGATGCGCAAAATGGTTCTGGCCAAGAGCGCGTCGGGCGATCTGGCCGTCGCCTATCTGCCGGACAACGCCCAGATCACGGTCGACATGACGGGGTTTCCTGTGTCGATGCAAGCCGCCTGGTTCAATCCGCTCAGCGGCGGGTATCAGCCCGTTTACCGAGCAATTTCGACAACAGGCCGGCGCGCCTTTGTGCGCCCTTCCGGCTGGCAAGACGCCATATTGGTCTTGCGGAAACAGCCAGCCGATTGAAATGCGGGGCCTCTGCACAGACAACCTCGCGAGGCCTTCCTGTGCTCGTTGGAGCTGTATCCAAAAAGCAGCGGGCCGTCCATCTGTTCGATGGCAGCGAGGGCTGGGTCGGCAACAAGGGCTGGCGAGGCAGGGCGATTGCGCCACATCAGGCGTTTTGGCGCAACTGAACAAGATTGCTTTCCGCCGTTTGCTGCGGAGCAGCAAGGGTTGAGGAACACGCATGCGCCAGGAGGTTATGCCATGTCCAGTATGAAGTCCGCCCGAATACAGGATCACTTCGCCGAACTCACAGACCCGCGACGCCGCAAGGTGACTTATCCGTTGATCAACGTCGTGGTGATTGCAATGTGCGCTGTAATCTGTGGGGGCGGATGATTTTGTGGCCATCGCCAAGTTCGGACAAAAGAAACGAAGCTGGTTGAAGAGGTTTCTCGATCTGACCGCCGGCATTCCGTCGCATGATCGCTTCAATGTGATCTTCGCCGCTCTCAACCCTGCGGAGTTCGAGAAATGTCTGTTGAGTTGGATCACGGCCTTACACGAAATTACTGGCGGTCAAATCGTGGCCATCGACGGCAAGGCCATGCGGACGCCAACTTCAGCATCCTCAGGCGTGCTGCGCTCAGCATGTCAAAGAACGAGTCTACGTTGAAAGTCGGCACCAAGAACAAACGGCTCACCGCCGGATGGGACGAAACCTACCTTGAACAAGTCCTGTTTGGGGGATGACTTATGGTGCAATCGCCCTAGACGAGTCGGTCGAGTTGACCGTCGTCTACCAAGACGCGGGGCCGGCAAGTTTTCGCGTCGAATACGACTCGAACGATCCGCGGCTCGCGGGGCTTGCGCAGCAGTTTCGCCCCGGCCCCAACCAGCCGATCGGCGGCACGAACGACTGGAAAGAAGCCCGCTTCGTGTTGCCGCACGCGCGATTTTCCGGACTAGCCAACGGCGCTGACTTCCGCCTGTCCGCCGTCGGCGGCGACCTGCTGATCGCCAGCGTTCGTCTGCGCCTGTTGGAGCCCTGATAGTCTGCCGCGATCCAGTGCGAGGATGAGTTCCGCGCCTGGGATCGTCGTTAATTTTCGAGTAGACGTACGGGCTAGTGCGTTGTCAAGACTGAATATGAGGGTGGCCGTGGTCTCCAGACCGCGGCAATCCCACACGCAGGCGAGCGAGACAACCCGAAAATTCCGATTGGACAACGCACTAGACGCCTGTCTCAGAATCGGGCGCGACCCACAGCGCATTGTGGACGCGATCGCTAGCGACACAACTTAACGCGGGCCAGTGCCCGCAACTCAAGAATCTGTTTGGCCGAAGGCCTCCGCTCACCGTAGCCTGGGGCAACGCCCCAGGGCAGACGCCGCGCGTGCCTCTGTTGGCCGAAGGCCATATTCATCCAGGCCGAGGTGACACGTTGATGTTGGCCTTCGGCCAACACGGTTGCGATCATCTCTGACTCCTGGGGCGTTGCCCCAGGCTACGTTGGTGATGGCCTTCGG
>JAVYAJ010000180.1:0-46047 GCA_032229885.1 Candidatus Anammoximicrobium sp. | reverse complement strand
GGCTACGTTGGTGATGGCCTTCGGCCAACACGCTTCCTGTCGTCTGGCCTGCCCAACAGTCATGCAATAACAATTCCACTTAACGCGGGCCAGTGCCCGCAACGCAAAAGTGTACTGTACACACCAGTGTACAAGATGCGCGCACCGTGCGCGCATGATACGAACGAAGACTCTAAACTCCGCAGTTTCCGGCTTTTTGGCCGCGCCAGGCCGCACCTGTGGCTGCGTCCCGTGTGACGAGATTATGTCATACCGTGCGTGGGCGAGCATGGCCTGGGGAACGGCAGCAAGTCGTGTGCGGCCAACGCGGACCGACGCCCGTCTTGCCATGCGCCCTTCCGGGCCGCACGCAGGCGCGAAGGGACAAGAAACGCAAACGACCGGGCCGCACGCGCCCGGTCGTTGCGTGTTTGAGATCTCGACCACCGCTCACAGACCATCGTACAGCCCATCGAAGACAGGGCGGTTATCGTACGGATTGCGCGGGTCGCCGTCATAGTTGGCCACCTCGGCTTGTTGGGCCGGAATGTGGAACCAATTGTAAGGCCGATAATAATAGTAAGTTCCGCAGCACTCGTACGGGATGTGCCCCGTCAGATTGCCGGGCGGGCACCACGGGCTGGGCAGCCCGTGAAGCTTCCAATACGACCACACGAAATGTTTGTGCCACCAGGGCACATACGTGGCGCCGCCGGCCGTGTCGCAACCGCCGTAGTAATCCACGGGGGCGCCGCCGGCTGTATCCATCGGCATGGTGGTCATCCCATAATCGATCTGAGCGTCGCCCATCATCGGCGCGCCCCATGGGACTTGCGTACCCAGATCTGTTTGATACGCCGCGGGGCGAACCATTTCTTGCCTGGTGTTGGCGGCTGGACGACCGGGAACACCCGACTGGCCATAACAGAATTGACCGCAGGCGAACGCCGCCAGGGAGACCATGACGGTTCTTAGCAACATGGCGATGATCCTTTTCCTCTGCCGTTGAAGTGCACGAAATACGGTTGTTCCTTATTCTTCGGCGCGGATTGCCTGCGGCTCGCAGAAAAAGCGACAGATTCGTCAGAGTTGATGCGGCCGGCGCGATAGCATCGGTCGGCAGGACCGTCGCGATAGCTGCAAGTGGTGTAAACCGCAAAGATTCCCTTAATTCTCCGACGCTCGGCATCCGAAGACAAATTGCGACCCGCCGTCGCGGTGTCTCCGGGGCAAGGTGCTCGCGGACAGCAACATATTCTGTGAAAAAGGGGGGGATCATGCGCAATTCGTGCGCTACAGCACCGAAGCGGGGGTTCTCGGTGCTCCTCGCAACAGGCATCCTCGCGTGTTTGACGTTCATAGGCCGAGCAGCACCGGCTCAGCCGCCCGAGCAACTTCCGGCGCCGTCGACGGACCAGGCGGCTACGCCACCGGTGACGATGGCGGTCGCGGATCAACAAGATCTCGAAGGAGATCTGATCGACGAGGTCATCGAACCGGACCTTCGGTTTCGGATCGATCCCATTCGTTCGCTGTTGGTTCGAACCAAACAGCCCGTCTCGCGCGTCTCGATCGCGGACCCGGCCGTCCTGGACATCACGCAGTATGGGCCGACCGAGTTCGAGTTCTTCGGCAAACGGAGCGGCCAGACGACGTTGACTCTGTGGTTCAACGATGCGGCCGGTCAGGAACAAGTCCTGCGTTATCTCGTTCACGTCGGGACGGACCAGGAAGAACAGCGCCGCGCCGAGTTGGAATATGGCGAACTCCAAGATCGAATCAACGAGCTGTTTCCCAACAGTCAGATCCAACTGATCCCGATCGCCGACAAGCTGATCGTCCGCGGCCAGGCGCGCGATGCCGAGGAAGCCTCGCGGATCGTGGCCATTATCCGCGCCGGCGGCGGCGAGGGTGGCGGTGGCTGGGGTGGCGGCTGGAGCGGCGGCAGTGGGGGCGGCGTCGTGACGGACGGCACCGTGGCCACTTTGCCCGACGCGCCGGATCTGCCGGCAGCCAACGTGATCAATATGCTGGATGTCCCCGGCGAGCAGCAGGTCATGCTGAAGGTCCGTATCGCGGAATTGACGCGGACGGCGCTGCGCGAGCTAGGGGCGAGCTTCGACTTGACCGGAAAACACTGGGGCATGTCGAGCGTGTTGGGCAGTGCGGGCAATCTGTCGGCCATCCTCGACGGGACTGTCGACATGAATCTGTACCTGAAAGCGCACAGCTCGAACGGCTACGGCAAGATCCTGGCCGAACCGACCCTGATGACGCTCAGTGGCCAGCCCGCGGTGTTTCTGGCCGGAGGCGAGTTCGCCGTCCCGACCGCGGTCGGCATCGGAGGGATCGGCGCTGCGACGACGGCCTTCCGAGGCTTCGGCACCCAACTGACCTTTACGCCTACCGTGTTGGACAAGGATCGCATCCGGCTGCACGTGATGCCGTCGTTCAGCTCGATCAACGCCGACCTCATGGTCGACGGCATTCCGGGGCTCAATAGCCGAGCCGTCATGACGACCGTGGATTTGCGCGAAGGCCAGTGGCTGGCCATTGCGGGCTTGATCGAAGACCAACAGGGTGGCGACAAGTCGCGAATCCCGTTCCTCGGAGACATTCCCGGGTTGGGCGTGCTGTTCAGCAATCAGTCCGTCCGCCGCGAGGAAACCGAACTGGTGGTCCTGGTAAGCCCCGAGTTGGTGCATCCGATGGAGTGCCGCCAGGTCCCGCTGGTCCTGCCGGGCATGGAAGTCACCGAGCCGAACGACAAGGCCTTCTTCTGCCTGCAACAGATCGAAGGACACCCCGACGTCCAACATCGCAGCACCGTGTGGCCGGCATACCGAGATCGTCTCCGCGAGGCCGGCTTCCAGGCCATCCACGCGAATCATGGCTTGCACGGTCTGTACTACCAACAGCAACACTACTATATGTGCGGTCCCCAGGGCTTCTCGGAATAGCCGCGCGGACCCCACGCTTTACCCCGTGATGTCAAGGACCGGACAGGATCTTGTGAATCGGAAGGAATCGTCTGATGACCCGCTCGTTTCTCCAATCCGCGACGTGTTTGTGCACACTGTCGATGCTGCTGGCCGCAGCCGGCTGCACCACGCCTTCGTTGTACTACCAAGCGCCGCCGCCACCTCAAATGTTGGGAACGGTGGTGGATCAGATAAACCAGACGCAAGAGGCGAACGCCGAGGCGTCAAAGTTCGTGATCTACCAGCACGAGTTCCAGTTGAATCAAGCCACCGAAAAGCACGTGGCTGACGGAGTGAAACTGAACGAACAGGGCGAAGATCACGTCAAGCGAATCGCCGAAAACCTGCGCAACGGCGCACCGTATCCGGTGGTCATCGAGCGCAGCCAAACCAGCGCCAAACCTGACACAACCTATCGGTATCCCGTTCATCTCAACCCGGACCTCGATATGAGGCGCCGCGAGGTCGTGGTTCGCGCGTTGACCCGAATGGGCATCCCGGACGCGGATACGCGCGTCGTCGTGGCCCCTGCCGTCGCCCAACCACTGACTGGCATCGAAGCGCAAGGCGCGTACGCTACCGGCATGTCGGGTGGCATGGGTGGAATGATGGGCGGTATGGGTGGAATGATGGGCGGCATGGGTGGATTTGGCGGCGGTTGGTTCTGAGACCCGTTGCCGCTGCAGCGCAGGCTTCGCGCGGCTCGGGCTCGCCGAGCCAGGCGTTGCTGGCTCTGAGGTCCGTTGCCGCGGGATCGCGGGCGACCATTCGAAACGGCACACGTTGCGATTGCCGCTGCGGATGTTTGCAGCCCGTTCGCAGACCCGTTCACTGCGGGCGAGCACGAGCCGCAAAGGACTTTGGTCGGACTGCACGCTTGTCAGGTATCGATGCGAAATCGCAACAGCAGGAGGCTGTTCCATGCATTGTGGAAAACGCCATTGGTCGTTGCTCGTGGTCGTCGTGGTCGTCGCGATGACCGGATGCGCGAACATGCCCGGGATCAAAGGTTTGCTGCCGGGTAGAACCGCGCAAACCGAGCAGCAGCGCGAGGCATATCTCGCGATGGGCCGGTTGAGCGAGCGACAAGGCGACGCTCAAACCGCAGGCAAGATCTACGAGGCCATCCTTTCGAAGGAGCCGCAGAATTCGGTCGTCCTGCATAGACTAGGCGTGCTCGCCGCCAAGAATCGTGAGCATGACAAGGCGGCTGAGTACTTTGACGCCGCCGCCAAAGCGGCCACGCCTTCGGCGGAGCTGCTGAACGACACGGGGTACAACCTGCTCGTGATGGGGCGGCTGGCCGAGGCCGAGGCGATGTTCCGCCAGGCAATCGCCGCGGACTCGCAATACAAGGCCGCTCGCAACAATCTCGGGCTCGTATTGGGTAAAACAGGTCGCTATGAAGAGAGTCTGGCCGAGTTCCGCCGGGCCGGCGGCGAGGCCGAGGCGCAGGCCAATTTGGCCTACGCCAAGACGCAAGCCGGCGATCTGGCCGGCGCGCAGGCCGCCTATCGTCGCGCATTGACGCTAAACGACAAACTCAAACCGGCCGCCGACGCATTGGCCCAGTTGAATCGCCAACCCGATCCCGTCAATGAACCGCATGGCTCACCCGGGACGCCCGGCTCGACGAACGCGTCACCCGAGCGGCTCGGGCCAACTTCGCCGGGAATCCACTATCCGACGCTGAGCGAACTGACGCGGGCCGGCCAGACATCCAGCCTGATCGAGTCCGTCAGCGAACGAAATCGCAAGACGGGCCGCGTCCGTACGACGCGCGCGCCAGCCGCTCGGGCCGATATCGCACAGGCCGCATACCATCGCGGGGATCAGACCAAGCCGCTCGACAACGAAGCCGGTCGACCGGAACGAGCTGCCGCTGCTGACGTGCCGGGCGGACAGGCGCCGTCGAGTATCGCAAGCACGCCGGCAACCAGTCCGCAAACACAGGCTTCGACGAGCGCGGCTCCTACAGCGGCCTCCATGAGCGGCCTGATGCTGTCGCGAGTCTTTCGGTTCCCCCCCAAGATCGAGGCGAAAAGCACGCCCGAAATCCAGCGCGAACCGACACCCGGCGGCAAGGCATCGCAGGCTGCCAATTCGGATGCACCGACGTCCCCAGGCCTGCCGACTCCGGTCGAACTGGCCGAAGCGGCAACGCGGCAGCTTTTGCCGACGGGCCCAACGCGGAACGCCGCCGGACCAAACAAAAGCTCCGTCCCGACGTTTGATCCGCCGCAGCCTCAGACGGCGCCTGTCGCGGCCCCGCCTGCGTCGATCCCTCCGGCGGGACTCGCGTCATCGGCCGGGAGTGTCGTCCCGACGCCGACGCTGTACTTCTCGCCCACACAGTCCCCGACACAAACGAACCCTTGGCAAAGCCCGACTTGGATGCCCAACTTCGCGGGCGCCACGCCCGGCGCCATGCCGCAGGGCATCCAACCGCCGAGCATGCAACCGCAGGGCGCCGTGATGGCGTCTGCTCAGTCGCAGCCTAACGCGAGGCAATGATCGACGCGAGCCGCGCCCGATCCAACACGGCCGCGGACGTGGCCCCACACGAGGCTCGGCGACCTGCGATCAAGGCCGCAGGGATCCGACCAGTTCTCGAATTTGGTCGACGACGGTCGGGTTCGATCCGGCAACATTCCGTGCTTCGCCTGGGTCCGCCTTCAAGTCGTACAGTTCCCAATCGGCCGTCGGATTCGCGCGATGGCCTTTCCAAGCATCGATGCGCGCGGCCTGAGCCAGCGGGCCACGATGGCTCTCCCAATACAGCACGCCCTTCGGCGGCGCCGAAGCCTGCGGTGCGCCGCTCAATCGGCCTGCCATCGACACGCCGTCCAGCGCCCGTGGACGGTTCATCGTGGCGGTCAGATCTCGTAACGTCGGCAGCAAGTCCCACATCGCGAAGGGCGCCTCGGACTCGGCCGACTCCCCTGGCGCGCCGGGCCCGTTCATGATCAGCGGCACGCGGATCCCGCCTTCGTACAGGTCGCCCGCCCGACCTCGAAAGGGGCCGGTCCCTTGAAAGCGATCGTCGCCGGCGACCGCTGGCGGACCATGATCGCTCGTGATCACGATGAGCGTTCGCCCCAGAACGTGTCGTTCGCGAACCCTTGCGACGATTTGACCGATATAGCGGTCCACGCGGGTCAACAGGGCGGCCCGCGCCTTGTCCTGTTCCGGCCAATCCTGATCGGCATAAGGCTCGAGGCTCGGCACGACGGGACTGCCTGCCGCAGGCGACATCGGAAACGCGACGGTCAGAAAAAACGGCCGTTTATAGTGTTTGTCGACGAAGCGTTTCGCCGCCTCGACGATCACGTCGGGCGCATACTGGGTCTTTGCGCCGTTCGCATTCCCGTCCAGCGGCACCCGATCCCCGTTTCGCCACAGCGACGAAGGATACAAGTCGGCTGCGCTCGCATCGTCGAGATAACCGAAGAACGTCTGGAATCCCTGTTGGTTCGGATGCCCCGCGCGCTCGATCGGCCCCGCGCCCCACACGCCGAACAGGCCAGTCTCGTAACCGCCTCGGTACAACATCTTGGCCAGCGAATGGTCCTGACGCCGGAGGACGACCCAGTCGTCGCCGAGCTGCTCGCCTCGAGCCGTCGTGTTGCCGCTGTACAGCGTCCCGCGCGAGGCGACACTGGTGGGCGCGCCCGCGTAGAACTGCGTAAAGCGGGCGCCCGTCGCCGCCAGCGCGTCCGCGACCGGTGTCTTGATCAGTTGCTGGCCATACGCGCCCAATTCGCCGTATCCGACCCCGTTGAGCAAGAACAGCACGACGTTCGGGCAGTGGTTGTTCACGATCCGAACCTGACGGTTCGCCTGCTCCAACGCCCGCCGATTTTCCTCGCGAATCCGCGTCAGCGCAGCGTCCGCTTCCTCCAGAATTCGCGTCGCCGTGTCGCGATCCTCGCCCGTGATCCCCTCTGCCGCGTCCAATGCCTCCTTGAGCTTTCTGGTCAGCGAATCTCGAAGTGTCTGCCCGGTCGGCGCAGCCTGCTCGGCGCCGCTGCGATCCGACGGACTTTCGACGACGCCCTTGGCGTTCGGCGGCGTCTGGCCAACCACGAACTGACCAAGCAACACCAACGAAACGATGATCGGCACACAGGCAAGACGTAAAAGTCTTCGCGACCACATGGCTGTTCCCCTTGGTAATACGGACGGTCGTCGAGCCGGTTGCCACGCCGCACGGCCAGCGCCGGGCACTCGGGCCTCATGCAACCCGGGCATGCCGCGCCCGCTGGGATCGACAGCGGACGGCGCGCTGTCAAAGCGGCTCCCTGCCTCAATAGAGGCAGAATCCGAAGCTCTACGCGCATGGGAAGTTTACGCAATTTGTGCAGCACAGTAAAGATGCACAACAAAAAGAATGCGTTCGAAGCGCAGTTTTCATCCTGACAAGCGCATCGTCAAGCGCATCGTCAAGCGCATCTTTGACAAGCGCACCTTTGCGGATCGCCGGATCGTCACGTTCACCTCACCGCCGGCCGCGACGTCCTTGAGTCCGCCCAGATCGCGGTCCGCGCCCAATTTTCACGGCCTCGGACGGTGCGCCGCAAACGGTCGGCCGCCGCGGGCGCGTCCGCAACCGACGCGCCCGAACCCCATGTCGGCGCTCGTCGCCGCGCGGACTCGAACCTGTCCCGTGCCCGACCTGCGAAACGCGCCGTCGCATCGACCTGCAAGGCTTATCCTCCCGCCCTCGCCAGGGACCGCAGCCGCACGTTGCGAAATTCGATCGGCGAGCCTTCCGCGGTCAACAGGATTTTTCCCGGCGTCGTCTCGCAGCCGACCGCGCGGTTGACGGTGTGCCCGTTGATCTCCAGCGTTACGACCTCGCCGTCAGCGACGATCTTGTACGTGTTCCATTGGCCCGCCGGGCGTTCGACCATCGCCGATTTTTTGAGGTTGGTCAGTTGTCCGAACTGTGGATGCTCGAGCGTTCGTTTGCGATCCGCGGGGCCGTCCAGGCGATAGCCATCCAATCCCCAGAAATCGCCCGCGTCGCCGGCGTTGATCTGAGCTTCCAAGCTCTTCGGCCAGATCTTATCCGGGCCCGTGGTCCGGATCAGCACTCCGCCTTTGCCCGGTTCGTTGCCCGGCGGCCATCGCCATTCGAGCTCCAAGACAAAATCGTCGTAAACCTTCGCGGTGTACAAATAGCCCAACGGCGAACCCGTGCAACGCAGAACGCCCTGGGCGTCCAGCGACCAGACCGCGGCCGTGAGAACGTCTTCGCTATGATAAGACTTCCAGCCGTCCAGCGACCCCGGCTGGCCGCCGGCGGGAACGAGCTGGATGCCAGACGCCGTCCGCTCTGCACCGTCTGCGCCCCAAACAGGCGCAAGAATCACGAAACACGTTACCAGAACGATCGCGGTACGAGTTTTTTGCATGATGCGGATCTCCGTCGATAGAGGTTCGAAGCATTCGGCCGTCGGGCGGTCTAGTGCCAGAAATCGAAATGAATATCGCCAGCCGCCAAAGCTACGTCAAGCGGCTGCGCACCGCGCATACGCCCGAACCAGCAACTGCCTTCGTTCACCTCGCATCGCGGGGAAAAAATGTCGTAGAATGGGCGCGACACCGGCTCGCGCCGAGCCGCTCGTTTGCCGCTACTGGAGGGAGATCAATACGATGACCGCTACTCGTTACCCGATCGCGACGCAGCTTCGCTGGGCCTGCGTCCTAGTGGGGCTGGCCTGTTGGTGCGTTGCCGACCGTCCGTTGCGGGCCGCCGGCAACACAACTGCCGACAACACAACTGCCGACAACACAACTGCCGACAACACGACTGCCGACAACACGACTGCCGACAACGTCATCGCCGACCCCACCGCAGCCAACGGCAACGCGGCCGACGCGTCGCGCATCATCGCGCCCGGCGCCCAAGTGAAACTGTTGGCCGATGGGTTCACGTTCACCGAAGGCCCGACCGCCGACGCGGCGGGCAATGTCTTTTTCACGGACCAACCGAACGACCGCATTCTCAAGTGGAGCGTCGACGGCCAGTTGTCCACGTTTCTTCAACCTTGCGGGCGTTCGAACGGACTGTATTTCGACGCGCAGGACCGGCTCTGGGCGTGCGCGGACGCGGAGAATCAGCTATGGTGGTTCGATCCGGCCGGTCGTGCGACCGTCGTCGTCCGGAAGTACGCGGGAAAACTGCTGAACGGTCCGAACGACCTGTGGATCCGTCCCGACGGCGGCATGTACCTCACGGATCCGTTCTACAAGCGCTCGTATTGGAATCGCGGACCGGCCGAACAGGAGGTCGAAGGCGTCTACTATCTCGCGCCCGACCATCAACGTTTAACGCGGGTTGTCGATGATTTGAAGAAACCGAACGGCGTCGTCGGCACGCCCGACGGCCAGACGCTGTACATCGCCGATATCTCCGCCAAACAGACGTTCATGTACGCGATCCAGCCCGATGGCCGGTTGACGGACAAACGGCTGTTCTGCGAGCTGGGCTCCGACGGCATGACGATCGACCAGCAGGGCAACGTGTATCTGACCGGCAAGGGAGTGACCGTGTTCGATCGCGCCGGCGAGCAGATCGAGCACATCGCGATCCCCGAGAATTGGACGTCCAACGTCTGCTTTGGCGGCGCCGATCGGCGGACGTTGTTCATCACGGCCACGCGCAGCCTGTACGGGCTGCAAATGCAAGTCCGCGGATTTCGCTGATCCGCCCGGTTGCGGCCTCGACCGTTCGCGAACCGCAAGACCCGGCAACGACGCGCGAACCCTGGCGAGTCTCGGAGGGACTTGCTCACGTGGTCACGTCTCGGCAAGACACACGCCTGGGCTAACCCGACCCTCGCCGGGCGTGCGCACGTCGAGCTCTGGTCGCACACGCGCCCGCAGACGCGGCTCAACCATCGTTGACCTCGGGGATCACCAGCGGAAAGCGGGCGTTGTCCGACACCTCGCGGCGCAGGATCTCGATGGCCTGTCGCACCACGTCCGCATGCGCCGCGACCACATCGTGTTCTTCGGCTTGGTCTCGGCCTAGGTCATACACTTCCCACGGGCCGGGCTTTTTCGTCTTCAGCCCTTGACGAACGACCTTCATGTCGCCGATTCGCACCGCCACCTGGCCGCCGTATTCGGGGAAGACCCAGACCATCGGCTTGTGCGAGCGTGGCGGCGCGCCGCCCCGCATCACGGGCCACAAGCTCTCGCCGTCCAGTTCTGCCGGCGGCGTCAAGCCGGCCGCAGCGCACAACGTCGGAAACCAATCGGCAAAGTATCCGGGCGCGTCGCTGACCACGCCGGCCGGGATCTGGCCGGGCAGGCGCGCGATCATCGGGACGCGGATTCCGCCCTCGTACACGCTGCCCTTGTACCCGCGCAGCCCGGCCGTGCTGTGGAAAAACACGGCGTCCACGCCGCCCACGTGAAAACGCGGATCCTGAGGACGCGGGTGGGTGGGGCCGTTGTCGCTGGTAAAGATCACCAACGTCCTGTCGGCCACGCCCAGCCGGTCGAGCGTTTCCAGCACGCGACCGACGTGGGCGTCCAGATCGGCGATCATCGCCGCATAGGCCGCCCGCGGCCGCGGATGCGGCAAGTAGCCGCATTGCCCGCGATAGGCCTCGCGATCCCACTGCGGCGGAAACCGTTCGACCAGTTCGCGCGGCGGATGCATCGCCACATGCGGCTCGGTGAACGGCAGGTACAGAAAGAACGGCCGCGCGGCGTTGGCCTCGAGAAACTTCACCGCCTCGGCGACGATCGGTCGCGAAGCGTAGGTCTGACCGATCCAATCGTCCATCCGCACCGGGCCCACCGGCTGTTTCTGATGGCCCGGGATGGGGGTCGCGTTGAGCGGAACCTGTTCGGCGTTCCGCCAGAGATACGACGGGTAGTAGCTATGGGCGAGGCTCTGACAGTTGTAGCCGAAGAACAAGTCGAAGCCGGCGCGATTCGGATCGCCCGTGCTGCCGACCGGCCCCAGGCCCCACTTGCCCATCGCGCCCGTCGCATAACCGGCTCGCTGAAACACCTGCGCCAGCGTGACCGCCTGGGCGGACAACGGACACTGGCCTTCCGTGAACTCGGCGGACACACGCGCGGCCGGCAGATTCCCCCGCACCTCGGCATGGCCCAGATGCTTGCCCGTCATCAGCACGCACCGCGCCGGCGCGCACACCGGCGCCCCCGAATAGAAACGCGTGAAGCGGATCCCCTGTGTCGCCAATCGATCGATGTTCGGCGTCGGGATCTTCTCCTGGCCGTAGCACCCCAGCTCGCCCCACCCCAAATCGTCGGCAAGGATGAAGACGACGTTGGACGCCCCCCGAGAATCCGCACCGAAGCCGTACCTGGCCAAGCTTATCGACAGGCAAAGAATGACGCTGGTTAGCATCAGCGTCGTTATTCGATGTAGCGTCTGATGGGACGATTCGTGGCCGGACGCGAGATGGACGACGGATGGACAGCGCATCAAGGGGACTCGCTCAGGTGGAGGTTGAGGATCGGTCGTCACGGTTGCTTCCCGTGTCGATCACGTCGCGCCGACGACGGATCGCCGCACAACAAGACGCCGAAACACGGCGACATCAGTATCTCGCGCACCGTCGCGACCGTCAACTTTACAGGAGAAGACCGCCTTCCTCGAGGGTCGGCGGATCGTGGGCGCGACTCGGCAACCACGACGATTGCCGTCCGATCGGCCTGGGGCTGCGAACAGACAGATGGCTGATACGACACGCCTGGCGACCGCCAGGGGCGACGTGCGTTATGGTGGGGCGCGTCGCTGAGCAAGAACCGCGACGACAATGATCGTCCCAGTCAGCATGAGTCGTGCGGCTTCGGGGACTGCGTTGATGCTGAGGATTTTTTCGAGATAGCCAATGGTCAGCGTCCCGATCAGCGTCAGCGCAATGCCGCCTTGACCGCCGGTCAGATTCGTTCCGCCGATGACGACCATCGCGATCGCGATCAGCTCGTACGCCGTTCCCGCCTCCGGATCGCCTTGCTGTTCTTGGGCCGCCTGGCAGATGCCGGCGACCGCCGCCAGCAGTCCACACGCCGCATAGGCCAGAATCTTGGCTCGTACGACCGGGATGCCGGACAGACGCGACGCCTCTTCATTCCCGCCGATGGCAGTCAACTGGCGCCCCCATCGATGGCGAGCCAGCGCCAGCCAACTGGCGGCCGCACAGACCAGAAAGACGACGGTCACCATCGACAAGTGGTCGCCGAACACGCGCGCATCGATCCACGAGAACACCGCGGGGACGTCGACATAACGGTACGTCCCGTCGGCCTGCTGAACGGCCGTCGAGACTTTCATGCCCCCCGAAGCATACTTGGCCAACCCGCGGGCAAAGACCATCATCGCCAATGTCGCGATGAATGGCTGGACGCGCAGCCAAGCTGCGATCGTTCCGGACACGACGCCGCACAGCCCGCCCACCGCCAACGACGCCCCGACGGCAGGCACGGCCGGCCACCCCCAGTGAATGCTGGTCTTGGCAAAGCAGACCGCCGCCAGCGCCAGAACGCTGCCGACGGACAGGTCGATGCCGCCGGCCACGATCACCAGCGTCATTCCGCACGCCAGGATGCCGAACACCGACGCCTGGCGAAACGCGTCGCGGTGCGTCGCGAACTTGTAGAAAGCGCCGTCAGCCGGGAAAACCATCCCCAGGGTCAACACCAACAGCAGAGCCAGCAAGGCTCGGCCGGACGAGCTAGTCACCAGTCGGATGGCCAGCGGTCGGACGGTCGAATCATCGGGACTCGTGCGGTGTCCAATCATCATGTCCGAGTCGCCTCACTCGCCAGCGCACCGGATTCCCGCCGCCCGACAATCGCGGCTATCCCCAGGCGTTTAGCCTTGACATCGCGCTCGTGCCGAATACCGTGACTAGGCATTTAGCCGCAGGCCATATTCACCGTTCTGGCCGTAGGCGATCATTCACCGCAGCCTTGACATCGCGCTGGGCGGGCGGATCAGCCTTCTCGACGCGCAACGTTCACCCGGCAGGCGAGAACACGGGTCCCATCGCGGCTTCCAACACGTTTGCCGGCGTGGCCTCCGCCGCGCTGAAGCAGGCCGTGCAGCGGCCCCGGTGCAGGACCAGGACGCGATCGCTCATCGCCAACAGCTCGGGCATCTCGGACGTGATCAGCACAATGGCGATCCCTCGTGCGGTCCACTGATTCATCAGCTCGTAGATTTCCCGCTTGGCGCCGACGTCGATCCCCCGGGTCGGCTCGTCCAACAGCAACACGCGCGGCTCGATCTGCAGCCATTTGGCCAGCGCCACTTTTTGCTGGTTGCCGCCCGACAGGTAGGCCACCGGCATGTCCAGCGACGCCGCGCGTACGTGCAGCGCCGCGGCCATCCGTTGCGTCGCCCGTCGTTCGCGTCCGTCGCAGCGCCAGCCGCCAACGGACAGACGCGGCAGATCCGCCAACACGGTATTCGACACGATCGACGCGCCGAGCACCAGTCCCGTGGCCTTGCGATCGTTCGTCAGCCGCGCCACGCGATGCCGGATGGCCTGCTGCGGCGAGCGAATCGTCACGGCCTGGCCGAACAGGGCGAGTCGCCCTCGGGTGCGGTCGCCATAGGCGCCGGAGATGGCGCCCAGCAGCTCGCTCGCCCCCGATCCGTGCAGGCCGCCGACTCCGAGGATTTCGCCTGCGCGCACGGCGAACGTAACGCGATCCACCGTGGCGGGACGGGCCCATCCTTGCGCGAACACGCTGAAGTCGGTCACTCGCAACGCTTCGTCTCCGTAGCTCGGCATTCGCCGCCAGCCTAGGCTGTCCATCGCCCGCCCCACCATCGCTTGGATCAGCCGATCGCGGGGCAGCTCGTCCGCCGCCGCCGACTGGACCAAGCGGCCGTCTCGCAATACGGTGATGCGATCCGCGATCCGCTCGATCTCCTCCATCTTGTGCGTGATGTAGACGATGCCGCAACCCTGCCGCTTGAGCTTCTGCATCAGTTCAAACAACCGTTCGACCTCGGGCGCGCTGAGCGCGCTGGTCGGTTCGTCCATCACCAGAATGCGGGCCTGCTGGCTGAGAGCTTTGGCGATCTCGATCATCTGCTGGGTGGCGATCGGCAACCGGGCGACGCGCTGTCGCACATCCAGATCCAACCCCAGCCGTCGCAACGCCGCCGCGGCGGCCGCTTGCTGACGACGGTCGGCGACGAACCCGCCCCAGCGACAGGGTGAACGCCCCAGAAACACGTTGTCCGCGACGCTCATCTCCCGCGCCAGCGACAGCTCCTGATGGATCAGCGCGACCCCGTGCCGACTGGCGTCCAGCGGGCTGTGCGGGCGGTAAGGCTGGCCGGCCACCTGCATCTGGCCTTCGAAGTCCCGATAGACGCCCCCCAAAATCCTAATCAGGGTGCTCTTGCCCGCGCCGTTCTCGCCGGCCAGCGCCTGAATCTCGCCCGCGCGGATTTCCAGATCGACGTCCTGCAAGACCGTCACCGGACCGAAGCGTTTGGTGATCCGATGCAACTGGGCCAGAATCTCGGGTGCGGCGGACACGTCAGGCCTCACGAAGCGGGCTTCTTACAAAGGCCGACCGTCACACGGCAGGCCGTCGGGCGATCCGAACTCGTCAGCGTGGATCGCGAACTCCGGCGGGTGAACCGCGGATCTCTCCGACCGGCCGTCGGGCGAACGTCGCCGCTCGACGCGACGGCGTCCAGGCCCCCGTGCGCGCGACGATCCCGGCGGGCGCCCACGCGACACCCGCCCGCGGTCCGTGCGGCGCGGGCGCTCGCCGCGGGCCGCCCGCGGCACAACACCTCACGTGTTGCGGCGCACGGCGTGGGCCTGCCGCGGACGACGGCCCGTGAACGGTTGGAAACGCCTCAATCCAGCATATCCGCCAGAATCGCATCCAGCGGCGAGGTTCGCGCAAAGAAGTCGTCCACGTCCAGCGCAATCGCATCCAACGTATCCTCGACGCCATAGCGATCGATCCGAATCGCCGGCGGCTCGGGCGCCGCCGGTGGAACCGGAACGGGCCTCGCCGCGGCGTCCGCCGGGTCGAACGACGGATTCGCCGCAGACAACCGAAGCACATCGATCCCCAGCGGATCGCCCACCAACGCCGCGGGTTCGGCCCCAGTCGGCGACGCCAGCGCGGCGATCAACGCGACGCTCGGCGTTCCGGCCGGCCCCACGGCCTCGCCCTCACCGCCCCCCGACATGTTCAGTCGATTGAGTTCGTTGATCACCAGCAGCACGTCGTTCGCCGCCGCATACCCATCGCCGTCCACGTCGTAGAACGGTGCGCCGACGGGGCGCGGCGACGGCAGCGGCGTTGTCGTGCCGTTCGCGTTGATATAGTTGATCAGCAGCAACGCATCGACCGGCGACACCGCTCCGTCGTTGTTGACGTCGTATCGCAGAATCGGATTCTGCCAATCGGCCGGCGCGGCTTCGACGATGTTGATCACCACCATCACCGCTTGCTGGCTAAACGCGCCGCGGCTGTCGCGCGCGCGATACTCGAACGTATCGAACGTCTGCGGGCCGCCGTTGTGCCGATAGCTGAACGTGCCGTCGGGCCGCAGCGTAAAGCCGCCCGCGGCCGCAAAGCGAGGCGCCGTCAACAGCACGGCCTCGATCGCGTCGCCTTCGGGATCCGTGTCGTTCAGCAACACGCTGTCGTCGCTGGACGCAGGCGTCGTCCCGGCGACGTCGTTGGCGTGCATGATCCCGCCGCGAACAACCGTATAGCCGTTCGGATCGATGTTGGCGATCGGCGGATTGTTGATCCCGCGGATCGTCACCGTCACCGTGCCGACGTCTGAACCCGTGCCGTCGCTGACCGTGTACGTGAAGACTTCGGTCGCCGTCTGACCCGGCGCCAACGAATCGAATTGCCCGTCCGGGCTGTACAGCACGCGATTGTTGGCCTGGCCGATCGGATTGATTTCGGCACTGCCCAGCAGGCCCGTCGTGTCCAGCGCAATGACCGTCAACGGACCGAAATCGTCGAGATCGTTCGCCAGCACATCGATGTTGACGGACTCGTCTTCATTGATCGTGATCCGATCATCGACGGCCTGGGGTGGATCGCTGGCGCCGAACACGTTTATCGTGACCACCGCCTGCGCCGTGCCGCCGTGGCCGTCGCTGATCGTATAGCTGAAACGATCCTGCGCGGATTGGCCGATCCCGAGATAGTCGAACTTGTGGTTGGGGTCGTACCGGACTTTGTTGCCCTCGATGGTGACCCTGCCCACCGTCCCCAGCCAGGACGACGTATTGACGGATTGCACGGTCAACGGGTCGCCGTCGATGTCGAAATCGTTGCGCAGCACGTCGATCAAGACCGTGCCGTTGCGGGCGACGCTGGCCAGATCGTTGATCGCCGTCGGTGCGTCGTTCAACCCGATGATCGTCACCGTCACCGTGCCCACCGCCGTATGGCCGTCCTCGTCGCGAACGGTGTATCGGAACGTGTCCGTAGCGGTCTGGCCGACGCCCAAGTGCTCGAACTTGCCGTTCGGATTGTAGGTCACCGTGTTGTCGAACGAGCCCAGGGAATTGACGGTCACCTGGCCTTTGGTTTCGGTCGTCTGGACGGCGGTGACGGTCAGCTTGGTCCCTTCCGGATCATAGTCGTTCAGCAGCACTTCGATCGTGACCGTGCTCTGTTCGGTTGTCTGGGCCAGATCGGTCACCGCGACGGGTGCGTCGTTCAGGCCGAAGATCGTCACCGACACGGTCCCGGTCGCCACGCCGCCGTGGCCATCCGAGATCTGATACACGAAAGTGTCCGTGGCCGATTCGCCCGTGTTGAGATAGTTGAACTGACCGTTGGGGTCGTAGCGGACGATGTTCTGCCCCGGGACGATGGACGCCGTTCCGATTCCGCCGCTCACGCCAGTTACGGTCAGCGGGTGCCCTTCCGGATCGCTGTCGTTCGCGGTCACCGGGATATCCACTGTGCGATTCTGGTCGGTGAACGCCGCGTCCGAGACCGCGGTGGGCGGATCGTTCCGGCCCAGTACGGTGACGGTCACCGTCGCCGGGGTCGACAGGAACGTGCCGTCCGACGCGCGGTACGTAAACGTGTCCGTCCGCGACTGACCCTCGTCCAGGGCCTGCAACACGCGCGAACTGCGGGCGTCGAACCGGAAGGCGCCGTCCGGGTTCATCAGGATGGTGGCGCCGAGCGTCGAGACGCTCTGATAGGTCGGCGCGGACAGCGCGCCGCCGGGGGTCGTAAACGTGTCGTTCATCAGAACCGACGGCAACAGCGTGGCGCCGGCGTCATCCTCGCTGACCACATACTGCCGTAGATCGCCGGGGCCCAGCGGATCGTCGTTCGCCACCGGAGGCGTGCCGGGAATGATCTGGACGAGATAATCTTCCACCTCGCCATCGGCCGCCAGCCCCGTAGGCCGCAGGCCGCCGGCGCTGCTGAAGCGGAACCGCGCGATCGTTTCCCCGTCGACGGTGTCGGCCGGCGGCTGCACCTCGAAGACGTTGCGCCCGGCCTTCAGTTGGCGACTGGCAAAGATCTGCTCGCCGGGATCGTCGAAATCGCCGTCGCGGTTGAAATCGATCCAGGCGTCCAACAGGCCGTCCGCCGAAGCGGTCACGACGACCTCGGTGACCGTGTTCCGGTTGAAGACCCCTAGCGTGACGCCGTCCTCGTCGTCGCCGCTCAGCTCGAGTTGGCCATGGCCGAGATCCGTCGCGGCGATCCCCAGCCGAGCACTCAAAATCGCCAGGCGAACCGCGTCCACATACCCGTCCCATGTGGTGCCTTTGTCAAACGACACGGGAATATGGCCCTTGGCGACTCCGTTGTTCAGCGTTCGATTGTCGAACTCGAACGTGTACGTGGTCGTTCCGCCCGAGCCGGGCACGCCGAGCGTGAATTGTTCGCCGTCGGCGATCGGATTCGCCACGCCGGCCGCGGTCAAGCCGCGACCTGGCAGCACGCTGAGCCCGTCGCCGCCGAGGTGGACGGCGCCGTCGCCCGTGGGGGACGGCAGCAGGCCCAGAGGCTCGCCCGACACGGCGACCGCACCGGCCAGGACCGTCGCGGTTCGCTCGGCGATCTCGTCCAGCGTATCGGTCGCCTCGAACGGGATGCGGATCGCGCCGGCCGCCTGCAGCGAATGGTTGTTGTCGAACTCGAACGTCGCCGAGCGGCCCCCGTTGGTGACGGTGAAGATCGCCCCGTCCACCAGCCCGGCGCCGTCGCTGACGATCAAGCTCAAGGGGCGCGGCAACTGCAGCACCGCCGGGGTTTGCCCAGCGCTGCTCGTCATCCGCGGCACGCCGGTCGTGTCGATCAGGAACCCGTGGGAATCGTCGTTGTCGCCACGCGCATCGGCCGAGGGCTGGCCGTCGCGCTCGGCGTCGATCCGCCGCCCCAGATACAGCGCCGGCTCGGTGACGACGTGCGCGGGGCCGTTCAGCCCCAACGTGGTCGGATACCGACCGCCTGCCGTCTCCGGCGCGTCGCCGAAATCCAGGTTGACATCGCCCAGGATGATCGTGATCTGCGTATCGCCCGACAATTGGTTCGGCTTCAGCGGATTGCCGGCCCGATCCACGATCGGCGCTCGGCGCTCGGTGCTGGCGAACACCTGATCCAGGTCGATCAGTTGCAGGGCCTCGCGGATCAGAACCACATCGCCGCCGCCCGGCTGGGCGGTGATGGCCAGCGGGCTATCGTTGATCGCCTGGATCACCGCGACCGCCACCTGGGCGGCGTCGAAGGGAACCAATTGCTCGCCGGGTTCGCGACTAAAGTCCTCGGTGTACAGCCTCACGGGCGCCCGGATGGCCGCCGGCGTCCCGGCCGTCCCCACGCGCCCCAGGCCGGACTGCGAGACGTCCAGAGTATGCCGCGAGCTGCCGTCCATCGGTTCGCCCAGCAGGACGAGTCCATGGCCGGCGTTCACGGGATTCAATCCGGACAGCGGCGCGTTCTGGATCGCCGCCACCATGACATTGGCCAGGTTGTCCAGCGTCGCGCTTTCGATGCCCGCCTGGCCGACCGTCCGCAGACCGCTCGAGCCGATGCCGATGCCGTACGCCGACGATTGGCCTAGCGGCTCGCCCAGCAACACAATGCCCCGACCCTCGTTTCGCGGGCTCAAGCCCGTCAGCGCGGTCGAACGGACTGCCGTCACGATCGCCTCGGCGACCTCGTTTGCCGTCCCCGTGTCGCTCCGGAACCCAACGGCCACGTTGCCGCCAAAGACGCCCGGCGCACGAGCCAGGTCGTCCAGTTCAAACGTGACGGTTCGCGTCCCGTCGGTAATCGTGAACGTCTGCCCGTCGGCCAGGAAGGGACGGCTAGAACCATCGTTCACGGCTCGCAACGAGCCGTCGCTGTTGACGGGGATCCGCAGCCCATACCGCGAGCTGTGGTAGGCCACCACGATGTTCGGCGCCGTCGTCGCGCCGCCGCCGATCGCGGCGTCCAGATCGTCCAGCTCGAACGTCACCGTCCGCGTCCCGTCGCTGATCGTGAACTTGTCGCCGTCCTTGAGATAGGGCGTCCCGCTGCCGTCATCGAACATCCGTGGGGCGCCGGCCCGCGAAGGGATCTGCAACCCGAACGCCGAGCGCACGCCAGGCCGGCCGGTCAGGCCCAACAGCCCGCGCGTCACGCTGATCCGATGCACATTGGGCACGCCGCCCAGATGGACCCGACCGTCCCCGATCGGAACCGCGTCGAGCCCCAGCTTGGCCAGTTCGAGCTGCGCACCGATCCGGGCGGCGATCTCGGCGTTGGTGTCCGCCGCGCTGAACGGAATCAGGATCGCGCCGGGATTGTCCGGGACGCCGTCGCCGTTGGAATCGAGCCGTCGACCGTCCGTGTCGAACTCGAAGGCCACGACCTTGGTGCCGTCGTCGACGAAAAAGCTGTCGCCATCCGCCAGCCCCGCGGCCTGGCCGCTCTGCGCCGCCGAGGCCGGTTGGACGCCCAATGTCGGGGCGCGGTTCTTGTCGACGCGATGGAATTCGCTGGCGCCCAAATGGACGATGCCTTCGCCCAGGTGTCGCGGACTCAGACCGATGTCGGCCAGCAGCAGTTGTTCGACCATCGCGTCGGCGATTTCTTCCGGCGTGCTGGCCACGTTGAAGCGGATCAGGAAGTTGTCCGGAATCCCGTCCCGGTTGTTGTCCGTCCACACGTTGTTGCTGTCGAACTCGAACACGGCCGTCTTGACCGGAGTCCCTGGGATCGCCCGCCGCACGCTGAACGACGCGCCGTCGGCGATGCCGCCCAACGCGCCGCCCGCCTCGGGAATCACCAAGGTCAAAGTCTGCGGAACGCTGAGCGTGTAGCCGATGTCGATCTCGAACGTCTCGCGCCGCCCGTCGTTGTCCAACAGAATGAACGAATCGCCGTCCTCCAGATCCGTTCCCGACTTGGTCACGGCCCGCCAATGATCGGTGTTGTTCAGCTCGACCGTGTAGATCCGATCCGGCTCCCAGATGCCCGACAACGGCGCCAACACGATCGTGTCGCTGGTGCTGTTGTAGCTGAACACATAGTCGATCCCATCCACCAGCGGAACGCCGTCGCGTTTGAGGATCACGTTGCTCGACACCACCGACGCATCGTCGACTCCCGTGCCAAGATCCGGATCGGCCGGCGGAACGCCGTCGACCAGCCGAATCTCGAAGCTCGACAGGGCCGCCGTGCCGCGGAGCTGCAGGACCGTCGGCGACGGATTCTGATCCAAGCCGCCCGCGTCGTTGTCCCGCGGAGTGATCATCGTCGCCGTCGGGCCGGCGAAATCCGAGCGGTCCATCGCCCCGCGGTCGACGAACACGAACTCGCCAAAACCAGCCGGCGTCTCGACGGCCGGATCATCGACCCGCAACTGGCCGGTCAGGTCCGTGCCGGGCGCCAGGATCGGCGACTCGGGAATTCCCAACGCGCTCTTCACCTGCGCGATGTCGAAGCGGTCCAGCAGCGAGCCCACCGAACTGTCGATGGCCGGCGACAACGGCGCGAGATAGAAGTTTCGCGCGGCCGCGTCGCGGAACAAGGGATCGGCCGTGTTCAGCTCGAGCCGGAAATCCTCGTTCAAGCCAGGGGCGTTCAGGTTCAGCTCGTTGCCCTGATACAGCGTGCCGCCGATCACCGTTCCCGCGGCTCGCGAACTAGAGTCGACGGCGATTCCCGTCGCCAATCCCGCGATGATGTTGTTCAGAATCGTCGGGCTGGCGTTGTTCTCGACCGTGATTCCGACGCCCAGGCCGCCGCTGAGCGTGCCCACGATCGCCTGCGAGAATCCGTTGAAGAAGCTCGCCGGGCTTTGACGGAACGCGTTGATGCTGAACAGCGCGCCGCCGGATTGCCGGGCAAACTCGCCATACGTCTGAGCCGTGTTGGCCGACAGGGGCGAAGTGGGATCCAGCGTAATGCCGAAAAACGTCGCCTGGCTGGTCTGCAATACGGTCTGCGCCAGCGAGAATTCGGCCGCCGAACTGCCGTCGGCCTCGTCGGTAACCATGATCGTCAGGATCTCGACGCCGTCGCGGAACGAGAACGTCGTCGCCGGTTGAACGGCGTTCAACGCTTCGAGCACCGCCTGGCTGCCGAGCGTCCTGCTGCCCGACGTCGGGAAGGTCATGAACGGGCTGCCGGGAGACACGAACGTCGTGAACGGGACGAGATCCTGGATCTGCATCGCGCCGCCATTGGGATTGTTGGCCGGAAACGTCACCAGGCCATAGCGAGCGTCCAGGTTGGCCGCCCGCATCTGACGGTCCAACGCCGGCAGTTGATTGCGCAGCTCGACGATGTCGTTGGCCATGCCCGGCGAGGTGGCGATCGTGAACACCACGTCGACCGGCCTCGGATCCGGGTTCGGCTGGATCCCTCCGTAGATCGTGTTGTTCACGATCCGCCCAAATGGCACGGCCGCCGTCTGTTGGCCCGCCGGATTGGCGTCGCCGGCAAAGCGGATCCCACCCTGCGTGTTGTAGGCCAGGATGTTGTTGCTGATCACGACGCCGGGCACGAGACCTTCCGTATTCAGCTTGGGCGTGTTCCGCACGGGCCCCATCCGCGGAATGTCGCCGTCCTGGCCGATCCGTGGCGCGGCGGCCGACACGATCCCGTACTGCGACGCGTCCGTGATCGTGTTCGCAAAGACCAAAACCTGGCCCTGGTCGCGGAACAGATTGCTGTCGCCCCGCTCGTTGAACAAGACGAAGTCCGCGTGCGTCGCGCGGCCGAACGAGAGCTTGATCTGATAGAAGCCCGTCGTCCCGCTCTCGACGCCGCTGCCTGGCCGTCGCGGATCGTACGCGATGTTGTCATCGGCGTTGTACTTGCCGTTGCGATAGTTGACGCCGCTGACGCCGATGTAGTACGTCCCGGAACGCTCGGGTTCGAACTCCAAGTACGGGTCGGGGCGGCCGAACTCGAGCGGCCCCGCGGCGTCGTCGCTGACGATGGGCAAACCGGTCCGCGGATCCAACACCGGATCGCCGTTGGCGTCGAAGATCCGCACATAGGCGTCCAGGTCGGAACCGATCTCGAACGCGTCGATGTCGATCCGCAGCGTCTGGCGCGCCGTCAAATCCACGCGGAACAGGTCGACGTCCAGCCCGCGGCGCAGCGGAAAATTCTCGTTGTCGCCGATATACCCGCTGCCCACGAACGGCGGCGAATCCAGACCCACGATCCCCGTGGGGGTTGCCGTGGCAAGCGAGTCGTTCTCTTCCTGGACGTCGGTCGCATGAACGTACAACGTCACCGGGCCGAACAGGTTCACTCGGGCGCTGGTGCTGTACGTCGGGCTGCCGCGGCCGATCAGCGTGCCGTCGGCCAGCGCCGCCGTGATGTTCAGCACGGCCTGGGCGTCGGGACCGTTGATCGCGTCGCGAACCCGCTGGGCGATGACATAGTCCGGCTCGGCCGGCGTGAACGGGATGGCGACCCGCCCCGCCTCGGGCTGGTTGCCGGCGATCGACGTGTCCAGATACTCGAACACGACGTGCCGCACGCCGTCGCTGAGCGTCAACGTCTGGCCGTCCGCGATGTCCAGCCCGCGCTGGACGATCAACGTCTGGCCCACGCCCATCCGGTCGTTGGTGTCAAAGCTGCGCAGCAGCGGCGAACTGACGTCCGGACCGGGCCGGATCTCCAACTGATAGGCGCCTTCGGTGCGGCCTTGACCATCCGGATTCGACACAAAGTTGGACGTGGCCCGCGAGGCGGCCTGGCTGACAGCTTCGCCGCGCTCGGCAAAGCCGATCACGAAATCGTCCAAGTACAGACCCTCGTACACGTTGTCCTGCCCGCGGGCCGGCGAATTGAATCCGCTGAACGCGTCGCCCGGCAGATGCGTGTTCGGATCCACCGTGAAGAAGTCGTCCGGATGAATCCGCTCGTACCCCAGCGGGCCCGGATCGGCGACGCTGCGGCCGATGATCCGCAACAGATCCCGATCCTGTTTGACGATGTCGTCGGGCGTGTCCCAGCGCAGCGCCGCGCCCACGTTCGAGATAAACTGAATGTCCCATGGGAAACCCGACGTGTGGACCAGGCTTACGCGCCGCTGGTCGGGCGTCTGCGCGGCGCCGACCGTCGCGCGGATGTCCGAGCCCAGCGTGCCGTTCAGCGAGGTCTGGATCGCCACGGCCACGTCGTGCGAGGTAAAGTCGTCGCTCGGCGCAAAACGCACCGGGATGTGCGGCGTCTGCGCCCCGCGCAGCCCGCTGGCGACCAGCACGGACGTATCCTCGAAAATCAATTCGAAGTCCAGCGGATCGCCGCCCAGGTTGACGATCCCTCCCGCCAGGACCGTCGGCGCCAGACCCGGAACGTGGTTCGCCACCGTGGTCGCGATGCGCCGCGCCACGGCGTGCGGCGAATCCGTGCTCTGGAACGAGATCGCCACGCGCCCCGGCGTGACCACGCCGTTGTTGTCCAATTCGAATACGTAGTCCACGCCATTGGTCACGTCGCGAATCGTGAACGTCTCCTGGTCGATCACGCCACCGGCCCCGCCGCCGGGCGCCGGCACGCGGAATTGCAACGGCGGGAACGCGGGGTCGACCTCCAGGCTGGCGCCCAGCGTCAGCACGTCGTTCTCGTCGTTGCCGCCCAGGTCGATCACGCCGTCGCCCAGATAACGCGGCACGATCCCCAACGACGATACGCCCGGCGACATGGCCGTCACGGTGGCCAACGCGATCTCGTCGCGAGTCATGTCCTCGGTGATGCTGATCGGAATGCTGCCCGGCGCGACCGCCCCGTCCAGATCGTACTCGAAGCGTCGCGTGACAGCCCCTTCGGTGATGAAAAACGCCAGCCCGTCGGGGATCGCGCCTCCGGTCCCGAGCTTGGCAATCGCCGGGATGCTGCTCGTGTCCAGGTCATGCAACTCCGAGCCGCCGACATGGATCAGGCCGTCGCCCAGATGCCGCGGCGCGAGGCCCAGCCCGGCCTGCTCGATCGCTCGCACGATCGTGCTGGCGATCTGGTGCGGCGTGCTGCCGGCCGACACGGAAATCGCCGCATTGCCCGGGGTCACGCTGGAATCGAGATCCAACTCGAGCGTCGCGACCGTCGCGCCGTCGGTGACGAACAACCGTTGACCGTCCACCAACAGGTCGGCGACGCCCGTTTGGGACAGATGCGTGGCCGAGGTGTCCAGCGTGATCCGAGTGAACGGGTTGGCGTCGTAGGCGACCGACCCCAGATGGACGCGCGGCGCGCCGCTGGTCTTGACCGGATTCAGGTTCAGCCCCGCCACGCCTTGCAGGCGGGCTAGGATCCGATCCGCGATCTGGTCCTGCGTATCCAGCGGACTGTACGGAATCAGAATCGGCCCCACCAAACTGGGGCCGTTTCCGCCCGGTGTCGTCACCGTGTCTTCGAACTCGAACAGGAACGTCGTGCTGCCTTCGCTGATCGTAAACTCGTCACCGTCGCGGATCGCCGCGCCACCGCTGGGCGCCGCTTGCAGCGCCAGCGGTCCGGTCTGGAACAGACCCGTGTTGAGCGTGGGGAACGCCAGCGCAGCCGCGCCCAGCGGCGCCAGATTGACGACGCCGTGGCCCGCGTGCGTCGGATTCAACGCCGGGCCGGGCACAGCCGCCAACGCCGCCACGATGCGGTTCGCCAACTGGATCTGGCTATCGGCCGGGCTATAGCCGATCAGGATCGAGCCGACGCGATGCGCGCCGTTGCCGCCGGGCGTCGTCACGATGTCCTCGAACTCGAAGATCCGGGTGGTCCCGCCCGCGGTGACCGTAAAGTAATCGCCATCGCGAACCTCGCCGCCGCCGCCCGCCGGCGTCTGGAACGACAGCGCGCCGAGCTGCAACAGGCCGTTCGGAGCGCGCGTGGGCAGCTCCAGGCTGTATCGTGCGCTGCCGCCCAGATCGATATTGCCCGTTCCGCCCAACATGGTCGGCTCGACAAACAGACCCGAAGCGGCGATCTCGTTGACCAAGGCCCGGCCGATCGCGGCCGGTGTGTCCGTCGGCGCGAACGGCACCGCGCGATTGCCGGGCGCGACGCCGTTGGCGAACAGGATGTTCTCGAACTCGAACGTCACCGTGTTCAGCCCGTCGGACAAGGTGAACGTCTCGCCGTCCCGGATGCCGCTGGGCGGGATATGGATCGTCAACGGATCCGGCAACTGCATCGCCAACGTTTCTGGCACTTGCAGTGTCACGGCGGCCGACGTGCCCGGACGCGCAGCTTCTAAGCCCACCACGCTGCCCGGACTGATGTCCAGCGTCGCGCCCCGCGATCCGCCGACCTGCACGCGATTGCCCGTCAACAGCCGCGGCGTCAGGTTCAACGACGCCCGCAGCGGATGGTTCTGCAACACCTGGACCAACGTCCGCGCCACGCTGAGCGCGCTGTCGGTCTCGCGGATCGGCACCGCGGTCGAAGTCCCCGGCGGCAGCGTCAACGCGCCGTCCTTGTCGAACTCGAATGTCGCCGCAATCAGGCCGGCCGAATCCCGGATCGTGAAATACTCGCCGTCCTTGATCCCGCCGTCGGCCACCGACCCGCCGCCCGTCGGGACGCTCAACACGAACCCGCTTTCGAACTCGTACACCACCGGCGCGTGAACGCCGTCTTGCATCACGAACGTGTCGCCGTCGTCATAGCTCAACCCGCTCTGTGTGACCAGCGCCGGCCGGCTGAACAGTTGTTCGAGGATGCGGTCCAGCGAGTCGGCGACCTCGACGCGATCCATGTCCGTGTGGAACGGAACCAGGGCGCGATCCCGCCTGGTCGGGTCGTTCCAGCCCGGTTGACCATCGACGACGATCGCCGACGCGGCGCCCGAGCTGAACGTGACGCTGGCCAGACCCTCGACGTTGATCCGGTTCGAACGGAAATCCTCGGGACGCACGTTCGGATTGTCATAGCCGATGTTGGCATTCAGATGCGGAATCACCGTATCCGCCAACTGGCCTCGAGCCACCGCGTCTCGGATCGCCTGCGCGATGCGTTCCGCGATATCGTTGGGGGTCAGCGTGCGATCGACATAGATCGGCACGATCCCCTGTGGGCGGAGCGCCGTGGCGCCGGGCGAGAACGTGACCGTGTTCGGCGGGACCAGCGTCCCGTCCAGGGCGATCACATTGTCGGCCGGAAACGCCAGCCGCGTCGCCGCGACGTTCAGCCCCGAACTGTTGATCACCGAGACCAGCCCCGGGCGGGCCCCGGCCACCAGCGGCGGATCGACCACGACGTTCGGACCGCCGTCGATGATTTCGTCGATCGTGTCGGTCGGGAAGAACGGCACCGCCACGTTTTGCGGATCGACGCCCGGCGCGCCCGTCAGCCGCATCCCCGGCACGCCCGCCACGTCGACCGTGTGCGCGACGCCGCCGGCGGCGTCCAACACCGTCAGCATCCCGTCGCCCAACGCGGCCGCACGCAACGACGTGGCGCTGAAACCCGCGTTGATCGCGTTGGCGATCCGCTCGGCGACCTCGTCCGCCGATTTCGGCGTGCGCGTCTGCGTGACGCCGAACGGGCCTCCCGTGTTGAGGACGTGCGTCGGCCGCGTTCCGCCCAGCACGATCCGCCCGCCCACCACTTCGTCGGCCGCCGGATTCGGCAACGTCAATCCCAGCACCTGGCGGTCCATCACGCCGTCCGCGCCATCCAAGGCCGCGACGATCCGCGCCGCCATCTGGTCCTGAGTTGGCGGCGTGAACCCGCCGACCAGGCTCGGCGCGTTGAACGTGTCGACCGTGGTGCGGAACGTCGTGTTGTCCAGGACGACGATGCCGCCGCCCACGTTTTCGGGTTCCAATTGCAGCACGCCGAATTGCGCGGCGATGGCCGTCGCCACGCGCTCCGCCAACACGTCCTGCGTGGTGAAGTGGTCGAATCGGATCACGTTGGCCGCACTGGCCACGCCATCGCTGTCGAACTCGAACACGACCGGCGCGATCGGTCCCAGCCCGTCGGGATCGATGCGAAAGAACTCGCCGTCCCGCACGCCGCCGACGCCGCCACCGGCGGCCGGGATCCGCAGCGTGCGGTTGTTGGCCGCGTTGATCGGCAAATTGGCCGGATTGATCCGCGTCCCGTCCTTGTCGAACTCGAACGTGTACGTCGTCGCGCCGTCGGACAGGCTCAGCATGTCGCCGTCGCCGATCTGACCGCCCGTGAGCGGGACCAGGATCGTCAGATCGTCCGCGATGTTGATGATGTTGGTCCCGTTGTCGGGGCCGGGAATCCCGTCGCTGTCGATCAGCGCCCCGTCCTTGTCGAACTCGAACGCGATCGGCAGGTTCGGCCCGGCGCCGTCGAGGTCGACCAGCAGGATGTCCATGTCGTTCAGGCCCGCGCCGCCTGTCGACGGGGCGGTCAGGATATACCCGCTGTCGAACTCGAAGGCCCGCGTGGTCGCGCCGTCGTTGATCAAGAACACGTCGCCGTCGAACAGCCGCGAGCCATCGACGACCACCATGTCCGACGCGGTCAGCGTGTTGCTGACAAACCGCAACACGGCCGTGTTGCCCAGTTCGTCGGTCAACGTCATCTCTTCGTTGACCGGAATTGCCGCCCCGGTCGGGGTGACGATCGTCAGCCCGCTGTCGAACTCGAGTTCGTACCCGCCGATCTGGGCAGTCTGGCCGTCCCGGATGAACACGCCCGCCACGGCGCGGATTTCGTCGCCCGCGGCCGCATTGCCTACGTTGAAATCGCCGCCCGTGTTGAAGTCGATCCGCAACCTCAGATTCGCGCGACCCGCGTACTGGTCCAGCGGAATGCGGACCTGACGCCATGTGTTGACGTCTTGGCCCTGGATGCGGTCGCCGTCGAACAGCTCTTGCACGTCGAAGTACTGGTCCGAATCGTCGGGCGCGCGGGCCCCGCGATACGCCGAGTCGAAATCTTGCAGTTCGTCGTCCACGAATCCCGAGCCGCGATACGAGTTGTTCGTGGCCAGCAACTGCCAGTTCCCGTCGTTGTCCGCCACGTACACGCGGACCGCGTCCCGCATCATCACACCCGACGCCGAGTTGGGATGGCTGCTGTCGTTCTCGGTGTCCAGATAATAGCTGAAGTACAGCACGGGCTTGTCGGCCGCCGAATAACCCCTGAGGCTGAATTCGTTGCTGACGATCGAGCCTTGGGCGCCGCCGGGAAAGTCGTAACTGCGCACGCCCAGCGGAGCGCCCCCGGTGCTGTACGCGTACCCCTTGCCGAAATGAATGCTCTGCGTCCCGGTCTGATAGCCCTCGTGCCCCGGCGTGTTTCGCTGATAATAGACGTCGATGGGCTGGGTCCGATCGTTGGACAAGCCCAAGCGGATGTCCATCTCGTCCGGCCGCTGTTGGGTCACCTGCAGCGTGCCGCTGGGCGTGCCGACGATCGTGTTCGGCGCCGGCGTGGGCGCAAACAAGTTCCGATCCAGCGTCGAGAAGGCTAGGCCCCGAACCTCGGTCGGATGGACGCCCGTGCTGACGTGCGTCGCCCCGTTTGCGAACACGGGCTGCGCCTCGCCGGCCGTATTGAAGGCATACAGCGTGCCCGCGCTGTCGGTGGCGAACAGCATGTTGCCGTAGGCTCCGTTTTCGACCGTCGGCGGACCCGCGGTCAAGGCCGAGAAACGGATGCCCAACAAGTCCTCGCGCGACGTAGCGATATACGTCGTTTGGACATCGTAATCCCAGCTACGCGTATCGAACGGATCGTCGATCCGGTACAGACCGCCCTGGTCGCTGACCGCGTACACCTGGCCGCCGAGCGTCGCCATGCCCGTGATCGTGCCGCCGGGGCCCTCGCCCATCGCGATGATCGACGAAGCATTGATGATGCTCCCTCGGTTCAGGCGGACATAGGCGCCGCGAGCCGCCGCGACGATCCCGAACGGGTTGTTCAGCGTCTGGTTGATGCTGGCGGCCACGCGGGTCGCCAACCCGGGTATCGCCGGGCCGTCGGCGATCCCGTTCACATCGCGATCGACCACGCGATCCAACGGCCAATCGTCCGCCAAGACGGGAATCCGGACGTTGCCGGACGACACGCCCGATGCGCTGGTCGCAACCGGTCGCCACACCTGCGGCAGCCCCGGTGTGTTCATGCCGGAAAAGTCGGCATAGACCGCGTCGGGGAAATTGATCCGATCCAAGAACCCCCCCGCGCCCCACGCGCCGTCGTTCGGATTGGCGTCGATCACCGGTCCGACCACGGCCGCCACCCGCGTAGCGATGATGTGATCCGTCATGTTCCGACCCGGCGGCGGCGGGGCGGCGGGCAATACCCGGTAGTCTGGCGGCAGGAAAGGCGTCAGCCGCGGACTGGGGTTGTAGACGTCGTACGATTCCTCGATGTTCGTAATCAGCGTAAAGCCCAGACCGAAACTGGTGAGGTCGCGAATCGCCGACGTGCCGGGGGTGAACAGCACCCGATCGCCGTTGACCACGATCCGTTCGTTGGCCGGTTGCGCCGTCAAGTCGATTCCGAACTCTTCGATCACCACGCGGTCGCGAACGCCGACGCGCACGATCGCACTGGGAATCGCCGCTTGGACCGCCGTGGCGATCCGCTGGGCCATCGTCGATGCGGGGGTTGGGGGAATCACCGGATTTCTGGTCGGAACGCCCGGATCGAACGCGATCCGGAAATTGCCCGGCGCAACCCCCGCCGGCCCGTTGCGCACGTCGTCGTACTCGAACGTGTAGGTTCGGCCGTGGCTGACCACGACGAACGTGCTGCCGTCCCATAGTTGGTTGCCTGGCAAGCCGCGCTCGATCACCTTGTTCGCCGACGCCTGTTGGATCGCCACATTGATCCGATTGACGACCTGAGCCGCCGTAAAGCTTGCCGAGGGCACGACAAAATCGATCGGCACGGCGGCCGGATCACTGGTCCCGGGCCGCCCGCTGTCGGTGATGTGCGGGGCCGCCGAGGTGTCCAGCACGTGGTTGCGGCTGCCGGCCGGGATGCCGTCGTCGCCGCCGATATGAACCCGACCATCGCCCAGATAGGCCGGCGTCAGGCCCAGGTTCTGATTGAGGATCGCCGCCGCGATGTTGGCCCCGACCTGGTCGTGCGTGGCGAGCTGTGAAAACGTGATCGGAACATGGGCCGGATCGGTCAGCGAGCCGTCGCTGTCCATCTCGAACACCACGGTCCGAAAACCGTCGCCGATTCTAAAAGTCTCGCCATCGATGATGCCGCCGGCCACGCCGCGGGCCGTGACGCTGGGCGCGTTCGAGGCGTTCAACGAGTTGGCCGCCGTACTGCCCAGATGGACGATGCCGCCGGGCTGGGCGGTCGGGGCGAGATTCAATTGCAGCGCCGGATTGCCGAGCACTGCGGCGATGGTCGCCGCCAACTGGTCCGCCGTGTCGGAAACCGAGTAGGGGATGACCTGGGCCGCGGGCGCCGAAGCCGCACCGTCGCGATCGAACTCGAACGTCAGACTGACGCCCGTCGCCGAGTTGCCCACCGTGAACCGCTCGCCGTCGCTGATCGCCCGCCCGCCGAGGGCGGGCATCTGCAGCAGATAGCGGACCGGCGTGATCAACGTATAGCCCGTGTCGAACTCGAACTTCTGGAAATAGCCGCCGCTGCTGAGGTAGAAATTGTCGCCGTCGTTGATCTGCGAACCATCCACGCCCTGCAGGATCGGCGCTGCGCCGGCCGTGCCGCGAACCCGCACGCCACCCGCGCCCGGCGAAACGGATACAGAAAAGTCGCCTTCCATCGACACTCGCCGCCCGGGGGCGTGGGCCACGATGTTCAACGCGCTGGCATTGATCGCCGCCGCCAGATCGCTGGCGATCTGCAACGGGGTCGTCCCGCCGCCGACGGCGATCAACGTCGCCGCAGGATCCGTGCGCGGCGGCGTGCCCTGCCCTTGATCCCAGCGGAATTCGAAACTTCGCGAGATGCGCCCGTCGTTGACCGTGACAACGCCACCGTCCACCTGGGCGCCGCTGCCGAAGATCTCGATCACCGAGCCCGTGTCGATCTGGAAAATGTTGTCGTCGAGCTGGAAGAAGTTGCCGTCTCGAATCGACACGTCGCCCGCCACGTCGATCGCCTGGATGACCTCGGCGCCGAGATCGAACTCGAACGTAGTCTGATTCGCGCCGTCCACCACGGTGAAATACTGGCCATCTTGGATGTTCTGCTGGACGGGTCGCGTCGGCGGCGCTACGGGTGGGGCCAGCAGCCCACCGGACGCATACGTCAGCTCGAGCCGCGGCGCGGTCAACACTTCGCCCCGCTCGCGGATCTGCGTGCCCGCGCCCGTGAAGATCGATTCGCTGGGACTGTCGGTCTTGTCTACCTGTGGTCTGCTGACGGCCCGTCCCTGGTCGGCGTCGAGCGGATCGGCGACGAAGCGATAGAGGATGTTCTCGGCGATTTCGACGCCGGGCAGCAAGCTCAGGCTAGACGCAAATCCCCGGTCGCCAACCGCCAAGCCGGTCCGCGCGTCGTAGACGGTGATCGCATTGAACTCGATTCCATCCCCCACGCGGACACCCGCCGGACATTCGTGAGAAACGATCGACGTGCCGGGGGTCCTAACGTCTTCGATGTACGTCACGATCCCGTCGTCGCGAATGACGGTCGCCGTGCCATTGCGAGGGCTGATCGCCAGATAATTGCCCGACGCGGCGTCTTGCGGATAGCACGGAAATGGCTCGTTCTCCGACAGCCGGTAGGAATACAGCCAGCCGTCCGGGTGCATGGCAATGTCGCCCGTCTCGTGCCCGAACGCCCCGACCAAGGTCTCCTGAACACCCGTGAACGGATCCACCGTCAGCAGGGTGGTCGAGGTCGAATCGCCTGGCACGCCCTGGTCGCGGCTGAGAAACAAGACGACATCGCCCAGGTGATAGGGCACCGCGGACTCGTCCGACCACAGCACGGGGATCTGCGGTGGATCATTCGTGGCGGGCGGACGCGGTTCGATGTGGTCCTCGGCGATCCGCCGCACGGTCTGGATCGGCTCGAGCCGCGCCAACGGATTCGCGGCCACCAGCGAGGTGAATTGGTTCAAGTCGTCTGGCATCGTGGCGTCCGACGAAACCGCCACCCGATACGTGGCGTGCGGATATGGCTTGAACGGCTCGCCCGTCGGCTGGACGATCGCCAGGTCGACCACGCCCAGGAACGGATCCGTGGCCCCCACGGTGCCGCGCAGCAGATCGTCCAGATCCGACTGGCCGGGGGTCGCCGGGCGGTCGTCCGCGATGTTCCCGTCGCGGGCCGTGTACACGAGCCGATAGATGTCGTCGCTGCGGTCGTCCGGCGTTCCGTTCACGTCGATCAAGCGATAGACGTGCAGCGATGTGTTGGGCCGATCCGTCAAGCCGTTGGCATAGTCCATGTCGAACACGACCGGATACGTCAACAGCGGATACGTCGGCAGGATGTTCGGATCCAGGAAGGCGATGTCGAACTCGTAGAAGTCCACGTCCGGAACGTTCGGGTTGCCCTCTTCCCGGGGATCCAGCACGCCCGCGACCGAGATCGTGTTGCGGTCGGCGTTCAACAGATTGCCCAGCCGCTGGGCGTTCTGCGTGCCGTCGTTCGGTGTGCCGTCCTCGGCGGCCTCGCCCGACAGGGGCGAATGGGCCGGCAAGCCGTACATCTCGATGCCGTTCGTGGCATAGGCGATCGTCGCATAGCGGACCGTCGAGCCGCCGATCTCGTCCAGCTCGCGCAGCCGCAATTGCAACTGGTACGCCCCGGACGTAAGCCCGCCGCTCAGATCGTTCAAATCCGGACCGTTGCTCCGCACCCGGACGAAATACGTCAGCGGCCGCTGCGGATCCTCGGGGTTCGCGATGCCCGGCAACAGCACCCGCAGACCCGGATCGCGGGGGTTCGTCGAGTAGAAATCGGGGATCGGCATCTGCGGCGTCTTGCGCATCAGCCGGCCCTCGCCCATCAGCAGGCTCGGATCGCCCAACTCGCGCGGACTCAATCGCTGGTTGTCGCGCAGTTGCGGCTCGAGGTAATTGTTCGGGTTCAACTGTTCGCGCAGCGAGCTGATCGAGCGGGCCACCACCTGGCCGTTGCTGTCCAGCAACTCGACCACCGAATCGAACGCCATCGTACTGTTGTCGATGTCGATCCAGATCTCGGTTCCGGGGATCCCGCGAAAACTGTAGACGTCCAGATCCTTGGGGTCGGCCAAAAAGCCCTGGACTGTAAAGCCCAGCCGTCGATTCTCGTCGCCGCCGTACTCCTGCGGCGCCAGCAGTCCCAACAACTGGGCCGAATCGGGCGTGCCGTTGGGGCCGGGCGAATTCACGTCGTGCGGCTCGAATTCGTACAGCGTCTCGACGTTGCGATCGTGGCTGAACTTGTCCAGCCGGATGCTGTTCCAGTCGCCCGGCCGCGCAACCGTCTGGTTGCCGTCGTTGTTCGTGTCGCCCTGCGGCGCTCCGTCCGGGCGGACGCCGGCGGCGTGCCGGTCGTCGCGGAACGAGGTCAATACGACCGGCGAACCCGCCTGGCCCAGCACCTGGATGATCCCCCCGATGCGGTCCTGCATCTCGTGGGGAATCCCGTCGGCGACGAACCCGGCGGTGGCGCCGAGCAGTTTGACGACCAAGCTTTGCGCCGGGCTGCTCGCCAGCGTCAGCCCGCCGAACGTGTGGAAATCGGAGACGTAGACCGTCGAGAACAATACGTGAGCGATGCTCTGATCATCCCAGACGCTGTGCGTGGTCAGCGTCTGTCCGCGGACCACCATCCCGTTGATCTCGTTGTCCGTCAGCCGGTTGTCCAGGATCAGCGGACCCTGATTGTCGCGATAGCCGGCCACGCGATCGATCGGTCCGGTCGTGCGACCCGTGTCGCGCAGATACTCGTAATTCAGCGCGTTGACGTTGATGCTGATCACCGGCGCGGCCTGCAGGTGATTGGTCTTCCGGGTGAGCGGATCGTCATCCGGATTGTTGCGGAACACGTTGTTGTAGATCACCGGCTGCGCCTGGCGGACGAAGATCACGCCCGGCGTATTGAAGCCGCGGCCGAACCGGTCGGCCTCGCCCTGCCCGCCCTGTCCGCCGGCGTTGAACTCGAACACCGAGTTGGCGATCCGCGCCTGGGCGTGATCCATCACTTCGACCGTATTGAACGCGGTAAACGTCCCCTCGACGCGCGTCACGCCGCCGCCGTAGGCCAACACGGCATAGTCGATGTTCAGCTTGGACAAATGCCCGGCGTAGATGCCGCCCCAGTTGCCGGCCTGCGGCGAGTTGGCCGAACCCGCCACGGCCGGGCCGTCGTTGCCCGTGTCGAACGTGCCGCCCGCACCGTACCGATCGTCGGCAGTCGAGGTGAACACCACGCGCCGCCCGTCGACGCCCTCGGCGATCATCTGGGCGCCCAGTTCCAGTTCGAACCGCGCTCCATCCAGCTTGACGACCACCGACGGATCGACCATCAGCCGCCCGTTCGGTCGCCCTTGCTCGATCGAATCGTCCAGGATCTCGGCCGACTCGACCGAGCCATCGTCCAGGAACAGCGTCGCCGCCAAGTCGACCTCGCCGGCCAACTCGAACGGGCCGGCGCCCGTCGGCGAACTGCGGTAGATCCGCCGCCCGACGAAGTTGCCCGAGGCATCCGGCACGGGCAGGTTTTCCAGCAGCACGGCGCCGTGGCCCGGCAGCCCCTCGGCCGTCGGATTGCCATCCAGCGCGACCGCGAGCGACGGGTCCGAGGCTCGCGATTCCTTGCCCAACGCATCGACAAACGTGACCCGGTAGCGGTACGTTCCTGGCTCGAGCTCGCCGCCCAGTTGAGCCGTCAGCGCGACCGCGCCGATCGGCGGCAGGTGCAGCACGCCGCCCCGCCGCGCGCCGCTGTCGACGAACGTGGTCCCCGTCCGCGCCAACTGGCCCACCAGCTCGAACGGACCATCGTTCACGCTGCGGTACAACCGCCGCGCCACGTACGGATCCGGCGCGCCCGGCAGTTGCGTGAACCGGATCGATCGACGGCCCGCGGCGACGTCCGCCGCGGTGATCGTCCGCGTCATGCCCGCCGACGCCGGACTCTCGAACCCGAAGCGATCCACGTAGGTCAGTTTGTACGTGTATTTCGTGTTCACCCCCGCGCTGCCCAGCGTCCCGGTGGGCGCGCTGGTGACCGGGGTCTGGACCACCAGCGTCACCGGCGGGGCCGTGCCGCGGTCGAACACGCCGCCGGGTTGCGACGCGATCGCCAGGTTCTCGCTCATCACGTGCACGATGTCCGTGTCGTTCCAGCGGCCCGACACGTTCATCTTCTGCGCAATGCTGCCCGCCTCGGTTCCCACGCGCACGAACAGGCCGTTGATCGAGTTGCTGACCAACCGGTTGTGGTGGACCTCGGGGCCGATCCGCGCATAGTCCGACGTGAACGCGATCCGCTGATGCCGCGGCGCGTGGAAGTTCGTCTCCTCGAAGCTGTCCGGGCTGGCGGATATCGCGGCGTCGGCGCTGAACGAAATCGTGTTGTACGTGACCGTCGGCCGGCCATCGGTGACGTGGATCGGGTTGATCACCCGCGGCACCGAGTTGATCAGCACGCTGCCGCCGCCATAACGGATATCCGCATGGTTGACATAGTTCAGGAAGATCCCCTCGTCCGACCACTGGAAGTAGCCCTGCGAGCGATCGATGTCGCTGCGGAACTCGATGCCGCCCCAGTCTCCGGAGGCGGGCGTCGTCACGAACGGATTCGTGTCCAACCCGATCTTCTCGTCGTTGTACGACGTAAAGAACACGCTGCCCGGGGCCCGCGTTCCGTCGGCCTTCAGGACCACCGTGTCGCTGATGTCGAGACTGCCGTTGCCGTTGCTGTCCGCCAACAGGATCGGCGCCCCCAGAATCTGCATCGCGCCGCCGCTGCGGTCGATGCCCGCCGAACTGCTGCCCACGCCAATCCGCGCGCGGCGCAGTTGGAAAATCGCGCCCGCGTCGACCATCATCGTCACGCCGCGGGGAACCTCGAGCGTCGAGCCGTCCGGCAAGGCGTTGCCCTGGGCGTTGAAACCGATCTGATAGGCCGGATTGTCCGCCAATGTCTCGAGTTTGCCATCCAATCCGCCTGACCCGATCACGCGGACGACCTGGCCGGGCTGAGCCGTCGCCAACGCCGTCTGCAGGCTCTTGTACGGCGCCGCCAAACTGCCGGTCCCGCCGTTGGCGGCCGACTTGTCCACAAACAGCGTGTTCTGCGGCGTCTGCGCGCGGAACCAAAAGTTGTACACGCCTCCCGGCACGCCGTCGCCGTCGCCGTCCAGAAAGGTCGGGCCGCGATTGGGATTGTCCGCGTCGAAGATCGCGTTGCTCGCATCGGGCCGATAGTTCAACCGCAACTGGTACTCGCCCTGCGTCGTCCCGCCAAAACCCGTGTCTTCGATGATCGGGTCGTACTCGTCGTTGCCGCTGGCGCTGACGCCCACATAGTACACGCCAGGGCCTAGGTCCAGCTCGAGGTACGAATCGCGGCCGAAATAGTCGTCGTTCCGGGCGATCAACTCGTAGCTGCCGTCCGGATTGGCTCGCCATAACGTCAACGCCGTGTCCAGCGAACTGGATTGCAACTGGCGCTCGGCCATCGTCTCGATCGTCAACCGACCATCCGCGTCCGGCCGGCCCGGGATCGGCGCCAGCTCGAAACGAAACAGGTCGATATCCTTGCTGTCCGGGAAATACATGTGCCGCAGGTGCAGCAGATCCTGGTCGCTCATCACCGTCGGCTCGAGCCGGTTGTCGAAATCCAGGTCCGGGTCGCTGGCCCGCACCTCGTACCCGGGCGTCGCCTTGTCCGTGTCCACGTCGCCGATCGCCAGACCCGGCAGCTCCTGAGCGCTGCCCAGGCCCAGGTACCCGGCGACCTGGGCCATCATCGTGCGGAACCAACTAGCGTTGAACCGGTCGTTCAAGTCCACGCTGGCCACCCGCAGCGGCTGGACCGGATTGAACGCCAACGTGTCGCCCGACGCGATGATCAGCCCGTCCCGCTCGGTCTCGACGAACTCGACCCCGATCAGATCGTTCAACACCTGAAAGACTTCGCGCGCCCGCCGCTTCTGCGTCTCGGTGATCTGGTTGAAGGCCGGCTGCGGATTGTTCTGGCTGTCGAGGATGAAACCGATGTCCGAGCGAAAGTTGTAATCCAGACGCGTGATTCCCGCCCGCCGATCGGCGCTGTCGTCCGCCAGATGCTGGGCGACCGTCGTCTGGCGATGCCCCGGATCGTCGTTGCCGCCCGGCAGCACCGGCCGATAGACCTGCGGCTCGATCACGCCGTTGATGACCAGGTTCTGGCTGGTCAGCGCGCCCAGATCCGAGGCCGTGCCGAAGCTCGAGCCCAGCCCGATCAAGGTCACCGGCGCGTGCGGCGTGCCCGTGATCACCGTCCCGGCGGTCGCTGGGTCGACCGTGGCCCGAACTTGTTGCCCAGCCACGAAGTGCGCATTGATCGCGTCCGCCATCTGCTGGGCCGTGCTCGGGCTGTACACGTTGCCCGCGGCGTCGTACGTGTTCAGCTCGACCGTCACCACATTGTCCAACACGGTGACCTTCGGGAGGGCGTCGACGCCAAAGTCGCTCTCGAAAACTTCGATCCGGATCGCCTCGCCCCACTGCTCGCGACGACCGACGAAATCGATCGTCGCGCCGCCGTACACGCCCTGTGCAGCGGCCTGCGGCGTGAGCACGATCGGCGGCGCCGGCTGCGTCTCGTCGGTCCCGATCCGCAGCCGAAACGTCTTTGCGCCGCCGGGAACCAGCTCGGCCAGGTCGGTCGCAAAGGTCAGGATGGCCAGATCCTTGTCCGCGCTGTATTGGACCGACGTCGGATAGAAGATCCGGTCGTCCGTGTTCTCCAGCGTGTCGTTCGTGTAGATCAACTGGTAGAACTGCGGATTCTGCGCGCTGGCCGTGTTCAGATCGTCGTTGTTGAAATAGACCGCGATCTTGTCGCGATCCTGCGCCAGGCTGCCGTTGGCCCGCCGCGTGACGGGCTGGGGCACCACCGAGACCACCTGCGGGGCCAGATCCAACTCGAACACCACCGTCGAATTCCGGCCGTCCCGATACCGCTCGCCATTCTCGTTCTTCAACGGCGTGGCGCCGGCGCCAAAGATGTCGATCCGGTACACGTCGTCCGGCAACTGGCCCGCAAACCGGAACACCACTTCGTTCCGCGCCGGTTCGGCCCGCACGCCGATATGGCCGGGCGGAACCACGATGTCGTTCGCGCCGGCCAGGACCAGCGACGTGTTGGCCGACGCCGTCGCGGCGATGTTCTGCGAAGGCGATCCGCGCACGAGCCGCGCCGAGATCAGATTGCTCGCCGCGGCGTTGTTCTGCAACGCGCTCATCAGATCCAGCGCCGTGGTCTGATTGTTGGTGTTGACGTTCAGGCTGATGTTGACCGTCCGCCCGATCACGCTGATCCCCGGCAGCCCGGGACCGCCAAAGTTGCTCTTGGTGATCGACAGGGTGATCCCGTTCTGCTCCTGTCCCAACCGGACCGCCGAGAACTCGATCAACACGCCGCCCGCGCCCGTGTTGAAGTCCGTCGATGCCCTGGCCGGCTCGAACACGCCGTCCAGATTGGCCCGCGTGATCTGAATGCCGCCCGGCAGCGTGCTGCTGCCCAGCGACGTCGGATCGATCCGCTGGTCCAGGTCGAACCGGAACGTCAGCTCGGACGGCGACACGTTGCGGATGTCGCCCGTCATCAGCAGCGCCCCCTCGTTGGGCTGGATTCCGATCAGTTGGGCGCCGGCCAGCAGTTGACGATCCTCCAGCCGTTCCAGTTGCATCTCGCGACGCGGCGTGCGGCGCAGTGCGGACAGCAATTCCTGACGATTTTTCCGTTTCCTGGATGACAGGCTACGCGATCGACGGATGCCCATGAACCAACCCCTTGTATGACCCGCTCGGTGAGGATCGATAGCTTATTCCAAAAACGAACCCGCATACCGCCAGCGCAGTACGGTGGGCCGTAACAGCAGCATCGGCAGCTTGCATTAGACAAATATAGGCAATATACACAGTCCAGGTGACGGCGCTGCGCGGCCATGATGTAAAACGTGCATTATAGTCTCAGCCGCTAATCCACGCGCTTTCGCCCGCGGACCGACGCCCGCGGACCGACGCCCGCGGACCGACGCCCGCGGACCGACGCCCGCGGACCGACGCCCGCGGACCGACGCCCGCGGCGCCCGCGACGCCCCCAAAAACCGCGCGCCCGTGGTCGGATTATACCGTTCATCCGCCCTGCGACCATGCGCGCGTCTGGACGAACAGGCCGACCACAACCAGCCTCGGCGCGGGCTCCGAAGATGCCGATTCGCCGGACGCTGCCCAGCCACTATCCGCGGCGCGCGACGCGGGCGCGCCAACCCAACCGCCTTTGACGCAGCGGACCGACACTCGGTTCCCCACACGACCGCCTGCGCCCCTAATCAAAGACCAGACACTACGGCGTTCGGCATCCACATACCCTATTCATCAGCCGCTCCCCCACGCGAGAACCGCCGTGGCTGCAACATCCCGCCGCAGATCCTTTTTGTTCTTCCCTCCGACGCGGGGGTTGAGGCCGCGGAAAACGCAGAATCACGCAGAAGCGGCCGCATTTCCCCGCGCGCGAGGCCTGGGGGTTCTACTGGTAGCTCGTCCGCACAGAGTTCTCCGCATATCCCCGCGCGCGAGGCCTGGGGCCAGCAGCCGCGGGACATTAGCCCTTGTCTTTACCCAGATTTTACGCTTCAGCGAAGAGTAGAGCTCAGGGTCGGACACTAGCGCGTTGCGGCTGGTGTGCGTTTGGCCGATCAGCCGCGGGGCGCTAGCCCTCCCGCTTTAATTCTCGGTGGCCGTTCTCCAAGGCTCGCTTGTTCTGCACCGCAGGTTGTCGCCATTAGGCTGGCGTGACAAACCGTGAACGACGACAAATCGCCACGTCTTCCCCGTAAACGATCGGATACTAAATGATCGAACGATCCTTAGCGCCCCAGATCATCAGCGGCCGAAAGCCGCTGCCACGAGGAGCCTTGTCGTGAATGCTCGGCCTGCGTGTCCGCGAGTCGCGGGGCGGGGGATCTAACGCGTTCGATCCGCCGCCAGCGACTCGTAGAGATCGGCGTACGCGCTCAGCATGGCTTGGCGAGAGAAGTGGGCGGCGGCGCGTTGCTGGTTGGCGCGGCCCAGTTCGGACGCGCGGGCGCGATCGGTTGCCAGTTGCGCGATCTGGCCGACAAGCGCGTCGGTGTCGCCGAGAGCGACGCATTGCGGCGCCGCCAGCGGGCCGAGCAATTCGTCTATGCCCTCGACGCGCGTGGCTACGACCGGCAGTCCCGCCGCCATGGCTTCGAGCACGACGTTGGGCATCCCTTCCCAACGCGAGGGCAGGACCAGCAGGTCTGCCGCCGCGAGAATCCGCGGCACATCAGGACGCCATCCGACCAGATGGACTCGGCCTTGCAGCCCCGTCGCCGCGACGCACGCTTCGAGCTGCGCCCGCTGCGGGCCTTCGCCGACCAGCAGCAAGTCGTGCTCGGGCAGCCGCGAGAACAGCGTCGCGGCACAGCGCAGCAGCCAGTCTAACCCCTTCTGCGGGTGCAGCCGGCCGACGCAGACGATCGCTCGACGGCCGGGCGACACTCTCAGTTCCGGCAGGTCGATCGGGGACGCCTCGCGGTAGGCCGCCATGTCGATTCCGTTGGGAATCACGACGAGTTTTTCTCGGGGCACGCCCAGTCGCGTCGCGTAGAACGCGGCCACCGACCGGCTGACACAGACGACTCGCGCCGCTCGCTTGGCGCTGCGCCGCTCGATGATCTGCCGCAGCCGGGACGGATCGGCCACCCGCATGCCCTGGACCAACCGACAGTCGGACGAACGGCCCACGGCCAGCGCGCCCACGACGTTCGCGTGATAGAGGAAGGTCTGCACGATCTGCGGGCGCTGGGCCGCCAACAGACGCCGCAGGCTACGAACCGCGGTCCCGATCTGCCACCACGCGCGAACGCCGATGAATCGTGTGGGGACCGACGCTTCGTCCAGTTGGCGGACGAGTCCGTCGTGCGGCGCGCTGGGCCGCGCGGCCAGCGAATACACGACGGGCGAAAACCGGGCGCGATCCAAATCGGCCGCGATTCGAGCCAGGCACCGTTCGGCGCCGCCGATCCGCAACTCGGTGATCACCAGGGCAAGTTGAATGGGCTCGGTCGTCATGGCTCGTGGCTCTCGTGGGAAAAACCTGGCCCGCCGCACGCGTTGCGCGAGCACGGTCGTCGCGCGGCTCGCCCGTTTTCGCGACGGAACCCCTCTTGGCAAGCCGGGCGCCGAACGGCCACAATACCGCATGGCCGTGCGCGCGGCCAGGATCCCCGCGCGACCACGCCGTGCCAAACGGCGACGGTCGATGAACGATCGCCTCTGCGTCTTCGAGAAGGACCAGCCCCAGAAAGATCGGTTCCATGAAGTTGTTTGCTCCGCTCGCCGTGCTGCTGCTCGCCGCGTCTGCGCTGGGGGCTGCCGAAACTCCCGCCACGAAAGCACCTCCCGCAATGGACGCCAAGACCGTTACCGATGTCGCGAGCTATGGCATCGGCCAGCAGATCGGCGACAACTTTAAATCGCAGGGCATCACCGTCAACGTCGACCTGCTGGTTCAGGGCCTCAAGGACGCGTTGCAGGGTCAGCAGGCGCGCTATACCGACGAACAACTGCAGACGGCCTTCGAGGCGTTCAACCGCGCGGTCCAGGCTGCGCACGAACAACGGGCGGCGGCCAGCGGCGAGCAGAGCAAACGCGAGGGACAGGCGTTCCTGCAGACGAATGGCAAAAAGCCGGGCGTGCGGACGACGGCCAGTGGTCTGCAGTACGAAGTGATCAAGGCCGGCCAAGGCGCGTCGCCCAAGGCCACGGATTCGGTGCGCGTGCACTACGAAGGCAAGTTGATCAACGGCCAGGTGTTCGACAGCTCGGTTCGGCGAGGCCAGCCGGCCACGTTTCGCGTCAACCAGGTGATTCCCGGGTGGACCGAAGCTCTGCAACTGATGCACACCGGAGACAAGTGGCGAATCTTCGTGCCGTCCGAACTGGCCTACGGCGCCGCGGGGGCTGGCGACGTGATCGGCCCGCACTCGGTTTTGGTGTTCGAGGTCGAGCTGCTGGGAATCCAGTGATGGCGCGGATCGCGTTGACGGCGCCGGTCGCGTTGGTGACGCTGGTCGCGGTCGGTCTATGCTGTGCGTCGCCCGGGCTGGCGGCGCCGGACGAAGCGCCGGTCGTCAAGCGTTTTCGCCGCGCGACGCTGCCTCGTTTTACGCCGCAGGACAGCGCGGGGATTTTCTTCGAGAATGTGTTCTCGCCGGACGCCGCAACGCCGCGTCCCGGTGATGCGATAAAGACGCCCGCGGCGGGCTCGTCGCTCGAGGCCGCTGGCACGGGCTTGCCCGTCGCACCGCCGTCGCGCAAGTCCACCGCACGCAACAAGCGCAAGCCAAGGAGAAAGCCATGACGCGCCTCGTGCGTTCGTGTTTTCCGCCCGTCCGAGTCATCGCGGCAGCGCTTGTCTTAACAGGATCGGTGGCGCTGCTGGCGCAGATCACGCAGCACGAGCAGCCGCCTCCGCCCGCGCCCCCACCGACGCCGCTGGACGACGGCCTGTCGCCGGACGCTCCGTTGCCGTCGGCCGTGACGCTGCGGGCGACCGACGCGCCGTCGTTGTACGCGGCGATCGCGGCCCTGCCTGCCAGTGGCGGCGTCGTGCACATTGGGCCGGGCGTGTACGAGATCGACAAGCCGCTGGTCGTGCGCAGCGGCGACACGCGCATCGAGGGCTGCGGCACGGCGACACAGTTGCACAACGTCAGTCAGGACGGCCAGCCGGCGCTGCTGATTCGGCCGGACGCGCTGGACGGCAATCCTCGCGCACGGCTGTGGCGCGTCGAGGTGTGCAATCTGCGGATCACGGGGAATCCCGCAGGCGGCCCGGGCATCCAGGCTGTCGGGGTCCAAGAGTTGATTTTGCGCAACCTGTCAGTCGATCGCCAGGGCGGCCACGGGATCCTGCTGGACCGTTGCGAAGAGAATCCGCGGGTCATCGGCTGCAACTTGACCTACAACAACGGCTCGGGGCTGCACCTGCTGGGCTGTCACGACGTCGTCGTCAGCAGCAACCAGTTCGAGGAAAATCTCGATGCGCTGACCCTGGTGGATGGCTACAATCTGACGTTTACCGGCAACAACCTGGACGATCATCTGCGTCATGGCGTCGTCGTCGAGAACAGCTATGGTTCGGTGATCGCGAGCAACATGATCGAAGAGTGCGCGGGCACAGCGGTCGTTCTGGACCGCGGTTGTTATGGGACCGCGATCAGCGGCAACGCGATCGCCCATCATCTGGGCGGCGGCGTCGATCTGCGCGGCGCCTGGGGCTGTACGGTGGCCGGCAACAACTTTGTGCTTGTCCACCAATTCGCGATCCGGGTTGGTCCCGATTCCGGACGCCACACGATCACGGGCAACCATTTCACCAATAGTTACATCGGCGACGGCAAACTGAAGCGGGCCGACGGAATCGATGCGCCCAACGCGTGGCGGCGCGATGTCTGTGCGGGCATCCTGCTCGAAGACGCCACAGCGATCGTCATCAACGGAAACCAGTTCTCGGGGCTGACGACGCGCGCGGTCGAAGCGCGCGGAACGTGCACCCAGTTGCTGGTAACGAACAATTTGATAACCGACCACGGCCGTGGCCTGCCGGCCGGAACGCCGACGTTCGATCTGGGCCAGGCGACAAACTCAGTCGCCGAACCGAATCTTGTCGCGCCGTAGTGCGGCAAATCAGAATTCACCGCGCACTACGGAAAAACGGCCTGCGTCTGGCGACCGTCATGGGGACCAACGTCGAAGTGGCCCAATTGTTCGCAGTTTTTCACGACGGCGGGCGGGTAAACGAGGTCGAGGATTGGGGCTACGCTTGCCGTGGTGCTGATCTTGCCCCCGAACTTTGCGGGACATTGTTCGACTTGCCCGACGCCGCCTTCGATCTGCTGTATGAAGCCGGCGCCCAACACACCGATGGGTTAATTGCGGGCGACATCACCGTGCAGGCCTGTTGGGATGCCGACCGTCTCGATTTGAGCCGAGTTGGTATGCCCCCTGACCCACGCAGGCTGTGTACCGATGCAGCCAAGGCTGTCACCATGCGGAAATAGGCTGGTGGGCGGGCCAGCTTTGAAGTCGTCCTCGATTGTGTGAAAACAGAGTGGGGCGTATGATTTTATTTCGAGGGAGGGTGCTGGGAGTCGAATCTTGTATGATCTTTATTCCTGGGTTATCCTGGGGGCATCAAACGCGGCCTCCTCGCACCCCCGATGATGACCGGGCATAGTTAATGGCTGAATATCACGGCGGCGTTTTTGCCGACAGGATCGGCAATGCGGTGGTCGTTCGGTTCGCCGCCAATCGGTGGTATGATGAAGTGACCATTTACGAGCTTCGCCGTGATCTGTTCAACCTCGTTGAAACCAGCGACGCCAAAGCGGTTGTGCTGAATCTGGCAACCGTTGACGACTCTGGCGCCACTGGCATCCACATGTTGATCCGAATCCAGCAACAAGCACTGGCGAAGGGCATCGCGTTGAGGTTGTCCAATCTGCAACCACGGATGGAAGAACCCATCCGTATCGCCCAACTAAACGGGTTTTTGTCATCGACCGTGATGACGCCGAGGCATTGGCCGCTGTGGCGAGGATGGATCAGCACAACGGCCCCGCGTAGCTTTTTTCCAAGAGAGCAATTTAATGGCAAAGAAGAAGTCGCCGAAAAACTGGATGTTACCCACACCCGAGAACGCCAAAGCCCCGCTGCCTGACAGCATCAAGTCTGATCTGGACGCCAAGGCCACGAAGTTGGTCAAAGACGTGTTGAAGCCCAGGTACGTGCAGCCACCGCCCGAAGACGCACGCTTCAATTACATAACCGACGTGTGGACCAAGTGGATCGGCGGCGCCCTGTACTTCGGGGCGACCTACGCCTGTCCTGGCCCCAACGCGATCTCCCCGTCGTTCGAGAGCCGTTTTGCCCGCCTGGAGCATGTGGGCGGTGGCAGGTTCGTGCTGTCCTACATGCGGCACAACGACAAGTGGTTTCGGCTGCCTGGGATTTTGACGGCGGATGAGTGCCTGGATGCGGTGGCGAATGACGGGAACTTCCAGATGTGTTAAAGTCTTAGTTCGTATCATGCGCGCACCGTGTGCGCCTCTTGCACAGTGGTGTGTACAGTACACTTGTGGGTTAGTGGCACGTGACTGGGTTAGGTGGGGTTGGGGTGGAATGACTGTTGCGCGCCACAGACGACAGGGGGCGTGTTGGCCGCAGGCCATCACCACCGTAGCCTGGGGCAACGCCCCAGGAGTCAGAGATGACAGAAACCGTGTTGGCCGAAGGCCAACATCAACGTGTCACCGCGGCCCGGATGAATATGGCCTTCGGCCAAAGGAGGCACGCGCGCGGCGTCCGCCCTGGGGCGTTGCCCCAGGCTACGGTGAGCGGAGGCCTTCGGCCAAACAGACTCGTGGGTTGCGGGCACTGGCCCG
>JAVYAJ010000179.1:0-19205 GCA_032229885.1 Candidatus Anammoximicrobium sp. | reverse complement strand
GCTCGCCCCGGGTTCGATCCGAATCGCGCCTCGCCGGACACGATCGTGATCAAAACGGCGGGCCGCGACCTGGTGCTGGCCGGCCATCCGCGGCGCGGCACGCTGTACGCCGTCTATACGTTTCTCGAGGACACGCTGGGCGTCCGCTGGTGGACGCAGACGGAAACCCACATTCCACGACGCCCGACGGTGTCCGTCCCGCCGCTCGACATCGTGTACGCCCCGCCGGTGCAAGACCGGGCGACACGCTATCTGGAGCTGTCCGACGGTTGTTTTACCGACCACTCGCTGGTCACTGCGAGCGAACAGCAGGCGATGGGCGTCTTTTCGGCCCGCCTGCGGCTCAACGGGCACGACCACTATTCGATCCCTGACGGCTACGGCGGACCCAACGGATTGATTGGCTGGGTCCACACGTTCTATCAAATCAACGGACTGCTGCCTCCGTCGAGATACTTCGCTGATCACCCCGAGTGGTACAGCCTGGTCGACGGCCGGCGAAAGCAGCAGCACTCGCAGTTGTGCCTGACCAACGACCAGATGCTTGCCGAGATGGTGCGCGTCGTCGACCAGCGGATTCGCGCCAACCCGGGCGCCACGATGATCTCGATCAGTCAGAACGACTGGAAAGGCAACTGTGAGTGCGACAGATGCGCGGCGTTGGATCGCCACGAGGGCACGCCGGCCGGCTCGTTGATCCACTTCATCAACAAGGTCGCCGAGCAAGTGGAACGGACGCACCCGGGGATTTTGATCGAAACGCTCGCTTATCAGTACACGCGCAAGCCGCCGAAACACGTTCGGCCGCGGCACAACGTGGTGATCCGGCTGTGCTCGATCGAGTGTTCTTTCTCCGAGCCGTTGGCAGACAGCCGTGACAGCGCCAACATCGCCTTTCGTCGAGATCTGGAGGGGTGGCGCGGCCTCGCCTCGCGGTTGTACGCCTGGGACTATGTGACCAACTTTAGCGACTATTTGGCGCCTCATCCGAACTTCCACGTGCTGGCGCCAAACCTGCGATACTTTGTCGATTGCGGCGCGATCGGCATTTTTGAACAAGGCGACAGCGGCTGTCGCGTCGGCGACTTTGTGCGATTGCGAGCTTGGTATCTCGCCCACCTGCTGTGGAATCCCCGTGCCGACGAACAGCGACTTGTCAACGAATTCATGGACGGCTATTACGGTGCGGCGGCGCCCTACCTGATCCAGTACATCCAACGGATGAGCGCGGCGGGCCAGCGGGCGGCGGTTCCGATTCGCTGTTTCATGCCGGACACGCGCGCCTGGCTTACGCCGGCGGACATCGACGCCGCCGTGCGGCTGTTCGAGTCGGCGGCTGCCGCGGTCGCCGACGATCCGCTGCTGGCACAGCGCGTCGGCCGCGAACGGCTGCCGCTGGACTGCGTCCGCCTGCGACGCTACCAAGCCCTGCTGGACGAAGCCCGACGCACGGGGACCGAACTGCTGGGCCTGCAAGACCCGGACCGGGCGTTGGTCGAGTTTTGCGGACTGCTCGAACGACATAATGCCGGCGAGTATCGACAGGGGCGACGGATCCCGAACGATTTTGCCGCAGGCTTCACGTTCCGCTAGGCCGATAGGACAGCGGCGAGCCGTCGGCTCGCCAGCGTCCGCGCCGACATGTTCGCGCCGACATATCCGCGCGACGCGCATCGTCAAATCCTCGAGGCCTAGCAACGTGGCATCGACGGTTCGACGCGCACGATGGACTTCGGGCTGCCTTTGGTGAACAATGTGTCCTCCGCACGGGCAGGCGCGTCCACACACGCAGGCCGAACAATGCGTCGCCACCACGATCGCGGCCCGTGCGCCGAGCGGACGACTGCGACATGCAGACACTTGCGACACGCGGACGACTGCGATACACGGTTAAACGCCGATGATCGACCGGACGCGCGACGACGAAACGTTTTTCGCAACGGGTCAACCTCTTGACGAACAAAGGAGCGGTAAATGGCGGTTCGCGAAACAGGGGTCAGCTATTACTGTCCGACGTATGTCGAGCACGCGCAGCGCGATTTTCAGGAGATGCTCGATCACAACTGTACGGCCGTCCTGCTGGCCCTGTCCGAGTTCGATCTCGATTTCTGGTTTCCCAACATCAAGGCCATCGCGCGAGCCGCCAAGGACATGGGCTTGACCGTGTATCTGAACACGTGGGGGATCGGAAAATGGTTCGGCGGCGAGCCGCCCAGCGTGTTCCTGACGAACAATCCGGGAAACCGCCAGGTTTCGGCCGTCACGGGCGAGCCGCTCGCGGCGTGCTGTTTCAACACGAAGGCGTTTCGCGACTATTTTTTTGACATCTGCGACAAACTGACGCACGAGGTCGATGCCGACGGCTTTTTCTGGGACGAGCCGCACTATGCGCTGCCCAAGAGTTACGCCTCGATCACCGGCGGCGCGGGCGACGATTGGTGCTGTCGGTGCGACGTCTGTCAGCGGATGTTCACGGAACTGTACGGCTACGCCATGCCGCGGCAGTTGACGCCCGAGGTGAAACGCTTTCGTCACGACCGGGCGCTGGACATCCTCGAGACGGCTGCAAGCCGCATCCGGAAGATCCGACCGACGAGCAAGATCATCTGCTGTGTTCACGCCACGCTGGGCACCTATTACATGACCGAGAACCGCGGGTACGACAACTGGGACCGCGTCGCCGCGTCGCAGGCCTGCGACGTGTTCAGCACGACGATCCTTTCGTACCAGTTGCCGCGGACTTTTTTCCGATCGATCACCGAACGGACCGTCCAGGCCGCGCGCAAACACGGAAAAGGCTGTCAACGGTGGGTGATGGGCTACTATCAGGAGCCCGAAGATCTGAACGAGATCAACAAGGTCATCCACCTGTACGCCGAGCTGGGCGTCGAGAGCCTGTTCGCCTGGACGTACCGCGGCGGCTATGGCACCGTGCTGGCCGCGCCGCGGGCGCTCGAGCTGTGGGATACGATCGGCCGCGCCTACGGCGAGGTGCTGGAGCGAGCCTAGGGTCTGAGGGGGCGGAAGACGGAAGACGGAAGACGAAGGGCGGAGAGTAGAGAGGCTGGATTCGGGGGGCTTCGGATCGACGAGCTGCGATTCGCGAGCTCCGCGGGCAAGTTGCAGCAGCGGCGAGTCGGGCGGGGCGGGCGTGAGGCCGCGCCGCTCGGTCGCCGAAGGAGCTAGATGTATGTCGGTCGTATCGTTCGACGCCGCGACGAGTGGGGCGGATCTAAATGCCGCGCTCGAGCGGCTGTTGCGCAAATATGACGTCGCGCCCGATCTGCCTTGGCGGCTCGAGCGCAGATGCGAAGCGTTCGAGCGCGGACGCGGCCCGGATGACGATGCGCTATTGCTTGTTCCGGGTTCACTGGCGACGGGCGCCGCACTGTCGGAGCGGCTCGTCCCGCTGTTGCCGTGGCGCAGCGAGCGACGCTTTGTCGAACTGCGCGGGCTGGTCGCCCAGCGGACCATCGCGCCGGTCTTGATGGGCCGCTTGGCGTGTCACGCCGACGCCAATCGGATGCCGCTCGAGGCGATTCTGTATCGCGAGTTCGACCTGGCCGAGTGGCTGATCGGATCGCCGATCGTCAGCTTGTACGCCAGCCTGCATCAGCGGCGGGCGGCCAACGTCATCCTGCGGCTTGCCGACGGAACGATTTGCAGCGTCGAAGCCAGCGCAGTCTTGCCGCCCGGCGCGGCGCTGCAAGATCGCCACGAGCTGATCGCCCGCCGCGGCGTGGCCTCGGATCGCGCGGTGGACACCCAGGTCGCCCAGGCTTCGGTCTACGTACGGAACGCCGCGGGCCAGACGCAGTGCACTGACGTAGATTTCGAGCTGTTCGGGTTGGATGCGGGCGACGCCAGCCTGGTTCGCGCCGCCTACGAGGCGCTTGGCCGGCCGGACGCGCGATCGGCGCTGCGCCGGACACACCGGCGGCTGTGCCGGCTCGTGGACTTGGCGATCGAGTCGGATCAACGGGGCGAACGACTTCGCATGGCGACAGACGAGGGAGGAAATCCGTGACACCGATCAAGATCGCCATGATGTCGTTGACCCACGGCCACACGCGGAAGTATTTCCAGACGCTGCGCGATTCGCCCCGCCTGCAGTGGATCGCAGCCAGCGCCGACGACGACGTGGTGCGTCAGCGGTTCCACCGCGCCGTAACGGGCGTTCCGTGCTACGCCAGCGCCGAGGAAATGCTCGATCGGCATCCCGAGATCGAAGCGGTCGTTCTGGCCTCGGCCAACGACCAGCACCTGGCGCAGATGAAGGCGTGCGCCGAGCGAAAGATCCACGTCCTGTCGATGAAGATCCCGACGTTCGACCTGGATGAATATGACCAGATGATCGAGCTGATGGATCGGGCCGGGCTGGTTTGTCAGATCGAACTCGAACTGCACTACAACCCGGTCGTCGAGCGAGTCAAACGGCTCGTGGCCGACGGCGCCATCGGCCGCTTGTTGTCGATCCAGGCCACGAACATCACCCTGTCGCCGGTCTGGGCGTTTCCCTGGCAAGGATCGCCCGAGCAAAGCTATGGACGCCGCGTCCCGTTGGCGGTCGGCGACGATCGTTTTCGCGGCGGCGCCTTGTGCGACCACCCCCATATCTTCGACCTGATCCGTTGGCTGACCGGCAGCCGGATCGAGCACGTCTACGCCGAGGTCGCGCCGAACATCCGCACGGACCTGGAGGTCGAGGACCTTTTGCTGGTTACGGGCAAGATGGCCGATGGCTGCACGTTCCTGCTCGACCCATCGTGGTCGCGGCTGGAAGAGCGGCTGGCCGAGCCGGGCCCCGGCTGGGAGATCTTTCCCAAGCGGATGGAGGTCAACCTGACGCTCAGCGGCGAGCAGGGCGCGCTGATGGCCGACTGCTTTGGACCGAACGTCTACCACAACGGGGCCCCGCGCGACCGCTATGTGGTTCAGTACACGTATTTCGACGAATGGATCGGCCTGGTGGACGAGTTTGTCGCGTGCGTGCGCGAGGGGCGCCAGCCGCAGATCAACCTTCGCTGGCATCGGCCGACCATCGAGGCGATGAACGCCTGTTACGAAAGCGTTGCCCGCGGCGAGCCGGTTCGCTTGTCGCCGACCCGAGACGAGGCACATTGAACGAGGCGCACTGAACGAGTTGCGCGGAACGAATTGCGCGGAACAACGGGCACTGAACGGCACGCACTGAACGGCACGCTGCCGCTGGCCGAGTGAGAGTGACGATGGCGTTGAACTGGCTGGATTGGGCGATTGTCGCCTTGTTTCTGGTGGTCAGTCTCGGGGTCGGGCTGGGCGTCTCGCGGCGCGCCGGACGCGGCTCGGCCGAGTTCTTTCTGTCCGGACGCGACATGCCCTGGTGGCTGTTGGGCACGTCGATGGTGGCCACCACGTTTTCGGCCGGCACGCCCAACTTCGTCACGGACATCGTCCGCCAGCACGGCGTGGCGGGCAACTGGGTCTGGTGGGCGTTCCTGCTGACCGGGATGACGACCGTCTTCATCTACGCGCGGCTGTGGCGGCGCAGCGGCGTGATGACCGACATCGAGTTCTACGAGCTGCGCTACAGCGGACGCGCGGCCGCGTTTCTGCGCGGATTCCGCGCGGTCTATCTGGGACTGATTTTCAATATCGTGGTGATGGGCTCGGCGACGTTGGGCGTGATCAAGATCGCCGGCACGATGCTCGGCGCCAATCCCTTAGAGGCGGTCGTGGTGGCCAGCGGTGTCACGGTGATCTTCAGCATGACCGGTGGGTTGAGCGCCGTGTTATGGACGGATTTCCTGATGTTCGCCGTGGCCATGGGCGGCTCGATCGCCGCGGCAGTGTACCTGCTGGGGCTGGACGAAGTCGGCGGGCTGAGCGCGCTGTTGGCGAATCCGGCGGTGCAGCCCAAGCTGGCGATGTTCCCCGATTGGCACGATCCCGAGACGCTTCTGCCGGTGTTCATCATTCCGCTGGCGGTCCAGTGGTGGAGCGTCTGGTATCCGGGGTCCGAGCCGGGCGGTGGCGGCTATATCGCCCAGCGGATGCTGGCCGCCAAGGACGAGATCCACGCGACCGGAGCGACGCTGCTGTTCAACGTCGCGCATTACGCGCTGCGCCCCTGGCCGTGGATCCTCGTGGCGCTTGCCTCGCTGGTCGTCTTTCCCGATCTGGATTCCCTCCAGGCGGCCTTTCCGCGAGTCGACGCCAACGTGGTCAAGCACGATCTGGCCTATCCGGCCATGATGACCCGGTTGCCCAACGGCCTGCAGGGGCTGGTTCTCGCCTCGCTGATGGCCGCGTTCATGTCGACCCTGTCGACGCACCTCAACTGGGGCTCGTCCTACATCGTCAACGACTTCTACACGCGGTTCATGCGGCCGGAGGCCAGCCAGCGCGAGCAGGTGTTCGTCGGGCGGCTGTCGACGCTGGTGATGATGGCGGCGGGCAGTGCCCTGGGCCTGTGGCTGAGCAATGCGCTGCAAGCCTTTCAGATCATCCTGCAGATCGGCGCGGGAACCGGCCTGCTGTTCATCCTCCGCTGGTTCTGGTGGCGGATCAACGCCTTTAGCGAGATCGCCGCGATGGTGGTCTCGTTCGTGGTGGCGATCGGCCTGGAGGTGTGGGCGCCGCCGGGGATGGCGCCCTGGCAGAAGATGACTTTGGGCGTCGCCGTGACGACCGTCTGCTGGCTGGCGGTGACCTTTGTCACGCGACCGACCGACGAAGCGACGCTCCGCAGCTTCTGTCAACGGATCCATCCGGGCGGACCCGGCTGGCGAGCCGTCGCCGTTCGAGCGGCTGTCGAAGGATGTCCGCTGGCGCAGGCCGATCAGCCGTGGAACGTGCCCTTCGGCATCTTGTGCTCGGCGATCGGCTGCGTCGCGGTCTACGCCGCGCTGCTGGCGGCGGGCTACGCAATCTACGGTCAGTCTGTCCCCGCCATCGGACTTCTCATTGTGTCCGCCCTTGCGACACTTGGACTGATGAAGACCTGGCGCCGGGCCACGGCCGATCCTTCGGCCCGCCTCGGACCCAGCGATGGTCAAAGCGACGGACTGGGCTCCGTTTCAGGAGGACCATAAGGTGACGCGTCCGCGGTGTGGGTGCCCGTGTCCCTATCGCTACGCCTGCCCATCCGCGAGAACGCGATCCTGCCCGTCCCACGACGAGCCGAGATTAGCCGCATGATTCGGAAAGTGCAGCAGCCAAGTTAATTTCGACGGCCACGACGACGGAGGAAACGTCCATGCCGTACAAATCCGGCGACCGGCGTCTGCAGTCCGAGTCGTGGCGGGATCGGCGGCCCGTGGCCATGCTCGCAGCCGACCTAGCGGGTGTAGTCCATGGTCACGATTTCAACCTGAGCTTCGTCCAGGCAGGCAGTCATGCGGTCAATTCCTCCAAGGCTTCAGCTCGTTGAGTCCAGGCGATTGGCCGTACGTCGTAATTCTGCAACGCGTCTGTCACGGCCGGGGAGACTTTTTGCTTCGAATCATTCAGAATGGCATAGGAGCGTGAGTCCGAGGAACGCACTTCCTTCGTATCGACCCATGCAAACGCCAGGGCTTGCGCCGTTTCTCGATTGGGTTGATTGATCGTCTGAAGGATGCGTTCTGGCTGCTTGCGCGACTTGGGGATCACGAAATCGAACAGGTGATCATAGCCAGTCTTACCCGTGAACTTGACCTTCGGCGTGTAGCGAATGTCGTACGAGTCCATCCATGCTACCACGTCTTCATAGAATAGGCTGGCAACCATTGGCATTGCCAGATAAAACATGTCATTGACTGCTAGGATTGCCTGCACCAGATTATGCTTGCGCAAAGCGAATTTCTCTGCTGAGGTATGGACCTCTAATCGCTGGTCCGCCAACCGCACTCCGAAACCGTTCAGAGTCATCTTGAGCAGTTCCTGCCGTTTCGGACTGGTGAGTTTGCAGCCGCTCTGCTCAAGGCCCGCGATGGTGTACCCATCGTCCGTGAGGGTGTAGCCGCCGTTCGACTTACGGGCGTAAATCTGAATGTAATCGTTATGCCGGTCGAGGTACGGTGTCGTGATCTCGACCCACTCGTCAACTTGGCGAAGCTGGGTCTTGTCCTTTAGCCACGCCATATAGTCGTCTAGCAACTTCTGAACGTCTTGGTTCATGAGACCAGCCCTCGCTCAATGTATGGCGGCTGCGTGATGTTACAGTACGTCATGAAATCCTCCAACGTGGCCCACAAGTCGTCGAGCTTGGGGAACTGATCCACCGGAATGGGCATGGCCCACTTATCACCGTAGCCCTCTCGATACACGTGTAGATGCGGGCAGGGGATTTCCTCATCATCCGGATTGCGGTGTGGCGGTCCTCCGAAGTCCAGCCGCACCAGCACTATTACCTGGCGGGCGCGGTTCTGATATTTGCCTCGCCGCAGATCAATTCGCCCCCGACTGATGTCTAGGAAGAATTGCTCGCGTCCATCCACCGATTGCAGCGGTGCGATCAGTGATTGCCCAGGCATGGGGAACGCGCGGCGTTGCTTATCAGCCCGATGCTTTTCCATCGCGATCAGCATGTGAGCTTCGCTTTGTGTCAGATTCATATCACTCATTCGCTGCATTCCCTGTTGATTCCGTGCCTGAGACCAGGATTTCAACGTATGCTCGGTCACAGGAGCAGCTCATGCTCTTGCTCGACATGTGGTAGTGTTATCCTGGCCGTGTTTTTTCACCTCCTCAAGCCAACTATCATACCCGTACCATGTCTTCTACACCGCGACGACAGGCTTTCCAACGTTGGGATCGACAAACCGCCCGCTGCGACAAAGGACCGCGCGCGATCGGCGATTCTCGATTATCGATCACTGGCCACCCGTTTCGGCCTGGACGCGGGCGTGCTCCGCGACGTAGCGATAGCAGTAGAGCCAACCGTTGGGGACGTACCAGACGTCTTTGCGATGGGCAACGTGAGCCAGGTGTTGCATCAGCGTCGAACCTTCCTCGCCTTCGACGCCCGGGCGTGGATCGTAGATGACGCTGTTGCGATAGCGATCGGGATGCCACATGGCGTAGATGATTTCGCCGCGGCCGTAGACCTGATCAAAGGCATCGTTCAGTGTCTGCACGTCGGCGGCGTGATAGCGTCCGGCCGGCTTGCGGCTCTGAAAGATCGGGTCGAACGCTTTGTAGCTCAGTCCTCCCACGCCGTAGAATCCATATTTGTCGTTCCAAGGAACGTACGAGACGCTTTCCGGATTGTCGTGTCGGTTCCAGCCGCGGAGGAAGAGGAACTCGTCGGCGCCGGTCTGCAAGATCGATTCGTCCTGATATCCGCACGTCAAGATGTGCGTGAAAACATGCTGTCCGAAAGGAATGTGGCGCAGCCGACCAAGGATGTCGTCGCGACAGCCGAGGATCTCCGATTCATATCCGTTCACACCGTACGCCGCCGCGCTGCACGGGTGCGTGCGACCGTGTACCGCGGGTTCCCAACTGAAATCCTGTCGGTCCAGTTCGGTCTGCATGCGCTGCCAGATCGCCTCGTCGCCATACATCTTGCTATTGATCGCGACCGATACGGGCAAACCGAAATGGCGGCAGGCGTGCACGGCCGCCTGATAGCTGTCCGACGCGTCGTCGGCCGGTCCTTTCCACTCGCCGCCCGGATTCGCCGTCGCCATGCGTCCCCAATTATCCATGGACAGGGAATAGGCCGCTTTGCGCCCATCGTAGTATTTGGCGATCTCGACGAACTCGGCTTGCGGCGCCCCCAGGAATTCCAACTGGATCGTCGGTTCGGTCCGAAATCCAACCGAGACGTAGGCCCGGCGCTGCGCCGCGTCGAACCGCACGCACTCGATGCCGTTGGGCGCGTCGTCCGCTGTCTTCGCGTCCAACGTCGCCCACGTGTCGTTGGCTGTGTCACGCCGACGCACTTGCACGTTTTCGGTTGAACCCGGAAGAGAAAACACGTACGTCGCCGGATACCGGAACTCGAACTTCTCCCAAGCCGCTCGGTCGATCGTAATCAGAAACACGGGAGTAGCGGCGTCAGCGGGACGCGTCCCTAAAAAGATCAAGACCAACGCCCCCGCCCAAAGCAAGTTTCGTTTTCGCATGGGGTCAGACTCCTCACGCGGGCCGTGCCCGCGATCCAAACGTGTCGTGAACAAACCGCCGTATAAAATGCGCACGCCGCGCGCATGATACGAACTGAGACTCGAAGCGAGAACCAGATCGATCGACGGACAAGCTGATCATTTTACGACAGGAATCTCTGAATTTCTTCCGGGGTGGCCACCTTTCCGACTAGTTTTACCTCGCCGTCCACGGCCAAGGCCGGCGTCACCATCACGCCAAACCCGCTGATCACGTTGATGTCCGTGATCTTCTCGACTGTCGCCTCGACGCCCGCTCGCTGGGCAGCTTCCTCGGCGTTCTGCTTGAGTTTCTCGCACTTGGCACAACCAGGGCCCAAGACTTGGATCAGTTTCATAACTCGCCTCCTCACTTGACAAGCAGCTAGCCGCACGTGCGCCGTTCCAGTCTGTCCGCGTCAGCTTTGCGGAACGGACGCGCCCGTAGCCGCTAGCCACAGAACCATCCGAACGCCATCCCAACCATCGCGCTCATCACGATGGTCAGCAGTACAAACACCGCTGTCTTTTTGAATCCAACGACGCTGCATATCACCGCAATGCTCGGCACTGACAGCGCCGGTCCGGCCAACAGCAGCGTCAAGGCCGGCCCGCGGCCCATCCCCAGTCCGAGCAACGCTTCCAGAATAGGAATCTCGGTCAGCGTCGCAAAATACCACATCGCGCCGATCACCGAGGCCACCATGTTCGCCTGGAAACTATCGCCGCCAACCCATCTCGCCACCATCTCCTCGGGGATCAAAGCGCTGACGAATCCGGTGATCAACACGCCGCCAAACAGCAGAGGAATGATGGATTTGGCGAAGTCCCATGTCTGCCCCATCCATTGCGACACCTCTTCTCGTTCGAACCAGGCTCGCACCATCGCCAGCGTCGCCAGAAAGCAAGCTCCGGCGAACCACCAACGATGATCATACACCCAGACCGCCCACTGATAGCTGGGCGGCGCCAGACGCTCGGTGCGCGCGACGTCGGCCTTGGACAGCATCAGCTTTTGACCCTTCCTCCAATCCCCGACCGGCTCTTCGATTTGGACACGAAACGTCTCGGTGGTCTCGAGCATCACGGACACCTGCATCCGCGTACCGTCCTTCTTATGAAAGACCGTTTGGCTCGGATTCGCCCAATCGCTGAAGACCAGAAAGGCGATCATGGCCGCGAAAAACAGGCTCGTCTGCCATAGCGAACGTTTCGCTGGCGGGGTCTCTGGCAACGCCATCACGGCTGCGGTCCGTTGCTCTTCGTCCTTGCGGAAGATGGCCGCCATGACCAAACCGATGATCACGGCGAAGGCAACCGAGCCGATCAAACGGCCGATCCCGAGGTCGTAACCCAGCACACGGGCCGTCAGGAAAATTGCCATGACGTTGATCGCCGGACCGGAGTAGAGGAACGCCGAAGCCGGCCCCAAGCCGGCCCCGACCCGATAGATGCCCGCAAACATCGGCAGTACGCTGCACGAGCAGACTGCCAGCACCGTCCCCGAGACCGATGCTACCGAATACGCCTCGACCCGATTGGCTTTCGGCCCCAGGTGTCGCAGCACGGCCTCTTTCGAGAAGAAGCTCGCGATTCCTCCAGCGATGAACATGGCGGGAACCACACAGGCCAGCGTGTGATTCCGAGCGTACCACTGCAGCAGGTACAACGCCTCGAACACGGCGTCCCTGATCTTCGGATCGGCGAAGTTCAGGAAATGGGCCGACAGGAATACCGCGGCCAATCCGGCGAAGAACCACAACTCGCGCTTGTTCATGGACGAGTCCCCTCCGGTTTCAGATCCGCCATGCGTACTCGGCTATTTGGCCAAACAAGCAAGTATTGGCGAAGTAAAAACAAGTCGGCGATCACTCAATCAGATCCTGGTGTCTTCGCGCATTGCATGTCATCACCGATTCGATGCAATCGAAGAAATTCGAGATGCACTGCACGCGCAGCCGGTAAAACACCATCTGCCCGCGTTTTTCGTCGGCGACCAGCCCGGCGCCTTTGAGCACGCCCAAGTGGCGCGAAACCGTGGACATGTCCGAACCGATCATCTCGGTCAACTCGCAAACACAGCGCTCGCCGTGCTTCGACAGTTCGTCTACGATCAGCAATCGCGCGGGATGGGCCAGCGCCTTGATGATCTGGGCGCGAGCTTCGTATCGGGCAAGCACTTTGGCGCTAGGCGTTTTCGCGTTCATGTTATCCGGTCATCGGCCTTTCTTTATTGGCCAGTTAACCAAATGAACAAGGAAAAAGCAAGGGCACTACCTCGCAATTTATGATTCGGATCTGGGCACAGACTTCGGTCGCGAAACCCGGCGTCGGCTCTGATGCCCCGTGCTCCGCTCGTCGCCTGATCGCGTCAACGCGGCTTCATCGCGAAACGCTTGCTGCTTGCGGCATGCGTGTCGCCGTCCTATCGCCGCCGCCGCTTTCGTATCCAACGATGCAACCCGGCCGGATCCGCGCCGGGACGCGCGGCGCACTGCCGGGCGACAATGGTCGGACCGCAGTCGCACGTGGATGAGGCCTGGACCGAACGACAACTGCGCCCGCCTTCCACCCCGGCGCCCATGTTCAGCCGACCCGGTATCCGCCACCTGCATCTCGGCGAATCCGGGCCGCGGGCGCGATCGACGTGACGACGACCGACATGTCATGACCTCCGCGAATCCGAGAAACGTCCGACTGACCGGAATCTCTTGTCGCTCGCATTGACCAAGAAAAAGCCAAGGTGTACAACCACTCCGGGCGAATTGATGGGTTTGCCGTGGTTACACACGAGCTGTTGACAGCTGCGGTGTTGACAGATGCGGTGTTGCGAAAACGCTCCGCGACGTTGGTGGGCCCGATCCTGCACGACGTGACGGGACGCGTGGCGAGCGTTGTCGAGCGTCCGGATTGCGGGACTTGCGGGACGCCCCGCCCAGTGCGCAGCGATCGTGCGCAATCGTTCGCGCAGCGTCTCCGAACTTGCCGTTGCCTTGGCGATCACTGCCACCCGCGAATGGGTTGCGACGCTCTTTGCTCGCTGTACGTTGTATCGTTGGCGGCCGTTGGCGGCCTTCGCGAACAACCGCTGGACGGTCAACGAAGCGAGCCCGGCCGTCCTTGGAGCCTCGGTGGTTCAGCGGCCAATCCACCGAATGTCGATGGTCGCGAGCGCTGTCCAGATTCCCCATGATCCAGATTCCCCAGGACTCGGCCAGACCGGCTTGTTTTGGTCGCCAAAGCGCGGGCTAGACGCAACGGGTGGTTCTATTTACAAAGCGCGCCAGCGCGGGAGGGAAACCTTCGATGTCTCGAACCGAGATGACGTCTCGCGAGCGTGTTCGCACCGCACTGCGGCATCGCACGCCGGATCGCGTTCCGTTTGATCTGTCGTCGACACAGGTGACTGCGATCAGCAACGTCGCCTATGCGAATCTTCGGCGGTTCCTGGGATTGCCCCCGGCCGAGCCCGTGATGATCGACGTGGTCCAGCAGGTGTGCATCCCGCACGAGGACATCCTGCAACGCTTCGAGGTCGATACGCGCGGCCTGTTCCCGCTGGTAAGCACGAACTGGAATCTCGACATCCGAGACGAAGGCGACGCTTGGACTTTTGTCGACGAATGGCAGTGCAAACATCGCCGGCCCAAAGACGGGCACTACTTCAGCCTGTGTGAAAGCCCGCTGGCAGACGCCGAACTGACCCGCGCGGCGGTCGACGCGGTTCGCTGGCCCGATCCGGCCGACCCGCGCCGCTGGGCCAGCCTGCGAGATCGGGCCATCGCGTTTCGTGACGCGGGCTATGCGGTCGTGCTGCGCGGGCTGTGCGCCGGCATTCTGGAGATGGCCTGTCGGCTGCGTCCCATGGAACTGTTGATGATGGATCTGGCGGTGGGCGATGCCGCGGCCCTACATCTGCTGGCCAAGCTGGCGGAACTCAAAGCCCGTTACTGGGAAGCCGCGCTGGCCGATCTCGGCGATGTCGTGGACGTCGCGGTCGAAGCGGACGACTATGGGACGCAGCACTCGATGCTGATCAGCCCCGACATGTATCGCCGCTTGCTCAAGCCGCTGCAAGCCGAACTGTTGCAGGTCGTCCGCAAACGCTTGGTGGACGGTTTCATCTTTTTCCATTCCTGCGGCAACGTCCGTCAGTTGATCCCGGACTTTATCGAGATCGGCGTGGACGTTTTGAATCCGATCCATATCCGCGCGACGGGCATGGAACCGCAGGCGTTGAAACGCGACTTTGGCCGTGCTATCTGTTTCTGGGGCGGGGGCGTCGATACGCAAGGCGTCCTGCCCAACGGCACGCCGGATCAGGTTCGCGAGGACGTCCGGCGCAACGTGGCCGCTCTGGCCCCTGGCGGCGGCTATGTGTTCAATACGGTTCACAATATCCAGGGAGACGTGCCGCCGGAAAATATCCTCGCGATGTGGGAAGCGTTTCGCGAAGTCGCGTCCTACGCCTAATGTTGGCGTGAAGGTTCGCGGCCCGCGGCGTCCGAGCGGTCAGGCTGGGCCGGACCTTATCACCGCGCGCCGATCTTGCGAGGTCGCGTGCCTGGGCAACGTTCAATTTGTCGAGTTCCGCGGGCCTGCGCCCGCCGCACTGATGAATCCGATCGCCGAAGAACAACAGCGACGAAACGAGCAGAGCCGCCACGGCTGGGATCGGTATGCGCCGCACCGTTTGCGCGTGACTCGATTGTTGACCGAGGCCGCGTCGCCGGATGCCCGGTTGTGCGTTTTGGGCGCCGGGAATTCGAACGACATCGACCTTCGCGCGCTGCTGCAAGCGTACGCCGAGCTGCACTTGGTCGACTTGGATCCGGCCGCGCTGAGCTTTGGGGTGCGTCAGCAGAATTGCGGGCCGACCGCGCCCATCCGGTTGTACGGCGGTGTCGACCTGACGTTCATTATGGATCGGCTGGCACGCTGCGCCGCGGGAACGCCGCCGACCGATGACGAGCTGGATGCGTGTGCGCACGCACTGATCGATCCACGACCGCTGGACGTTCCTGGCCCGTTTGACGTCGTGGCTTCGGTGTGCGTCCTGAGCCAGCTCGTTCAGTCCGTCGAGATGGCAATCGGCCAACGGCACGCGCGTTTCCTGGAAATGGTGACCCGTGTGCGGGCCCAGCACCTGAGACTGCTGTTAGACCTGCTGCGTCCCGGCGGTCGGGCCGTGCTGGTCCTGGATTTCATCTCGTCGCAGACGTGCCCGGACTTGTGCCAGATTCCCGAATCCGGTTTGCTCGACAAAGCGCGCGAGTTGATCGCCAACCACAACTTCTTTACGGGCGTCAATCCGGCGGTTGCGGCACGGCTGTTCGCATCGGATCCCGCTTTGTCCCGCAGCGTTGCTCGCGTGCAACTGACCGAGCCCTGGCGGTGGGACTTTGGCCCGCGGACCTATCTGGTGTGCGCGATTTTGGTTCGGCGTCGAGCGGACGCCGCCTGATTGGCCAGCGCCGCGTTTCGCGGCGGGCGCAAACCGAGACGCGGCGACGCGCGGCCGGCGAGGGATCACGCCGTCCCTGCTAGCAAACGCGTGTTTCGCCGCGCAAGTCGGACCCGACGACGCGGCTCTCTGGTGCTCGCCAGACGCCAGATCAGCGGTTCTGCTCACGGCCGTCCGGCCACGGCCGCCGGCCGTCCTCCGGTCCCAACTGACCTTTGCGCGTCGCAACCGTTTTGGTAATTATCTGCTGCGCGGATTCTCGTGTACGGACCGCCCAGCTACCTTCTGTCTTCATCCGGGATGCTAGCTATGCCAACAATTCGCTTGTCCAAGCGTATGGCAGCCTGGGCCACTGCGGTGGTCGGCACGCTCGGCTCTGCCGCCGGAGCCTATACGGTCGTGGGAAAACCTTTCCAGAACCATGCGCCGACCGCCGAGGCGTCCAGCGCGGCGTCGGATGCGGCTTCGCCCAGCCTCGCGCAACCGTTGCAGACCGTGCCGATCCCCGACGATGCCCTTCGGCCAGCGGATGGCGAACGGTATTTTCCGGCCGAGCCGACCCCGCCTCGACGCCCGACCGTGTTCCTGGATCCGGCCGTGGCCCGTGCTTCGCACAACGATCCGGTCAGCAGTTCGGCCGCCGGACGCAGCGCGTACGGCTTTGCCGCGCGGCAGACGCCGGATCAACCGCCCGAACCCGCGATCGGACCGGCAATCGCCTCGCCGACGTTCGATTCCCCGACGGCTGACCCGTCCGCGAGCCAGGCTGCCGGCGAGCGCAGGCTGCCCCAGTTCGAACCACCGACGAGCGGTTCGCTACAGTCCGCTTGGAGCGCCGGCCCGGCGCCCGATTCGAGCCGATCAGCGGTTTCGCTTTCGCCGCCGACTCCGTTGATCCAGCCGGCGGAATCCGCACCGGCCGATCTCCGGTCGTCCGAGTCGGCGCCGACAGAACGGCTGCCTGTAGGTCGATCATCCGACGAAGATTCGACGCCGCCCGACGGGCCGGGCGGCGCGCTCAGCCAGGCGGCCCGCGCGGCGATCGCGGATGGGGAACCCGAGCCGCCCGGCGAGCGCAGCGCGTACTTGAACGCGGCCTCTGCCCGCCTGGATCCCATCCCGGCCAACGCCGACACGGAACCCGGCCAATCAACGCCGGATTCTTCGCCCACGCCCAGCGGATCGAACGCGTTTTTGTCCGCGCCGACCGCGCCTCATGCGGCGCCTGCGCAAGCTGGACGCGACGATCGAACGCTGGCGGCGCCTGCCGCGGACGCGGCGGCCGTGTCCGCGCGCAGCGAGCCGCGGCCGATCGGCGCGTCGGACGTGTCTCCGGGCGACGGAGTGCCCGGCGCCGAGGCGATGGACGGCGTTCAGACGCCGACGTTGACATTCGAAAAGTTGGCGCCGCCCGAGATTCAGGTCGGCAAAGAAGCGACGTTCCAGATCCATGCCCGCAACACCGGACAGACCGCGGCGCATGGCGTCACGATCGTGGATCGGGTTCCGAAGGGAACCGAGTTCGTCACGGCGACGCCGGCCCCCACGCGCGTGGCGAACAGCCAGTTGACGTGGGAACTCGGCACGCTTCAACCCGGCGAGGAGACTACGGTTTCGCTCCAGTTGATGCCCGTCAGCGAGGGCGAGATCGGCAGCGTGGCGCAGGTTCAGTTTCAAGCCAACGCGTCGGCCCGCGCGCTGTGCACCCGACCTCAGTTGAGTGTCACGCAGACCGGCCCCAAGCGGGCCCTGATCGGCGAGGCGGTGGTGTTCGACATCAGCGTCACCAACCCCGGCAGCGGCGTAGCCACTGGAGTGGTGTTGGAGGAAGACGTGCCTTCCGGACTGACGCACGCCGCGGGTCGCGAGCTGGAATTCGAGATCGGCGCGTTGCGCCCCAACGAGACGCGCCAACTGCAACTGACGTTGAAGGCCGACAAGCCGGGCATCGTGCGCAACGAGATCCTGGTGCGAGGCGATGCGAACTTGATCGCGCGGCACGCCGCCGAGCTCGAAGTCGTCGCGCCCGACCTCGAGGTGCGTTTGGACGGGCCGCGGATGCGTTACCTCGATCGGCCGGCCACTTACGAGGTGGTGATCTCGAATCCCGGCACGGCGACCGCGCGCGAAGTCGAGCTGGTGACGTATCTGCCCAAGGGAATGCAATTCGTATCCGCAGACCACAAGGGTCAATACGAGCCGCAGAATCATGCGGTTTACTGGAGCCTCGAGGAAATGCCGGCTCAACAGACCGGAGCCGCCAAACTTACGGTGCTGCCGGTCCAGACCGGCGTCCAAAAACTGAGGCTCGAAGCGCGCGCCGAACTGGGCCTGCAGGAATCGTTCGAACAAGCCGTGCAGGTAGAAAGCGTCGCCGAACTCCAATTTACGCTTGCCGACGAGGCTGATCCCATCGAAGTCGGCGCCGAGACGAGCTATCTGATCACGCTGACCAACAGCGGATCCAGCGCGGCGACCAACGTCCAGCTCGAGATCCGTTTGCCGCCGGAACTCAAGCCGCTGGGCGGCGATGGTCCCACGCGCGTGGCCGTCGCCGGCAACCAGTTGCAGATTGATCCGCTCGCTCGGATCGGACCGACGGAACAGGCCGTGTATCGCATCAAAGCCCAGGGTGCCGCGGCGGGACATCAACGCGTTCAGGTCCGATTGAGCACGGCCGAAATGCCCGTCCCGATCATGCGCGAAGAGGTTACCCAGGTATACGAAGATCGCTGACGGCCCTGCCGCACGCGCAGATCACACGCGCCAAAGCTACGAGTCGCGCAGGCCGCCGAGCAACTCGGCGCGTTGCGAAAACAGGCGGTCCAGCGCGTCGATCTGCTGCAGCAACTCGTGCGGCGCGGCGTCCGCGCCGCCGGCTCGTTCGATCGCCGCGGCCAGCGTCTCGGCCTGCTGGACCAACGCCAAATCATGCTCGTACACCCGCTCGAGCAGGGTGATGTCGACCTGGACGAAGTCGAAAAAACCGCTGTACCCGCGGACCGAGCCGCGACATCGCAGAATGAGCGCGTCCAGACGGGTCTTGAGACGCTCCCAAACGGGCAACTGGTCGATGCGGCCCGCCTCGACCAGCGTCATCATGGCTTCGTCCAACGCTCGTTTGCTGCGCTGCAGACGATCGGCAATCCAACGCCGCACCAAGTAATCGCCCTCCTGGCGGTAATCCTTTTCCAAATAGCCGCGAAATCCGGGGACGTACCTCAGCACGGACTCAATCAGTCCCCGATTGTCGGCATGGCGTTTCGGATCGATCACAAGACGCTCCTTTTCTCGAAGAACAATGACCGTTGAGCGGCGCGATCTTAGGCCGCGCCGTGTCGGCGATTTTCAGGCCGCGCCCCCCCGAATGGCAATTGATCCGCTGGACGCACAATCCGCTGAAGATCTGGAGACGCGGCCCAAGCAAGTCTTGATCTTCTGCGCTGCCGGTGCGCATCGAGTTCGTCAACGGATCTTAGCGCGCACGGGCAGGAACCCCAAAGGCGGAGGTCGACGCTAGTTTAGTGGACAATATCTTAACGCGGGCCACTGCCCGCAACCCAAGAATCAGTTTGGCCGAAGGCCTCCGCTCACCGTAGCCTGGGGCAACGCCCCAGGGCTGGCGCCGCGCG
>JAVYAJ010000178.1:0-3723 GCA_032229885.1 Candidatus Anammoximicrobium sp. | reverse complement strand
TGGTCTGTTCCCGCCAAGCCAACAACTCCCGTTGCCGCCACACCAGGAACTGGGTTCCCAGTTGTTCGGCCAGTCGGCGAACCGTCTTCTTGTCCAGCTTCAGCCCCTGCCGCCGCAGTTCCTTCCGCGCCACGTCGATCGAAGGGCTGAGGGCCACAATCCGCGCCACCGTAGCTTGAAGAGCCGCGCTGCTGCCGTTGGCGATGCCCAACGCGGCCAGTTCGGGAAACAGGCCAGCCACTTGCTGCGTGGCCTGCCCCGTTTCCGGACCGCCGATTTCGGCGGGCAGTAGAAGGTGGTCACGAACAGCACCAGTCCGGATAATAGCCGCACTCGTCGCGATCACCGTTGCGGGGAACGCAAACCAACGGCTGTTTCCTGTCGCACCTGGCGCAGGTGATGTTCCATTTCCCGACCTTGCGTGACGCGAGCCAAAACAGCTGCGGTGAACTGATCGGCGCCTCGATCGAAATGCCGCTTGATTTTCCGTTCGACTCGGCGAAAGGCGCCGGGATTCTGTCTCAGCCGTTGTTCCCACCCCTCTTGACAAACCTCTGTGGCAGCGCGAACCTCATCCATTATCGTGGCTGGGGAACCAATCTCCGGACCTCCTTTTTACAGACAAACTTTCATGGCGGTTTCCTTCCCCTTGTTGTGGCCGGCCCAAAAAGCCACAACATGGTCGGAAACCGCCTTTTCCGAAAAGATCAATAAGCCAAGTCTTCTATTTCCTAAGTGGCAGCAGCCAAATGGTTTAGTGCTAGCACTGACACACTTTGGGATCGCACCCGAAACATCTCAACCCCATCGAGTTGCCAGACCCATGACCCTTTGCCCCTGCCCTGGCCCTTGTTCTGCTGCCTTGACCGCTTGGTGGATTTCTGCGGCAACCGCCGCGTCGGCGGCGTTCAGCTTCTGCTGGCTGGGAGCCGCATCGACCGGTGAGTCTGTCCAATCCGTGCTATTCGTGTCGCCGCAGGGCAACGATGCCTGGTCCGGGCGCATCGCGGTCCCCGCAAAGGACGGTTCAGACGGCCCGTTGGCCACGCTGCACAAGGCGGTTGAATTGTCCCGGCAACAGGCCCCAGGGCAGCCACGGCGTGTTGAACTCCAGACGGGTGAACACTACCTGGATCGACCCGTGGACCTGGGACCGAACGACTCTGGTTTGACCATCGAGGCTGCGATGGGAGCGGACGTTGTGCTCTGCGGGGGCCGGCGAATCGGTGGCTGGCGCCGGGAGGGCGAGCATCTGTGGGCAGCCGATCTACCCGACGTGAAGGAACGCAAGTGGGACTTTCGGATGCTGGCAGTCGCGGATCGTCTGTGCCCCCGCGCACGCCTGCCGCGGGAGGGGACTTTCACGCACCTCACCGAATTCAAAGTGCCCTGGATGAGCACTACCGGCGGAGGCTGGAAGCGGAAACCGACGCCAGAAGAACTGATCACGATGAAGTACCACCCGGAGGACCTGGGGCCGTGGTTGGATGTGCGCAACGCCGAAGTCACGGTGTACCACATGTGGGACGAATCGGTCGTCGGCATTGCCCGTAACGACACCGAGAACCACGCGCTCACGTTTTCCAATCCTGGAGGGCATCCGCCGGGGGCCTTCGGCGTGATGAAGTACGTCGTCTGGGATGTCCGTGAGGGGCTGACGCAGACGGGGCAGTGGTATCTGGACCGAACGGCCGGTAAGGTCGTGTACTGGCCGCTGCCCGGTCAGGACATGACGCTGGCCAAGGTTCTGGCGCCGACCGTCGAGTCCATCTTCCGAATTCGCGGCCAGGACGGAAAGCCGGTCCGCGACATCACCATTCGCTCATTGACGCTGACGATCACGAACACGCCATTGGTCGCCGGGGGATTCGGTGCCGGCAACTTCCCCGGTGCCGTCGAGTTGCACCGCGCCGAGGACTGCCGGCTGCTGAGGCTGACGATCAAGAACGTCGCCGGACAGGGCGTGCGGGCCGGTAGCGTCAAGTCGTGCGCCATCGAGGATTGTCACGTCCACGACACGGGCGCGTGCGGCTTGAAATTCGATGGCCAGTGCCTCGTCCGCAACAACCACGTCCACCATGTCGGCCGGATCTACCCCAGCGCGATTGCTGTCTGGGGCGGCGGCAAGAACGGCCAGGCGTGCCAGATCGAGCACAACACCGTCCACGACACACCTTACACGGCCATCGCTTGCGGCGGCGACGACCACCGGATCGAAGGCAACCGGATATACCGGGCCATGCAGGTGCTGCACGACGGCGCGGGCATCTACATCACCTTCTGCAAACGCATCGTGCTTCGCGGGAACTACATCCACGACATCACCGACACGGGCGGCTACGGAGCCTCGGCGTACTACCTCGACGAACAGGCCGAGGACTGCCTGGTGGAAGGCAACCTGAGCGTCCGGGTGGCCCGGCCGTCACACAACCACATGGCCAAGAAGAACACGTTGCGGAACAACGTCTTTGTGTGCGCCGGCGACGCCACGGTGACGTTTCCGCGGTCTTCGGACTACCGGCTGGAAAAGAACGTCATCGTCGCCGACGGCAGTATTCGCATTGCGAGGCCCGAGGGAATTGCTGAGGCGTCGGGCAACATCGCGCTGAGCAAGTCCGGGACGGTCGAGCGAGTGACGCTGGATTCCTACCGGCAGGCCGGCACGCAGCCCGTCGCATCCAGCGACCGCTGGTTGCTCGCCGATCCCAAGCTGACCGAATACGAGAGTGGCAAGGTTCGGTTCGCCCCGGATAGTCCAGCCAAGGGACTGGGCATCAAAGAATTCGACGTCAGTGGGGCCGGCTGCGCGAATCCGTAAGCGTGGCCCCCAGTGCGCATTACCGGCCGGAACCATACGTCCGCAGGTAGCGGAAGCGCCGGATCAGGCGCACGGCCAAGCCTCCCAGCACAACCACGGCTACGGCCGTGGCGTAAAGGTCAACAGGGGTCGTCCCAACGAACATCGAAACGGTAGAATCCCCGCTATCGACGAGTAGTGTCGGGATACTACCGGCCGAAGGCTATCAGCGAAGGAAAACCATGTTACGAGAAGTCGCGAATCGCATGACCGTCTGCGGAATCTCTGTCGTGATCACGGCGATTGGCCTGATTGCGTGGGCGCCTGCCGGGGCCGGCGCACCCCCACCCAAGCTGTCCAAGTTTGGGACCGTCCGCTTCGGCGACGCCACGACCAATTCGACCGATCCCGGCGGCCTGATCCCGAGTGATCAAAGGACCACCTGGAATCCCGGCATCCCCGGTGGCATCCCGAAGGTCACGACCACCTTTGCGACCATCGACGCCGCAACCTATGGAAACGGCGTGTCCGACGCTCAAACGATCATCAATCAGCAATTCCCGGCGAATGGAAAAAACATCTGGCGCGTGGGGAAAATCGCAGCTGGCACTGCTAGCGGTTCGTAAGCTGGTAATTCGCTTGCCTGTTCGGGAATCGACGCAAAAATAAACTGGATGACTGTGCAGATGGTTCCCAAGACATCGAGGGCCAAAACCGAGGCTGCCCTCCTTATGACGAGCAAGACGGCGCTTTCAGGAGCTTCGTCATGCTCGACGCCAGAGAGATCCCTCGAGCCCGAAAACGGCTCGGCTTAGATCACCTTCTCCGGCACGTCTTGCGTCCGCGTGTCAAGCAACTCCCCGATGCCAGACAACGGGACGGCGACTACACCGTAGCGGACGCTATCCTTTCGGCCCTCGCCATGT
>JAVYAJ010000177.1:0-15687 GCA_032229885.1 Candidatus Anammoximicrobium sp. | reverse complement strand
GTGCGCGCATACGGGAACCACACAACTGACAACTGACAACTGACAACTGACAAATTTTCTTGGCCCTTGTTTGATTGCGGCTGCTGGCCGCGCTAGGCTCAGTCCCCGCGGAACATCGCACCTTCACGACCATGGCGGACGCCGGCGGCCAATACAAAATCGAACAAATCTACCCAGGCGAGTATCAAGTGATTGTCGTCGAGCCCAGTGAAGGGGCAGGCGGCGAAAGAGTCGCCGCGGAGAGTTCCCTAGTGCCTGCCGATGGAAACCCGTTGCAGGTCCGGATTGAGGCCGAGCCGGCGGTGTACGACATCAAGCTGGCGCGGCGTAAAAAATAATTGTCATGAGCCGACGGTTCCCAGAAGGCGGACCGTCGGGATCGTTTCGTTTTGTTGTCTTGTCCGTTCTTTTTCACTTTCTGGTCCGGAGATGCTGGTTATGAGAAAACTGCGGGGATTCACGTTAGTCGAGCTGCTGGTGGTCATCACGATCATCGGGATCCTGGTGGCTCTGTTGCTGCCGGCCATCCAGGCCGCTCGCGAAGCCGCGCGGCGGATGCAATGCGGCAACAATTTGAAACAGATCACGTTGGCGCTGCACGGCTACATCGATGTGACCCGTGGGATGCTTCCGCGCGGGGCGGAAACCTACCGGGGTCAAAGCTGTTGCTGCAACAATGCCGACTATCATCCGGGCCACACGGTCCACACGATGTTGCTGCCTTACGTCGAACAGCAGACGCTGTACGATCAATACGACATGAAGATTCCCTGGTTTGCGCAGAAGGCCGGGGTCATCGATCAGGCGATTCCCGGTTACCTGTGCCCTGCCGCCGTCCGTTGGCAGGTGCAAACCGTCGTGGTTGGAAGCACACCCAGTTGGGGTGGCGCGGCGCCCTCGCCATTGCCACAGGTCTATCCGCACAACTATCCGGCCGCGGGGTCTGACCACGGCTACGGTGGCTGTGGCCGGCACGGCAACACGACCTTGATGGGCGCGTTCGCACAACGTTGGGGGATTCTTGAAGAGGCGGGCACTCCGGCAGATCCTCGGCTCAAGATTGCCAGCATCACGGACGGAACGAGCACGACATTGGCCTTTGGCGAGACGGCGCAGGATCGGCCGACTTTTGGAGACACGGGAACCGCCGACGCCGGCGGGGCTCTGCACCGTGGCCGAGGCTGGGCGGACCCCTACTATTTCAGCACCTGGTTTACCGTCAACAGAGTCGCCACGCCGAACAGTCACCTGGGCGGATTCCAACTGAGAAACACGGCGACCGCCACGAGCTTCCATCCCGCGGGCTGCAATTTCAGTTTCTTGGACGGGAGCGTGAAATTCCTGAGCGACAACATCGACGGGGCCACGTGGTCCGCATTGGGCTCGGTGCGAGGAGCAGAGACGGTCACGGTGCCCTAATGCGTTGTCAAGGCTAAATATTGGGGCCAATCGCGATTGTCAGATAGCGGAGGTTCCGTGCTCTGGCGGTTGCGATAACCCTGAAATTAGGATTGGATCGCGCACGAGTGGGCGTGCGGGCGGCGCGTTTTTCGGATCGGCTCGACGAGAATCGTTCTCCTTCAACCGCTGAACCGCCGCCCTCGCCGTGTGCAACCCGATCATGCATGGGGTCGGTCGGCGGCATTCGGTCGACTTCGGACGGCGCATGTCTCGACAGGCCAGCCGTCCGGCGCTGGCGGCGATCGTGCGCTGACCGTGGGCTTGGGCTGACCGTGGGCTTGCGCCGTCACGCAGCTCGACGTGCGGGTCGGCGCCCATCCGAGCGATTCCGCGTCCTGCTTCCTTATCGCGCCCACAACCTCAGCCGCAACTCGCGGCGTTTTCATCGTTCTTTTCGGCGTCGCCTTCGAGCGATCTAGTCCCATCCGTTTTCTCACGACGATCTGACGTCGCACAGATCTGGCCTGCCCGGCTCGGCCCGCGTCGGTGGCCCGCGTCGATGTCTCGGGTCGCGTGCAGGGCGATGCGTTTGTCCAACGTATCGCGGATCCTTGCGCGTATGGTCGGCCGGGGTCTGCTTCGAGCGCACCAAACCAAAGACTCGCATCCATCCGGGTACGGTTGCTATACTGGTGCACGAACGCGTCGCATGGCGGATGTGCTGTGCGAACCGCGTCTCGCCGGGCCGTTTACGGGCCGACAGACGTTCCGCGTGCACGGCCCGCGGTCTAGCCGTGACGGCTGGGACGGGAGAATCCGGCCGGCGATGGGCGGCATAGTCCACGAAATAAGGCGAGTCGACCGTCGAGCGTATCCGTCTGACGAGCAATTTTCCAGCGCGAGGATTTAACGCATGAATACCCGATTTCGACAACTAGTGTGCTGCGGCTGTGCATTCTGGCTGGGATCGCTGACGATCGCGGTGGCGACGCGCGCCGCCGAGCCGGCGAAATGGACCCTCGAGACCGCCGCGCAGCGCGAGGCCCGCATGGCGTGGTGGCGCGAAGCCCGCTTCGGCATGTTCATTCATTGGGGGTTGTACGCCGTCCCGGCCGGCCGCTGGAACGGACAGCCGGTCCCCAGCGCCAGCGAGTGGATCATGAACACGGCCAACATTCCGATCGCCGAGTACGAGCCGCTGGCCAAAGAGTTCAACCCGACGGGCTACGATCCGGAACAATGGGCCCAGATCGCCCAGCAAGCCGGCGTCAAATACATCGTCATCACCTCGAAGCATCACGACGGGTTTTGCCTGTTCGACACGGCCGCAACCAATTACGACGCCGTCGATGCCACGCCGTATGGCAAGGATCTGTTGAAGCCGTTGGCCGCCGCGTGCCGCAAGCGGGGCATCCGGTTCTGTGTGTACTACTCGATCATGGACTGGCATCACCCGGCCCAGACGCGCGGCAGCGAGCGGGCCTACAACCCGACCAAGATCATGCCGGGCCGCAAGGCGCAGTACATGGACTATATGAAGCAGCACTTCCGCGAACTGCTGGCGTGTTGCGATCCCGAGGTCCTCTGGTTCGACGGCGAGTGGTGCGACTGGTACACCGAGGAAGACGCCCGCGACATCTACGGCTATTTGCGCGAGCTCAAACTGAGCCTGATCATCAACAACCGCGTGGGCAAGGGTCGGCAAGGCATGCAAGGGTTGACCCAGGGCGAGCATATCGGAGACTTCGGAACCCCCGAGCAGCAGATTCCGGCGACCGGTCTAGCCGGCGTCGACTGGGAATCCTGCATGACCATGAACGGATCGTGGGGATATAAGCGCGACGACCAGAATTGGAAGAGCGACGAGACGCTGATCCGCAACCTGGTGGATATCGCCTCGAAGGGCGGCAATTATTTGCTGAACGTGGGGCCGACCGCCGAAGGTCTTATTCCGCCGCCATCCGTCGAACGGCTCGAGGCGATGGGCCGTTGGTTGCGCGTCAACGGCGAGTCGATCTATGGGACGCAGGCCAGTCCCTTCAAGCGTCTGGGCTGGGGCCGTTGTACGCAACGGCCATCGGCCGACGGCACGGTGTTGTATGCGCATGTCTTTCACTGGCCGGCCGACGGGCGGTTGCGTCTGGCCGGCTTGCAGAACAAGGTTGCGGCGGCTTATCTGCTGGCCGATCCCGAGAAAAAGCCGTTGGGCGTCGAGGCGACGGCCGCGGGCGTCACGGTCAGCCTGCCCGGCGCGGCTGTCGATCCGGTGTGCAGCGTCGTCGTCATAAAGATCGCCGGCGCGCCGCGGGTCGAACCGGTGGCCATCGGCCCGCAAGCCGATGGGGCAATCGTGTTGACCGCCGCCGAAGCTGAGTATCACGGCTCGCACGTGCGCTACGAAACCGGCGCGCAGCGCGACAACGTCGGATTTTGGACAGACCCCGCGGAGTGGGTCGAGTGGAACGTCAACTTTGCGCGGGCGGGGACATTCACGGTGTCGGCCGAGTTGGCTGCGATCGGCGGCGGTTCCTTTCAGATCGTCGTCGGCGCCCAGTCCTTGACGGCCAAGGCGCCGGTCAGCGGGGACTACGGACGTTTTCAGAAAGTCGAGCTAGGCCGGCTGTCCCTCGCGTCCGGCGTCGCGCGCGTGGCCGTGAGACCGATCGCCGATGGCTGGCAGCCGGTGAACCTGCGAGCGTTGAAGTTCAGTCCCGAATGACCGTCGCCCACAGGCCCGCGCCGCGTCGCCCGGCAAATCCACCGCTCCCCTGCAAAAGGTACTTTACACCGGCAGGGATCTAGGTATAATACTCACGCGGACGGGCAAGATACGCGTGCGTTGTGAGGCATCGCCCGTCGAAGGATGCAGTCTGGACGTGCTGGAGTCCGCCTCTTGTCAAGCCTGTCGACATTCGGAAGTGCGCAGACCGATGCGCGTTGGGAATCCGCGACGCGCAGCAGTCGCCATCCGTCATCGATCGCGCCGACCAGGACCAGGCGAGCGCCAACGCGGCAGCGGGTAGTGCGGCGGGCGCAGGTGTGGCGGCAGACTGGGACGCGGCAATTCGCGTTCGCCTTCGACACGCGCGGGCCGCGGACGTGATTCGAGGCTGCCTTCGCCCGACGCGGGCAGCGGAAAACGCGACAACGCAGGGCGACGGCGGCGACGGGAGGAAACGGTTCGAAAGCCCGGATAGCCTACGGCCGTCGAGATCGCGCAACGCCCGGCATCGTTTCCGTCTGCCGTGGGTTGGCGTCAGGTTGGGCATCCCGGTTGTCGAGTGGGTGCAATGGGAGGGTGCGGTGGATTCATTTCAGGCTCAGGTTGCGGAACTGCGGGCGCAAGGACTCAAGAACAAGGACATCGCGGACAGGCTCGGGGTCCCCTTCAGCCGCGTCATGGAGACGGTCAGTCAACTGGTGGTGGAGGGCAAAGTGGATTCGCGATGGCCTCAGACACGTTGGACGGACAAGAATAGCAAAGACTTTCAGCGCATCGTCGAGTTGCTCCAGTCGGGGGCCACGTTGGCGGCAATCGGCGAGGAGTTCAACGTGACCCGCGAGCGGGCGCGCCAGATCCGCGAAAAGATCCGCAAGCGCTTCGGGGATCGGATCGTGCGTCCGCGGAAGCAGCCGTACGCCACGCTCCGCGAAGCTGCTCAAGAGCTGGGGACGGATCCGAACTCGCTCCGCAAGCTGCTCAAAGACCAAGGTTTGCTGACCAAGAACTCGCGCGGTGTCTGGGTCGTGTTGCGGCGGGATCTGAAACGAAAATCCGTCGTCCAGCACCCGCATGTGACGCAAGAGCAGATCTGCAAATACTGTGGAAAGGCCTTCCGCCTCGAGCACCGCGCGCAAAAGGTCTGCTCGGTCGAATGCAGCGAAGCTCGTCGCAAGGCTTCGCGACAACGGTGCTTCGAGTCCGAGCCGTCCGAACACAACCTGGCGGGTTGGCACAAAGAACTGTGGCTTCGGCTGCGCGAACACCAGTTGCCCGAACAGGAAGAGTGGCTGACGCTGACGCGGGCCTCGAGCCGGTGTGGCCTGACGCCGATCCAGGTGAACTGGTTGCGGCTGCGAAAAGTGCTCCATTGCAAGCCGAGCGAGACACAGTTCTGGCGAGGCCAGCAGGTGCAGCTCTATCGAGGCAGCGAAATGGCGGTGATTCGCGAGTGTCTGGAGGAATGTCGGAAGGGCCAAGAACCAACGTGAAAGAATACCATCGCTTGGAGAGCGTTCAGCGCGAGCGCGCCGTGTTGGCTCGAGTCATCGTGCCGGACGGCCCCGTTGCCGACGACCCGCTCGACGAGGCCCGCGGGCTGGCCGCCACGGCCGGGACGATCGTCGTCGGCGAGCTGCTGCAGCGACGTCCGACCCCGGACTGTACGACCTATTTGGGCTGCGGCAAGGTCCAGGAATTGAAGCAGTTGGTGGCCACGGTCAACGCGGACGTCGTGATCATCGACAACGATCTGAATCCGGCGCAAACCCGCAACCTGGAAAAGGAACTGCAGGTCAAGATCATCGACCGGACCGAGTTGATCCTCGACATCTTCGCCTCGCGCGCCCAGACGTACGAAGCCCGCCTGGCGGTGGAGCTCGCCCAGCTCGAGTATGCGCTGCCCCGGTTGAAACGCATGTGGACGCACCTGTCGCGAATCAAAGCCGGGGTCGGAATGCGCGGCCCGGGCGAAAAGCAGTTGGAGGTGGATCGACGGCTGGTCGAAAAACGCATCTCGGATCTGCGCGGCGAGCTGCGCGTGATCGAAGCCCGCCGCGAGCGGCAGGTGGCGGCGCGCCGCAATCACATGACCGTCTCGCTGGTCGGCTATACCAACGCCGGCAAGAGCACGTTGATGAACGCCTTGACGCAAGCCGATGCGCTGGTGGCCGACAAGCTGTTCGCGACACTCGACACGCGGACCCGCCGCTGGCAATTGCCGAGTTGGGGGCCCGTCTTGTTGAGCGACACGGTCGGCTTCATTCGCGACCTTCCGCACCGGCTGATCGCCAGCTTCAAAGCGACGCTCGAAGAGTCGCGGCAGGCGGATCTGCTGCTGCACATTGCCGACGCCGGCAACCCCGCCGTGTGCGACCAGATCAGCGCGGTGTACAACGTGTTGGGAGAGATCGGCATCCAGGAAAAAGACACGCTGCTCGTGCTGAACAAAATGGACATGCTGCCCTCGACGGCCCATGCGGACGCGCTGCTGAACCGCTATCCGGCCGCGATCCCCATCAGCGCCAAGCAGCAAGCGGGGTTCGAGCGTCTGGCGTTCGCCGTCAGCGACGCGCTCAGCCGCACCTTCCGCGATGTCGATGTCGAAACGAGCATCGACAACGGGCGACTGATGGCCTATCTGGCTGCGCATGGCGAAGTGCTGTCGCAACGGTTCGACGAGCGCCGCGCGATCATCCATTGCCGGATTCCCGAAAAATATCTGGGACGCATTTCGGGAAACGAGACGACCATCCGCATCCGTCGCGACGCGGTCACCTTGACGGACGCCGGCGCTGATGAGGTCGCCGAGTTGGACGAGACGCGGGCTTTGACCGAAACATCAGCCTTCAGTTCGTAACGCGGGCCAGTGGCCACAACCGAATCGCGCCGGCGTCGCGTCCGGACGCGGCCACGGACGCCGACCGGTCGCCAGATGGCTTGACGCCAACACCGACACCAACTGCCACCGACAACACGACCACGATCCGGGATGCGCGCACGGCGCAGGCCGCTCGTACCCAAAGACTCCCACGCCGTCCGGAGACGGCCGCGGATGTGTTCCGCAAACCGCCGCGCGCGATCGCACGCGGGATAGGCCGTCGCGGGCAAAACGCGTCGGCCCCGTCGCGAGGCGGGGCGAACCGTGCGCGATCGTCCTCAGGTCCCTGATTGATCGCGTCGCACCATGGCGCAAAGGATGCAGCTCGTATGAGCAGACGAAAGATCCGCGGCCTGCGGACGATTGTGACCGGCGCGTCGAGCGGAATCGGCCGCAGCCTGGCGCTCGAACTCGCCCGGCAGGGCGCACCATTGGTGCTGACCGCCCGCCGCCACGAGGCTTTGGCGAGCCTCCAGCAGCAGATCCATAGCGCCGGCGGCGTCGCCCACGTCGTCTGCGGGGACATCGTGGACGCGGCGGTTCGCCGCCAGTTGCTGGACACAGCCCAAACGCAACTGGGCGGGCTCGACCTGCTGGTCAACAACGCCGGCGTCGGGGCGGTCGGCCCATTCGCCCGCGCCTCCGAGGCGCGGTTGCGGCGGGTGATGGAAGTCAATTTTTTTGCCCCCGCTGAACTGATCCGTCACGCCGTCCCGTTGTTGAAGGCCGGCCGGCGGCCGATGATCGCCAACGTCAGCTCGGTCCTGGGACACCGCGGCATCCCCAAGAACAGCGAATACTGCGCCAGCAAATTTGCCCTGCACGGCTTGAGCGATTCAATTCGGGCCGAACTGGCCGCCGACGGGATCGACGTGCTGGTGATCAGCCCCGCGACGACGGCCACCGAGTTCTTCGACAGCGTGTTGGAAAACAAGGGAGATCTGCCCTGGCGGGCCTTAGGCGCGATGTCCGCCGACGCGGTCGCCCGCCGCGCGGTCAAGGCGATTCGACGCGGACGGCACGAAATCATCCTCACGCCGGGTGGCAAGCTGCTGGTCTGGTGCGACCGCCTGTGCCCGCCGCTGGTCAATCGACTGGTCGCCAGATTCGGCTGAGCCGCCGGCAACCGTGGTACGCGTCTGCCCATCCGTTCGTCTCGGGCTCGATCGGCGGGTCGCGACCAACGCGGCCCACCGCGGACACGCGGTCGCCTCGCGATCCCGCCTGCTGGACGGAGTCTGCCAAGCCTCTGCCCACCGCTCCCGGCGATGGCCAGATTCACGGTGATGTCGGGGGGCTGGGGCTGTCGCCCGATCCAGTAGTCGCAGCGGATCCCGCGGCGTCGGCTGATTCAGCGTTGTCGGCCACTTCGGCGGCGCTATAGATTCCGTTGAACAGCAGCTTGAACGTGCCGTGAGACTGGGCGCGGGCGACGATCTCGGGGCCGTACAGCACCAGCGAGCCGTTGCCGACCGGGCACTGGACGATGGCGATGGCGTCGTTCAAATACTGCTGCCCCCAAGCCCATCCACTGCGCAACGGCGCGGCCGTGTTGAACCACGCGACCGGACGGGCGCCGCGCAACAAAGCCTCGGGGCCGAACTGGAACGCGGGGCTTTGACGGAAAAAGACGTCGATTTGCTCGGGCAGCCCCGCGGCTAGCGGATTGCCCGTGTCGAGGCGCGCGCGAAGCACCGAGCCGGGCACGTAAAATTTTTCGGCGCCCAACGACTTTGGCTCGCCCTCCGAGCCCATCTCCACCAGCGCGCTGCGGACGGGGATTTCCAGATGACGGGCCAGCGACGTCGAAGCGCCGATGGTCAGGATCGTTCCCCCAGCCTCCAAGAAGGCCTCGAGCTGCGGCAGCGTCTTGTCTGCCGTAATGCTTCCCGACCGGCCTCGATACTCGTCTGGAATCGTCTTTTCGTCCGTCGCCTTCCGTCCGCTGGGCAAGGAATTGGGGATGGCGCCGCTGACGAAGATCAGCACATCGTAACGCTCGCGCAATCCGCCTCTATCCAACTCGGGCGGATAGACCACCTGAAAATCGAACTCGAACTGTTCCAGGAGCCATCGCATCCAACCGGAATCGATCGAGCCGCCGTAGCGATCCCACAGCCCGATCCGCGGGCGGCGCAGGTCGGCGCGCTGGGCCGCGGGCGGCTGGTCGATCGGGAAGAAAGCGAGCCCGACCTGGTCGGCCAGTTGCCGGACGCAGGCCGTCGTCTCGGCGGTGCAGGGAATGTACCACGTTCCGGCCGCGTACGTCTTCGCCTCGGTCGCCAGCGGTTGCCGCAGCCGTTGAACGCGAAATCGCTGGCCGAGCAGGCGATTGACGGCCAGAAACGAGTCGTTGGTCACGCACTCGCAGAGGAACCCGGCGGCGGATTCGGCTGGCGGCATGACGTTCGCCGGCGGCCGAACCAATCCCGCGATCCGGGCGAACGGTCCGGAAAAACCGTCCAGCACGCGATCGAACTGAACGCCCATTTGATAGGCGAGCGTCCACCCGGCGTTGTCATACGGAGGCGTGGGCGGTCCGCCGGGGTACGGGATGTCGTTCGGGTGATCTTGAGGCTCGAACACGTCCAGGATGTGAGGCCGAAAGGCTTGGGCCGTGCGCACGACGTACGATCCTGGGGGATAGGTCTTGCCGGCTACGTCGAACGCGGTCTCGGCCCGCTCGACGGTCACGCCCGTCTTGATCAGCGCGTTGACGAACTTGGTGGCGGTAAGAAAGTCCGGCTGGTCTGCCGGCAGAATATAACCGCGCGGATCGCGCTCGGACGGATCCCGCAGAACGTCGCTCGAGGCGTCGGTGGACGTCGATGATTTGCGCTGGGCGGCAGGCGCGGCCGAGGATGCCGCCTTGGGCTTTGCCTGCTCGGCCGAGGCGTCTGGGTCCGATGTCTTCTGCTGCAGCGCCCGTCGCGCGGCTTCGATCCGCCGCGGGCGCACCGTCCAGTGGTCGCGGCTGCCGCGCTCGATCGAGTTGCGGCCCATCCGGTACGCGTTCCAGAGGAACTGCTCGCGATGACGCGAGGCGACATCGAGGACCGCCCAATTGGCCGTCAATTCATAGTCCATGGACTGGCGAAAATGCCAGGCCTGGGGCGCGATGGGAAAGGGCAAGTCGGCGGAGGCAAGCTGTCGGTCGATCTGCAGCGGAATCCGCATCGGCGTTGGGTTGCCGATCGTCTCGGTCAACAGGCCGATCATGTTGTGAAAATAGCACACCGTCCGCAGCCCGCCGTTCCACCACGTCGAGTAATTCGCCCCTCGGCGCATGGTGACCCCGGGCTTTCCTTCGGCGCCGAACCGATTGTGCATCGCGGCGCCGACCAGATCGATTCCCAACGGGACGAGAGGATCGAAATTGTAATTGAACGGATCGCGAAAAGGCGGCGCGAACATCACGGTTCCGGGAGGCCCGGATTGATGGTGATTGTACACGATCTGAGGGAACCACTGCTGAAAGAAGACACGACACACCGCCTCAGTCTCCTTCTGGGTAACCATCAGAAAGTCGCGGTTGTTGTCGTGTCCGATGTACTTCTGATACAGCCGCGGCAGCCCGCTCAACGACCGCTTGCTCGGCTTCGCTTCGCGCAGATACCAATCCGCCACCAGATCGAGTCCGTCGGGGTTGGGACAACAGCACAGGACGATCACGTCGTTCAGGAACCGGCGCATCTCGTCGTCGTCGCGGCTGACCATCTGATAGACGGTCTCGATCAATTGCTGGCTGCCCAAGACTTCGGTTCCATGCAGGCCGCCGTCGATCCAGACTACGGCCTTGCCCTCGACGGCCAATCGCCGCGCCTCGTCGTCCGTCATTCCTTCGGCCAAAGCAAGACGGCGTGAGATATCGCGGTAGTGATCGAGCCTTTTCAAGTTTCTGGGCGACGAGAGGATCGCCATCAGAATCTCGCGGCCTTCTTCCGAGCGGCCGATCGCTTCGACCCGCATCCGCGGCGACTCGCGTTCGAGCTTGCGCCAATACGTCACGAGCTGTCGATAATTGGCCAGGCAGTAATCGTCTCCAATTCGAAAGCCGAACTCGTCCGCCGGCGAGGTGATCTCGATCTTCTCGGCGGCCACCGCAAGCGCGGCCAGACATGCCCAGGCGATTGCCGCTCGGGCAGGGACGAGTCGAAGTCTATGTGCCATCTGTACCGAACCTGTTCTGCTGCTGGACTCGCGCATCGTCAAAGCGACGCCTCGAGCGAGTCGCGAGAACGGATCCGTGAGGTCTCGAATCGGTCTCGCGCCAGGCCCGGCCGCGCCGTTCCACTATAATTCGGGCCGTTGTGGCCGCCAATCGTTTTTCCTGCCTGTCCGCTGGCCGCGCCGTCGCGTACACTGACGGTCGTGCGGGACCTAGAAGCGTCACGGTCGGCCAGCGCGCCGGATCGGTCGGCGCCTGGCCGCGACTGATCGTGCGCAGGCCCACGTCGTCCGCGACTGCGTCGCGGATCGATGTTCGCGAACCGCGCACACCGGACGGTCTTGTACATCGCGGCCTGCGCGTTTGCAGGGCGCGCGGTTCGAGTGCGGAAGACAACTGAAACAAACACGAGGACGAGATGATGCGCTTGCTGCGATCGACGGCGGTGGCCGTCCTGTTGTGTGGGGTGGGTGTGGGCGCCGCCAGTGCCGCGGCTACGCAGGACGGCAACCTGCTGATCGATGGCCGCTTTGACACGGACCAGCCGGATTTTCCGGAGTTCTGGAGCCGATCTTCGACCACGAACATCGTCTACGATCGGACCGGCGGTCCGGAAGGCAAGCTGGCCGCGATCGGTCTGCGCGGCGAGGGCCCGACGACCGGCACGCTCAGCGTGCGTCAACTGGATCTGGCCTTGGTGGCCGGCGAACCGTACAAGCTCAGCGGCTATATCCGAACCCAGGGTTTTCAGAGTCGTTCGGCGGGGCTGATCCTGCACAACGCCGGGTGGGTGTCTTCGAGCGGGATCACTAAACTGCCCGCCGACTCGGATTGGACCTACGTCGAAAGAACCTTCACCCTTTTCCCGTCGACGGACAACCGCTACGGCGTGGCGATGTACGCGATCGACCCGGTGGGCGAGATCTATTTTGCCGACGTCAAGCTCGAAGCGCTCAGCGCGCAAGGACGCGCCAATTCACGGTCGCAATGGACCTCGATCGCCAGCCCCAAGCTCGTGCCCATCGCCCCGTTGCTGAACCGGATTCCCCACGACGATCCGCGGTTGACGTTCAGGCTCTTCGGTTCGTTGCCCGCCCCGCGCGAAGCGTACGATTGCGTCGTCGCCGTCGGCGGTCAATCGCAAGCCGCCCGGACGCTGCCGATCAAGGACGGCGAGATCCGGGTGCGGCTCGAAGGGCTGCCACGCGGCGATTATTCGCTCGAGGCGGCGATCCGGCATCGCGAGACGCAGCAAGCCGTCCTGCGGCGGACGTTCGCGATCAGCATCGTGGACATCCCCGCCGTCGACTCGAGCGGCGTCAAGCCGTTGAACAGCCTGGTTTCCGAACTGTTGGACCAACCGCTGCGCAAGACGTCGGAAGACCAGACCTTCTCGTTCGTGAACCCGCGAGACGGTTGGATTTTCGTGGCCGTGACGACCGAGGTCGCGGCGCCCGAACTCGCGGTGCGGATCGACGACGGCCAGCCGGTGATCACCGCCGCGACCGATCGGCACGAAGCCTTTCGCGAACTGGCTCGCGGCGGCCATCGCATCACGGTCGGCGGGAGCAGCGCGGACGCCCGCTTGATCGTCCGCTCGATTCCCGAAATTTTCGACTATCCGCCGTGCACCAACTCGTTCGTGCGCGAGAACGGGCCCTACGATTGGGCATTCACCAAACAACACATCCTGCCGGCGGTGACCACGTTCAACGGCGGGAATCTGCGCGGTGACGCGCTGATCGAAGCGCAAACGCGTGGGCTGAAATGGCTGGCGAGCTACAACGTGGAACATGCCGACGATGCGGACACGATGCGCCAGAAGATGGAGCGACACGCCGGCATGACCCAGCCGCAGTACGCGGGCTTTACCAGCGACGAGCTGTTTTTCGGCCGCTCGACGCTGGCGACTTACGCCGCCGCGCTGTGGGGGCTGAACAACCCCGACGATCGCCTGGTCTATACCTGGATCGTCGGGCAACCGAGCATCGTCTCGCTGCACACCGACTTTATGTCGGCCTGTCTGAACGCCTCGCGAGGCCGCGGCCGGCTGTTGTTCGAGGCTTACTGTCATCCGCAAGCCGACGAGGCGACCGCGGCTCGGCATCTCGACCAGAAGGTCGGCGAGACCATGCGGAAGTTCAACGCGTTTGTGCCGAACGCGGCCGCCGGAACCGGGATCATCTTCGGCAGTTTCAACCAGATCCCCATCATTTCGCTCGAGCACAATCCGGCGGTCGATTTCAAGTACTACCTGGACATGCAGGTCAACCTGATCGCCAACAGCCCGGATTTCGCGGGGCTGGCCACGACCGGTTACTGGGGCACGTATTACGGCGACGAGGAATTGGTGCGGTGGTCGTTCAAACTGATGCGGCACTATGCGGTCGAGGGTCGCAAGGAGATGTTGTCGCACCAATATGGATTCAAGTACCTGCCCGGCTTTCTGGCCAACGGAGACTTTGCCGATGGTCTGAACGAATGGACCGTCTCGGCGGCCGCCAAGGACGCCATCCGCCCGGCCGCGGTTGCCGGATATGGCAAGAATTGTCAAGGCCGCTGGGGCGCTGGTTCAGCGGGCGACACGGTGTGCGTGCTGGCGCGGCAGGATGGCCAGCCCAATCGCCTCAGCCAGATCGCCCACGGGCTACAGGTCGGCAAGGCGTATTGCCTGCAATTCGTCACGGCCGACTTGAACGACGTCGTCCAACATAAGCACAACCCACGACGCTATGGAATCGACGTCGAGCTCGAGGGCGCCGAGGTCCTTGCGGCACGGAGCTTCGTTCACGTCGATCGACGGGGGCGCCATCGTACCCAGGATCCCGATCACCTCGGCAAGATCAACCTCCACCGCCTCGTGTTCCGCGCCAAATCCGCGACGCAAAGCGTCGTATTCCACGATACGGCGGCCGTACCGGGTGAAGAGCTGATCCTGAACTTCGTACAGTTGAAGCCGTATCTCGAGTGAATGGCTCGGTCGATCTGGTCAGTGGTCAGTGGTCAGTGGTCAGTGGTCAGTGGGTTGAAGCCGTATCTCGAGTGAATGGCTCGGTCGATCGGCGCTCTGTCCGGAGGACGGGCCGTTAGGCCGCTCGCGGTGGTTGGTCGAGGCTCGAACTTCGCGCGGCTCGGAATGGCTTTTCATGGCGGAGGAACTCCGGCCGTCGAAGGCGCGCGTCTCTGGAGTGCAAGTCGACCATGAACGTAAGATCCGGCACAGGGTGAATATTCCCTCTTTTTGCGCGATTCCAAAACTTCGCTTTGCCGTTTCGACGATTCTTGGCCGTACAGACACGGTCCGGCTGGTCGAGGCTATTTTCGTAAACTGGATAATTGCCGCGCCGTTTTCCATTAGTTAAAGTAAATGGTCGGTGGCTTAGCGAGTTGTGACCAGCCGCCGCGCGACTACAATCGGTTCGAATGCTCGATTCGCGCAGCGAACCTGCGTCGCTGCCTCGGTCGGTCGTGAGCGCTGGGCGTTCAGACGCATCCGGCGGAAAAATGGTTTTACGCGGGGGAACTGACTTATGGCCAGGTGTTTCGCATTCGGGATTGCCGTCCTATGCGCGATGGGGTCGGCGGCGACCATCGGTCGCGGGCAAGATTCCCTACTGCAAGAGATGTATGGGCAGGGCGTGCATTCCTATTTCTCCGGCAATCTTGACCGCGCGCACGGACTGTTCACCGCGGCGATCGACCAAGGAAGCCACGATCCGCGGTGCTACTATTTTCGAGGCTTGACCTACGCGCAACTGGGGCGACCGGACGAGGCGCAGGCCGATTACAAGAAGGGCGCCGAACTCGAAGCGTCCGGCGCGGCGGTGCAATTAAACGTCGGTCAGGCCTTGCAGCGTGTGCAAGGCCCGCAACGACTGGCGCTGGAAGAGTACCGCTACGGTGCTCGGCTCGCGATGCGCCTTCGCGAGGTGAAGGAAAAACAGGAACGATACGAGCAGATCGAACGGAACGAGCCGCGCGTCCTGCGGGGCGGAACGCCCGCGGCCTCGGCGCCTCAGCCACAACAGCCACCGTCGCCGGACGCAACCGATCCATTCGCGGCCGGCGCGGGAACGGCGCCAGCCGCCGAAGCTGCGTCGCCGGCGACAGCGCCCGCGACGGCGCCCGCGACGGCGCCCGCGACGGCGCCGGAGACAGCGCCGGCGGCGGACGATCCGTTTGCCGCGCCCAGCGCGCCCGCTACGGCTCCTGCGCCTGCTGATAACGCAGATCCGTTTGCCGAGCCTGCGCAACCCGTTCAAATGCCGGCTGCGGAGGAAGCGCCCGCCGCCGCGGATCCGTTCGGGGCCGCCGCGCCGCCCGCCGCGGACGATGCCGCGATGCCAGCCCAACCGGCCGCGGACGCCGGGGCCGCCGCTGATCCGTTCGGTGCTGCCGCGCCGCCTGCGCCCGCCGCCGCGGATCCGTTCGGGGCCGCCGCCCCGCCCGCCGCGGACGATGCCGCGATGCCAGCCCAACCGGCCGCAAACGCCGGGGCCGCCGCCGACCCGTTCGGCG